>NZ_JACAPH010000013.1:0-263071 GCF_013385805.1 Pseudomonas sp. C6002 | reverse complement strand
GCGCTGTTCAAAAGTGAGCCGCCGTAAGGGCGGAACCTATAGCGGCCGTTACCTAAATAACGGATATACACCCCGACCCCCCTCTCACCCCAACAACTCACTCATCGCAATAATCTGCTCCGCCACCTGAATCAGCTTCTGCTGCCGACTCATCGCCTGGCGCCGCATCAGCGTGTAGGCCTCTTCCTCATTACACCCCTTCATTTTCATCAACAACCCCTTGGCCGTTTCGATCCGCTTGCGTTCGGCCAACTGCTGATCCCGCGCCTGCAACTGCGCGCGCAGCGCCTGGTCACTCTCGAACCGCGCCATCGCCACATCCAGAATCGGCTGCAACCGCTGCGCCTGAATCCCCTCGACAATGTAGGCACTCACCCCGGACTTGATCGCCTGACGCATCACCCCCGGATCATGCTCATCGGTAAACATCACAATCGGCCGTGGCTGGTCGCGACTCACCAGCACCACCTGCTCCATCACATCGCGTCCCGGCGACTCGGTATCGATCAAAATCACGTCCGGGCGCACCGCTTCGACCCGCGCCGGCAAGTCGATCGTCAACCCCGATTCATCGATCACCTCAAACCCGGCCTCGGTCAACGCAGCCTTGAGCCGACCGACCTTGCGCGGTGTGTCATTGATCAACAGGATTCGTAGCATGGGTTCCTCCTGTCAGCGCAAGGCCTGGCGGCTGGCAACATCTGCCATGGCATGCAGGCGAAAGCTGCGGGCATACCCGGCCGGGTCCGAACCGTCCCAGATTTTTCCGTCGATCAACTGGCTGCTGCGCATGGCCTCGCCACCGGCAGGCACGCCCACGGCGCTGGCCGCCTGGCGATAGATGTCCAGTTGTTGCACACGCCGGGCAACGCCGAGGTAGTCCGGGTCCTCCCGCAGCAGGCCCCAGCGGCGGAACTGGGTCATGAACCACATGCCATCAGACAGGTAGGGCAGGTTCACCTCGCCGTCGCCATAAAAACGCAGCGCGTGGGGATCCTGCCAGTGGTTGCCGAGGCCGTCATCGTAGTCGCCGAGCAGGCGCGGTTCGATGCAATCGAGCGGGGCGTCGAGGTACTGCGGGGCGCTCAGCAACTGTGCAGTGGAGCGGCGGTTTTCCGTGCTCTGTTCGATAAAACGGCTGGCCTGCAGGATCGCCATCACCAGTACCCGGGCGGTATTGGGGTATTGCTCGACAAATGCCTGGGTGCAGCCGAGGACTTTTTCCGGATGGTCCGGCCACAGTGCCTGGGTGGTGGCCAGGGTAAAGCCCTGGTTCTGCTTCACCGCACTGGCGCACCAGGGCTCGCCCACACAAAAGCCGTCGATGCGCCCGGCTTGCAGGTGCGCAACCATCTGCGGCGGCGGCACCACCACACTGTCCACATCCTGCAGGGGATGAATGCCCTGGCTGGCCAGCCAGTAATACAACCACATGGCGTGGGTACCTGTGGGAAAGGTCTGGGCGAAGGTGAGTTTTGTTCGGCTTTGGTGCACGTGGCGGTCCAGTGCCTCAGGACTGGTCACCCCCAGCTGTTGCAGGCCACGGGACAGGTTGATGCTCTGGCCGTTCTGGTTCAGGCCCATCAGCACCGCCATATCGGTGGGTGCCACGCCGCCGATGCCCAGGTGCACGGCGTAGATCAGGCCGTACAGGCTGTGGGCGGCGTCCAGTTCGCCGCTGACTAGGTTGTCCCGCAGGCTGGCCCATGATGACTGGCGCCTGAGATTCAAGGTCAGGCCATAGGGCTGGGCGAAGCCCTGGGTGGCGGCGACCACCACCGAGGCGCAATCGCTCAGGGCCATGAAACCCAGGTTGAGGCTGCTCTTTTCCGGGGCATCGCTGCCGTTGACCCAAGCCAGGGGATCACTCATCAATACGTACCTTTCATAAAAAAACGCCGTTCCGTCGGGTACTCAGAGGAAGAGCCCGGGGTAACGACGTCTGTGTCCTTGAGCCCGTTCCGCCGTTGGCGCGAGCTGCGATAGACAAGGCAAAGCAAGGCACATGCCACGATGCGCACAGGATGGGTTGGGCGTCAGCTTTCCATCAGGATTGAAATCGGCCTGCCTCGCAGTATGGCCGCTCTTTCAGCCCGGGCCATGCAGGCATGTTCAGCCACCTTCACCGTTTCTCGACGCTGCTTTTCGGCCTGCTGCTGCTGGGCAGCCCCGGCGCGTTCGGGGGCTCCTACCAGGCCCGTGATGAAAGCCTGCACACTTTTTTTACCGCGTTGTCCCTGCCGCTGGGGCAGCCGATCGTTGTCAGTCAGGCGACAGCTCGCAAGCGCATCAGCGGGGCGTTCGATTTCGGCTCGCCCCAACCGCTGCTGGAGTCGGTCGCCCAGCAGCAAGGCCTGATCTGGTACACCGATGGCCAGGTGCTTTACCTCTATGACGCCGACGAGGCGAAAAGCTCGGTAGTGACCCTGCGGCATATCTCGGTCGACCTCCTGCGTGGGTTCATGCGCCGTTCGGGGCTCGAAGAGGCGCGCTACCCGCTGCGTGCGAGTGGGGCGCGGGTGTTCTACGTGTCCGGGCCGCCGAACTATGTCGACCATGTGCTGCGCCTGGCCCAACTGATGGACCGCCAGCGTGCGGAACTGCGCCTGGGGCCGCAGCGGATCGGGGTGGTGCAGGTGCTCAACACCCACGTTGCAGACCGCGAGTACAACATGGGCGACAGAACCGTCACGGTGCCGGGCATGGCATCCATGATCGAAAAACTGCTGGCCGTCGAGCAGGAGAGTGCGTCCCCGCGGCAACCCGGATTACTGGCCGACAAGAATATCTCGGTGCTGGCGTACCCGGACACCAACAGCCTGCTGATCAAGGGCAAGCCCGCGCAGGTGAGCTTTATCGAAGGTCTGGTGGCAGAACTGGACGTACCGAAGCGCGCGGTGGAGGTTTCGATGTGGCTGGTGGATGTGGACCGCGATGAGCTCAAGAAGATCGGCGCGACCATGCACAAGGGGGCGGACAAGCCTTCAGCTACCCGGGTCATGGCACCCATCGAGGACGAAGCATTCATGCAGCGGATCACCGCCTTGGAGTTGCGCAGGCGAGCGAGGGTCACGACGTTGCCGGTGATTCTCACCCAGGAGAATGTGCCCGCGGTTTTCAACGACAACCAGACGTTCTATCTGCCCCGGCCGGGTGAAGACCACGACGAATGGCAACCGGTGGTCTTTGGTACGCAGGTCAGTGTTCTGCCGCGCTTCGCCGAGTCGAATGAAATCGAGATGCTGCTCACCGTCGAGGATGGCCGCCAGATGGGCAAGGCTGCCAGTCGCGACAAACCCTCGGCGGGGGTGGAGCGGATGGGGATCAACACGGTGGTGCGTGTGGCTCCGGGCAGGCGATTGCTGGTGGGGAATTTTCAGCGCGATACCGGCACAGCCTTGCTCGGACGCTACAACGGGCCCATGGCCAACAGTGTGCGATTGTTTGTGATTCAGGCGACGGCGGTCGCAAATGTGCTGCATACCGCTGCCGAGCCGGGGCAGGCGCCGCCGTTGACGCGCTCCCAGCATGAGCAGGTGAAGCGGGCATTTAACCGGGTGACCGAAGGATAAGAACGTTGGTGGCGCCCCTGGGCGGGCATCGCCGAAAGGTCCTACGTGCCCAGTCTGAAAAAATCAGTGCCTATGGGGTTTTTTCCTCTCCTATACAGCGAGTGGGCTTTTTATAGTCGCGACCTTCAGGAAACCAGTGTTGGAAGGTGAGTTGGGTGCGGAGGTACGAATGGCCGTGGTGAACGATGGGGTACTGGCTACCCCCATGGTCTTTGAGCGCTGGACGTTGCACGGTGACGGTAGATTGACGAGTGAAGACTCGGATATTCAACTCCCGCCCAAGGAGTGGCAGGTGTTGCGCCTGTTGCTGTCCTCGGCCGGAGTGCTGGTGACCAAGGACCACTTGCTGGAACAGGCATGGCCCCATAACGAGGCCACGGAAGAGTCCCTGACCCGTTGCATCTGTTCGCTGCGCAAATATTTGAAGGGCGGCAAGGGTCTGATCAAGACGGTATACGGCAAAGGGTACCGGGTGACCTGTGCGGTCAGGATGACCAGCCTGACGGTGGGCGCTGTCTGTTCCACCTGCGGTCGGGGGCAGGCATGAGCAGCGCCCGGTGCAAGGGGGCGCTGCTGCTGATGCTCACGCTCGGCTTCGGCAATGAAGCCCGGGCGTATTGCTGGGCCGAGGCTGCCAGCCGATACGGCATGGAGCCGGAATTGTTGCAGGCCATCGCCGCAGTGGAGTCGGGCTACCGCGCCAAGGCCATGAATTACGCCAACAACAACGGCACCCGTGATATCGGGCTGATGCAGATCAACAGCATTCACCTGCCGCGCCTGCTCAAGGAGGGCATTACCGAGCAGCGCTTGCTGGATGAGCCTTGCCTGTCGGTGGAGGTGGGGGCGTCGATCCTTGCCGACTTCGTCAAACAGTTCGGCTACAACTGGACGGCGATCGGTTCCTACAATGTGGGCGGCGGGCCCGGGCCTCAGCGTGAGGCCCTGCGTCTTCGCTATGCGCAAAAAATCTGGGTCCGCTATGAGGAACTGATGACGCACCGTAACTGACGATTGGACGGCACGCCTCGCATGCAGCCCGTCACCCCGGCTATAATCGCCGCCACCTTTCGCCGCCATCCGAGTCAAGCCCGCCCATGTATACCCTGGCCCGCCAGCTGTTGTTCAAACTCTCTCCGGAAACTTCCCACGATCTGTCCCTGGACTTGATCGGTGCCGGTGGCCGCCTGGGGCTCAATGGCCTGGTGTGCAAGGCCCCGGCGAAAATGCCGGTGTCGGTGATGGGGCTCGATTTCCCCAACCCGGTAGGCCTGGCTGCGGGTTTGGACAAAAACGGCGCGGCCATCGACGGTTTTGCGCAGCTGGGTTTTGGCTTTGTCGAAATCGGCACCGTGACCCCACGGCCGCAGCCGGGCAACCCGAAGCCGCGGATCTTCCGCCTGCCAGAAGCCGAGGCGATCATCAATCGCATGGGCTTCAACAACCTGGGTGTGGATAACCTGCTGTCACGGGTTCAGGCGGCGAAGTACACCGGTATCCTCGGGATCAATATCGGCAAAAACTTCGACACGCCGGTGGAGCGTGCGGTGGATGACTATCTGATTTGCCTGGACAAGGTCTACGCCCACGCCAGCTACGTCACGGTCAACGTCAGCTCGCCTAACACCCCGGGCCTGCGCAGCCTGCAGTTTGGCGACTCCCTCAAGCAACTGCTCGAAGCCTTGCGTCAGCGCCAGGAAGATTTGGCTGTGCGCCACGGCAAGCGTGTGCCCCTGGCAATCAAGATTGCCCCGGACATGAACGACGAAGAGACCGTACTGGTGGCCCAGGCCCTGGTGGATTCGGGCATGGATGCGGTGATCGCCACCAACACCACCCTGAGCCGCGTCGGTGTCGAAGGCCTGGCGTATGGTGACGAAGCGGGCGGCTTGTCCGGTGCGCCGGTACGCGACCAGAGCACCCACATCGTCAAGGTGCTGGCGGCCGAGTTGGCAGGGCGCTTGCCGATCATTGCCGTGGGTGGCATCACCGAGGGCAAGCACGCGGCCGAGAAAATCGCCGCCGGCGCGAGCCTGGTGCAGTTGTATTCCGGCTTTATCTACAAGGGCCCGGCGTTGATTCGCCAGGCGGTGGATGCGATTGCGGCATTGCCGCGCGGCTGACAACAGGCAATAAAAAGGGCTCCTTGAAGGAGCCCCTGGGCCGAAGCCCGCCGCCCGGATGGGGCGTGCGTGGTTAAGTGGTTGCGTATTCGTGCTGGTGTCGGAATTAAATGCCCTTGATTAGCCGACGGCGTGAAGTTCGTTGAGTCTGTGGATTCCCGCAGTGCCAGTCATACCGTCCCAGTTGTCGCCGCGTCCTTCTCGCCAGCCGTTGATCCAGGCTTGGCGTACCGACGGTAGAGTAAATGGGCAAAGCTCACGGGATTTGCCATGAACGCCATATTGATATCCGCGTAAAAATGCTCTTTCCAACGGATCACGCTTAAGTCTTCTCATAGGGTGTTTCCCTCACTTGTTGACTGTCTTGATATCCTTCGGCCTCGTCCGAGGCCGGGCAGAGTTTTTCTGCCGTTGGTGCGCTCGCTGCCGGCGTGGCGAGCTATGTGTCGGCGTCGTTACGGCGCCAACCTGTGTTGAGTTCTAACCAATAGGTCACATGGATTCAATGATCGTTTTGTCATAAGCACGTAACGATAACGATGCTATAGCCATAAGCTGGGATGGCTTTTCGCCCCTTTTGTTGGGCAAACCCAGCTATGATGTGCCCTTCAAAGAGGATGGGTTTAATCCTTTAGTGAGAATGTCCGCCTGTTGCAGTCGGTTATTATTCGACGAAGGGTCGGAATGTTTCTTCTTGTTGCTTCAAATACTTGAACTGCCCCGTCGATAAAGGCCCGAAAGGCCGGTAGCCGGGGTGGAACGGCACATTCGTGCCACACGAGCGCTCTTCAAGAAAAGCGCTTGATTGAAAACCGAACGCGCGATGCGTCGCCCGTTCACTTATTGCTGAAAAGCCTGGAATGCCCCATGTCGGACCGTTTTGAACTCTTCCTCACCTGCCCCAAGGGCCTCGAAGGCCTGCTGATCGAGGAAGCCGTCGGGCTTGGCCTTGAGGAAGCCCGCGAGCACACCTCGGCCGTGCGCGGCATGGCCGACATGGAGACCGCCTACCGCCTGTGCCTCTGGTCGCGCCTGGCCAACCGCGTGTTGCTGGTGCTCAAGCGCTTCCCGATGAAGGACGCCGAAGACCTGTACCACGGGGTGCTGGACATCGAGTGGGAAGACCACATGCTCGCCGACGGCACCCTGGCCGTTGAATTCAGCGGCCATGGCTCGGGCATCGACAACACCCACTTCGGCGCGCTGAAGGTCAAGGATGCGATTGTCGACAAGCTGCGCACCCCGACCGGCGAACGTCCATCCATCGACAAGATCAACCCGGACCTGCGCATCCACCTGCGCCTGGACCGTGGCGAAGCGATCCTTTCCCTTGATTTGTCCGGCCACAGCCTGCACCAGCGCGGCTACCGCCTGCAGCAGGGCGCGGCACCGTTGAAAGAGAACCTGGCGGCGGCGATCCTGATTCGCTCCGGCTGGCCGCGCATCGCTGCCGAAGGCGGCGCGCTGACGGACCCGATGTGCGGCGTCGGTACCTTCCTGGTGGAAGGCGCGATGATCGCCGCCGACATGGCGCCCAACCTAAACCGTGAGCTGTGGGGTTTCACCGCCTGGCTTGGCCACGTTCCGGCGCTGTGGAAAAAACTTCACACAGAGGCCAGCGAACGTGCCGCCATCGGCATGGCCAAGCCACCGCTGTGGATTCGTGGTTACGAGGCGGATCCTCGCCTGATCCAACCCGCCCGTAACAACATCGAACGCGCAGGCCTTAGCCACTGGATCAAGATCTACCAGGGCGAAGTCGGTACCTTCGAGCCGCGTCCGGACCAGAACCAGAAAGGCCTGGTGATCTGCAACCCGCCGTATGGCGAGCGTCTGGGTGATGAAGCCAGCCTGTTGTACCTCTATCAGAACCTCGGCGAGCGTCTGCGCCAGGCGTGCCTGGGCTGGGAAGCGGCGGTGTTCACCGGTGCTCCGGACCTGGGCAAGCGCATGGGCATCCGCAGCCACAAACAGTATTCGTTCTGGAACGGCGCCTTGCCGTGCAAATTGCTGCTGATCAAGGTCACCCCGGATCAGTTCGTCACCGGCGAGCGTCGCACCCCGGAACAACGCCAGGCCGAGCGCGAGCAAGCGGCCTACGACCAGGCGCCGACCGAGCCGCAAGAGCGCCAGTACAACAAGAACGGGAATCCGATCAAACCCGCCCCGGCCCCAGTGGTCGAGCAGGCGCGCTTGAGCGAAGGCGGGCAGATGTTTGCCAACCGCCTGCAAAAGAACCTGAAACTGCTGGGCAAGTGGGCCAAGCGCGAAGGCGTCGATTGCTACCGTGTGTACGATGCCGACATGCCGGAATACTCCATGGCCATCGACCTGTACCACGACTGGGTCCATGTCCAGGAATACGTGGCGCCGAAGTCGATTGACCCGGAAAAAGCTTCGGCACGCATGTTCGATGCCCTGGCGGCCATTCCCCAGGCGCTGGGCATCGACAAGAACCGTGTGGTGGTCAAGCGTCGCGAACGCCAGAGCGGCACCAAGCAGTACGAGCGCCAGAGCGCCCAGGGCAAGTTCACCGAGGTCAGCGAAGGCGGCGTCAAGTTGCTGGTCAACCTGACCGATTACCTGGACACCGGCCTGTTCCTCGACCACCGTCCAATGCGCATGCGCATCCAGAAAGAGGCGGCCGGCAAACGCTTCCTCAACCTGTATTGCTACACCGCCACCGCCAGTGTGCACGCCGCCAAGGGTGGCGCGCGCAGCACCACCAGCGTCGACCTGTCGAAGACCTACCTGGACTGGGCGCGCCGCAACTTCTCCCTCAACGGTTTCTCCGACAAGAACCGCCTGGAGCAGGGCGACGTGATGGCCTGGCTGGAAGCCAGCCGCGATGAGTTCGACATGATCTTCATCGACCCGCCGACCTTCTCCAACTCCAAGCGCATGGAAGGCATCTTCGACGTGCAACGCGACCACGTGCAGTTGCTGGACCTGGCCATGGCGCGCCTGGCACCGGGCGGCGTGTTGTACTTCTCGAACAACTTCCGCAAGTTCCAGCTGGAAGACAACCTCGTCGAGCGGTATGCCGTCGAAGAGATCAGCGACAAGACCATCGACCCGGATTTTGCGCGTAACGCCAAGATCCATCGGGCGTGGAAAATCACCGCGCGCTGATCACTGTGTTCTGAAGCCGCAGGCCCGGATCATTCCGGCCTTGCGGCTTTTTTTTGCGCTGGTCAAACGCAAGTCCTGTGGCTATAACTTAGGACCTGGCCAAAGTGACGCACCCGCACGCTGGCGTTCCGAGTCTTGTCTATGCCGCTGCATGCCGTCCGCCCGAAAATCCTAGGCTTTATCAGTGAGCAGGTGTCGGCGTGGCTGGTGGCGGTGGTGGTGTTGCTGGCCGGTATCGCGCTGACGATTGTCGTCGCCTGGGCCGCGTCCGAGCTTTACCAGCAGCAGATGCGCCAGCGCTTTCAACTGCTGGTCAACGAGCGCTACAGCCGTCTCCAGGAGCGTTTCGAGGACCAGGAACAACGCCTGGGCAGCCTGCGGCGGTTCTTCGTCAATTCAAATACAGTCTCGCGCAAAGAGTTCGAAGGGTTCGCGCAGCCCTTGCTGTTGCGTACCCGCGCCTATGCCTGGGCTCCCCGGGTTTTGCGTGACCAGCGCGGTGCGTTCGAGCAGGCAATCACGGCGGAGCGCGGTGCGAATTTCTCCATTCGTGAATTGAATGCGGCGGGCGAACTGACCCCGGCGACTGATCGCGATGAGTATGTGCCGGTGTTGTACAGCCAGACCCAGAGCATTCTCGGCTCGCCGCTGGGTTTTGACCTGTTGGCCCAACCACTGCGGCGCTCGACGGTGGAGCGTGCGCAACAGTCAGGGAAGATGGCGGTGTCCCAGCCCATGCAACTGGTGGGTGTGGAGCCGGCCTATGCCATGGGTGTATTGCTGGTGGCACCGGTCAGCCGGACACCGACGACACAAGTGCCCAACAGTGAACCTTACGGCTACGTCATGGCGGTGATCAGCATGCGCCAGCTGGTGGCCGATGGCTTGCCCAAGGCCGCACGGGACAACCTGGTGATGCAGATTGTCGACACCTCCGATGCAGAGCAACGGGTGTTGTACGAATCCAGCAACCCCGTGGCAGACAGTGACCTGGTGGCAGCACGCCGGCTGACGCTCGGCGACCACGTCTACGCCTTGAGCCTGCGCCCCAGCCAGGTGTTCCAGCAGGGCAATCACTCGTCGCTGGTCAGTATCCTGGTCATGGGCAGCCTGCTGAGTGTGCTGCTCAGTGCGTTGCTCTACGTGGTGGTCAGCCAGCGCCAGCGCGCATTGAAGCTGGTGGAGCAGCGCACCGCCCAATTGCGTCAGCGGGAACAGGAACTGCGAGGCACCCACGGCCAACTGCGCAGCGTGCTCAATGCGGCCACCCAGGTGGCGATCATCGCGACGGACTTGCGCGGTGTGATCACCACCTTCAACGCCGGCGCCGAGCAGATGCTGGGCTTTGAAGCACAAGAGGTACTGGGCCACCTGACCCTCGAAAGCCTGCACCTGGCCCCCGAGCTGGAAGCCCGTGCCGCGCAATTGAGCGCAATCCTCGGCAAGCGCATCGCGCCAGCCCAGGCGATGCTGGTGGACAGCGCCGATGCAGTGCATGAGGCCCGCGAGTGGACGCTGGTACGCAAGGACGGCAGCCAACTGACGGTGAACATGCTCGCCACTGTTCTGCTGGACGAGCATGGCCTGTGGGTCGGGCACCTGGCGATCTGCCTGGATGTCACCGAGCAGAAGCGCGCCTATGAGGCACTGGCCGCGCGGGACCGCCTGCTGAAGAAACTCAGCGCCCATGTGCCCGGCGGTATTTTCCAGTTCGTCCTGGAACCGAACAATGTCTCGCGGTTCATTTATGCCAGCGATGGCATCCGCGACATCTACGAAATCGAGCCTGGGGTGTTGCAGCAGGATGCGCGAAAGGTCTTCGAGCGGATTCATCCGCTGGATGTCGAGCGGGTACGGGAGTCCATTCGCCTGTCCACCCTGCAACTGAGCCATTGGCGTGAAGAATACCGGGTGCAGTTGCCCCATCGGGGGCTGCGCTGGGTTCGCGGTGAGGCGACGCCGGAAGAGCTGGCCGGTGGTGGTACGTTATGGCATGGCTATGTGTCGGATATTTCCGATCTCAAGCGGGTCGAGGAAGAGCTGCGGGCGCTGTCGATTACCGATTCCCTGACCGGCATTCATAACCGACGCTACTTCCAGGACCGGCTGAAGGCCGAGATGATCCGGGTCAAGCGTGCCTCGGGGGCGTTGTCGGTGATCATGTTCGACATCGATCACTTCAAGCGCATCAACGACCAGCATGGTCACGCGGTGGGTGATGAAGTGCTCAAGGAGTTATGCCGGCGCATCAGCCAGCGGTTACGACGCACGGATGTGTTTTGCCGGCTGGGCGGCGAGGAGTTTGTGGTGCTGTGCGCCAATACCGACGGCAGCCAGGCGTTCAGTGTTGCCCTGGAGTTGTGGCAGGCGTTGCGCGGTGAGCCGATGGAAGGTGTCGGCACGGTGACGGCGAGCTTCGGGGTCGCCAGTTGGCGGGTCGAGGAGGGCGTCGACAGCTTGTTGCTGCGGGCGGATTCGGGTGTCTATGCCGCCAAGCAGGCGGGCAGGGACAGAGTTGAGGCAGAGCGGGTGCTTGCCTGAAGTGCACGGCCATTCAAGCTATTAGAGATCAATGTGGGAGCTGGCTTGCCTGCGATAGCATCACCTCGGTATTCCTGATAGACCGAGGCGTCTGCATCGCAGGCAAGCCAGCTCCCACATTTGATATTTGCTGCTGTTAGAGGACCGGGGCCGCCGCCGCCAGTTTCGGCTGGCGATACAGGTCCAGCAGCACCTGGTCCAGTACCGAGGACGCGCCCCACGGTTTCGGATCGTTGAGAATCGCCACCACAGCCCAGGTATTGCCATTGTTGTCGCGGCTGAACCCGGCAATCGCCCGCACGGTGTTCAGGGTGCCGGTCTTGACGTGGGCTTCGCCGCGCATGGCCGTGGTCTTCAGGCGTTTACGCATGGTGCCGTCGGTGCCGGCAATCGGCAGCGAACTGATGTACTCCGCCGCGTACGGGCTTCTCCACGCCGCTTGCAGCATGGTCGCCATTTCGCGGGCGCTGACCCGTTCAGCACGGGACAGGCCGGAGCCGTTCTCCATCACCAGGTGCGGCGCGGTGATGCCTTTTTTCGCCAGCCACTGGCGCACCACGCGCTGGGCGGCCTTGGCGTCGTCGCCGTCGGCATCGGTGCGGTACTGCGCACCCAGGCTCAGGAACAACTGCTGGGCCATGGTGTTGTTACTGTATTTGTTGATGTCGCGGATGATCTCCGCCAGGTCCGGCGAGAACGCACGAGCCAGCACTTTGGCGTTCTTCGGTACCGGCGCCTGGATGTCGCGGCCCTGGATGCTGCCGCCCAGTTCCTTCCAGATCGCCCGAACGGCGCCGGCGGTGTAGGTGGCGTGGTCCAGCAACGACAGATACGTCTGCGAACTGCAGCCGTCCGCCAACTGGCCGCTGACGGTCACGGTGACGCTGCCGTCGGCGGCGGTCATCGGGCTGTAGCGCACATCGCCGGTGCATTGCTTGGCGTTGGAGACCTTGACCTGGTTGTCGATGCGGATGCTCGCAATCGGCGGCTCGACCGACACCAGCACCTTGCCCGAATCATTGCGGGTGACGAAGCGCAGCGCCTTGAGGTTGACCATCAAGGCATCGGGCTTGACCAGGAACGGCTTGTTCTCGTCGTTGCCGTCGTCATTGAACTCCGGCAGTTGCGGCGGGATGAAGAAGCCACGGTCCAGCACCAGGTCGCCGGTCACTTGCTGCACGCCATTGGCCCGCAGGTCGCGCATCAGCAGCCAGAGTTTTTCCATGTTCAGCTTGGGGTCGCCGCCGCCCTTGAGGTACAGGTTGCCGTTCAGGATCCCGCCGCTCAGGGTGCCGTCGGTGTAGAACTCGGTTTTCCACTGATGGTTGGGACCGAGCATTTCCAGGGCCGCGTAGGTGGTGACCAGCTTCATGGTCGAGGCCGGGTTGACCGACACGTCGGCGTTGAACACGGTAGGTGTGCCCGGGCCATTGAGGGGAATCATCACCAGGGACAGGGCATTGTTTTGCAGCTTGGCTTTCTGGAGGGCTTCCTGGACCTTGGGCGGCAGGGAAGTGTTGATCGGGGCGGCGGTAACGGAAAAGGCCAGGGGCAGAAGAAAACTGGCGAGTAACAGTGGACGCAAAGATTTGATCATAAGAATTAAAACCCTACTGCTGAGGGGGTAAAAAGGTGAGGGGTATGTACGAAAAATCCCTCAATGGTCATGAAAGTGTCGGCATTATGCCCCAAGGCTGTCGCACTTGTGGCTGAACGATAGCTGCAATTGGCGGTTTTTTTTACTGGCACTCTGCCGCCCGTCCCAGAGAATCGGGCAAAGGCCTGCTTAAACTGCTAAAGTGCCGCCCGTTATTACTTAAGAGGATTGTTCCAATGGCGACTAACCGTTCCCGGCGTCTGCGCAAAAAACTGTGCGTTGATGAATTTCAAGAGCTGGGTTTCGAACTGAACCTGGACTTCAAAGAAGGTTTGGACGATGAAGCGGTTGACGCTTTCCTCGAAGCATTCCTGACTGAAGCGATGGACGGCAACGGCCTGGACTACGTCGGCGGTGATGACTTCGGTCTGGTTTGCAAAGCCACCCGTGGTTCGGTCAACGAAGAACAGCGTGCCGCTGTTGAAGCGTGGCTGAAGGCTCGTCCAGAGCTGACCCGCGTTGAAGTCAGCGCCCTGCTGGACGCTTGGCACCCAGAAAAGCCGATCAACCCGGCAGTCTGATGTCATGAAAAAGCGACCCGCCCGGGTCGCTTTTTCGTTACTGGGTCTAAAGAATCAGGCCTTGCGCCAGTTCAGAATCACCAGCGTCAACACCCCCGCGACAATTCCCCAGAACGCCGAACCGATGGAAAACAACGTCAACCCCGACGCTGTGACCATGAAGGTGATCAACGCAGCTTCCCGTTCCCTGGGTTCATTCATGGCGATGCTCAGGCCATTGATGATCGAGCCAAACAACGCCAGTGCCGCAATCGACAGCACCAGTTCCTTGGGCAGGGCGGCGAACAACGCGGCCAATGTCGCGCCAAACACCCCGGCGATCCCGTAGAAAATCCCGCACCAAACCGCGGCGGTGTAGCGCTTGTTGCGATCCTCATGGGCATGAGGGCCGGTGCAGATCGCCGCGCTGATGGCTGCCAGGTTGATGCCATGGGAGCCAAACGGCGCCAGCACCAGCGAGGCCAGGCCGGTGGTAGTAATCAATGGCGACGCCGGTACGTTATAGCCGTCGGCCCGCAGCACCGCGACACCCGGCATGTTCTGCGAGGTCATGGCCACCACGAACAGCGGGATGCCGATGCTGATGGTCGCGGCCAGGGAGAAGTGCGGCGTGGTCCACACCGGCGTTGCCACTTCCAGGTGAAAGCCACTGAAATCCAGCAGCCCCATCAGCCCGGATAGTGCCGTGCCGATCAGCAGTGCCGCGAGCACGGCATAACGCGGCGACAGGCGCTTGATGACCAGGTAAGTGAAGAACATCCCCAGCACCAGACCGGTACGGTGCTGCGCGGCGACGAAAATCTCGCTGCCGATCTTGAACAGAATCCCCGCCAGCAAGGCGGCCGCCAGGGACGCGGGGATGCGCTTGACGAGTTTTTCGAAGCTGCCGGTCAGCCCACAGATGGTCACCAGCACCGCGCAGGTGATGTAGGCGCCGATGGCCTCGCCGTAGCTGACGCCGCCCAGGCTGGTGATCAACAGCGCCGCGCCCGGTGTGGACCAGGCAATGGTGATCGGCGTGCGGTAGCGCAAGGACAGGCCAATGCTGCACACCGCCATGCCGATGGAGATCGCCCAGATCCACGAGGAAATTTGCGCGGTGGTCAGGCCCGCAGCCTGGCCAGCCTGAAACATCAGCACCAGGGAGCTGGTGTAGCCGGTCATCATGGCAATGAAACCGGCGACGATGGCCGAAGGCGAAGTGTCGGCCAGTGGGCGTAATCGCGCTTGGGGGACGTCGGACATGGGGCGGTGTTCCTTTTACCGGGCTGTCTGTAGGAGCGAGCTTGCTCGCGAAGGTCGTTAACGATGACGCTGGCATCCTGACTGAATGCGGTGCTTATACGTTTTTCGCGAGCAAGCTCGCTCCTACAAAGGAGAAAGTGCGGAATCAAGCCTAAACTCAAACGTAACGATTCATTGCAATACAGCCGGCGCCCCAAACAGCCGTACAGTGTGTTGGCGCACTGGGTTGTGTACAATGTGCGCTGATTTTACGCGATACTTGCCAGCGACCCTCTGTGCCGTATTACAGTCAACGTCAATTCGCCGCCGTTCTCCCGACCCGAGTGCCCATGAACGAACAGTTGCAGCCCCTCAAGAAACAACCGCGAGCCGGTAAGGCCGGTCGCAGTGGAACCCAGGACGATATCGTCTACGCGCATATCTTCGAGGCGATCCTCGAACAACGCCTGGCGCCCGGTACCAAATTGAGTGAAGAAGCGCTGGGCGAAATCTTCGGCGTCAGCCGCACCATCATTCGCCGCGCGCTGTCGCGCCTGGCCCATGAAGGCGTGGTACTGCTGCGGCCCAATCGTGGTGCGGTAGTGGCCAGCCCGAGCGTCGAGGAGGCCCGCCAGGTATTCCTCGCCCGGCGCCTGGTGGAGCGTGCGATCACTGAATTGGCGGTGCAGCATGCCACGGCCGAGCAACTGGCCGAGCTGCGGCAGATGGTCAACGACGAGCGCGACAGCTTCTCCCGGGGCGATCGCGGCGCGGGCATCCGGCTTTCCGGCGAGTTCCACCTGAAGCTGGCCGAGGCGGCGAAGAATGCGCCGCTGATCAGTTTCCAGCGCAGTCTGGTGTCCCAGACCTCGTTGATCATCGCCCAGTACGAAAGCGGCAACCGCTCGCACTGTTCCTACGATGAGCACACGCAGTTGATCGACGCGATCGAAGCGCGGGATGCGGATTTGGCGGTGAACCTGATGATGCATCACATGGATCACATCGACAGCAAGCTCAACCTCGATGAGGAAAGCGCGTCGGATGACCTGCATGCGGTGTTCTCGCATCTGTTGCAGACCAAGAAGCCGGGGCGCTCGTCTGTAAAACTGTAATTTTCCAGGCTCGCCACTAACCAAATGTGGGAGCGGGCTTGCTCGCGAAGGCGGTGGATCAGTCAGCACATCCAGCGACTGACACACCGCCTTCGCGAGCAAGCCCGCTCCCACATTTGTTTTGTTGTACCTGTTAAATCAGCGTTGGTGCACCAATTGCCCCGCCGCATACGTCTGCAACACCGCCCGGTCATCCCCCAGTGTCATCAACACAAACAACGTCTCGGCGATGTTATTGGCCTGCTTCAGGCGATAGCTGAGCAGCGGGGTGGCGTTGTAATCCAGTACCAGGAAGTCCGCATCAGTGCCGGGTTGCAGCGTGCCGATCTTGTCTTCCAGACGCAGCGCCCGCGCACCACCCAGGGTCGCCAGGTACAACGACTTGAACGGACTCAAGCGCGCCCCTTGCAATTGCATCACCTTGTACGCTTCGTTCAGGGTTTGCAGCAGCGAGAAGCTGGTGCCACCGCCGACGTCCGTACCCAGGCCGACATTCAGCTTGTGCTTCTCGGCCATCGGCAGGTTGAACAAACCGCTGCCCAGGAAGAAGTTCGATGTCGGGCAGAACGCGACTGCCGAACCGGCTTCTGCCAACCGCGCGCATTCGTCGTCGCACAGGTGCACACCGTGGGCGAACACCGAGCGTTCACCCAGCAGTTTGTAATGGTCGTACACGTCCAGGTAGCCCTTGCGCTCCGGGAACAGTTCTTTCACCCATTCCACTTCCTGCAGGTTTTCACTGATGTGAGTCTGCATGTAGAGGTCCGGGTATTCCCCCAGCAGCTGCCCGGCGAGGGTCAGTTGTTCAGGTGTACTGGTCGGTGCGAAACGTGGCGTCACCGCGTAGTGCAAACGGCCCTTGCCGTGCCAGCGCTCGATCAGCGCCTTGCTTTCCGCGTAGCCGGATTCGGCGGTGTCGGTCAAATAGTCCGGCGCGTTGCGGTCCATCATTACCTTGCCGGCGATCATCCGCAGGTCGAGCTTCTCGGCCGCTTCAAAAAACGAGTTCACTGACTGCGGGTGCACGCTGCCAAATACCAGCGCGGTGGTGGTGCCGTTGCGCAGCAGTTCCTTGATGAAAATATCCGCGACTTCTTCGGCGTGGGCCTTGTCGGCGAACTGGCTTTCACACGGGAAGGTGTAGGTGTTGAGCCAGTCCAGCAATTGCTCGCCATAGGCACCGACCATGCCGGTCTGCGGCAGGTGGATGTGGGTGTCGATCAGGCCGGGGGTGATCAGCGCGTCCTGGTAATGGGTGACTTCGATGTCGGCGGGCAGGCTGGCGAGCAAGTCGCTGGCGTGGCCAAGGGCACTGATCTGGCCGTTGTCGATCACCAGCAGGCCGTCCTCGAAATATTCATAGGAGGCTTCGATCCCCACTTCGGCAGGGTCGGCGATGCTGTGCAAAATGGCGGCACGGTAGGCTTTGCGTGTCAAAGGCATGGTCGTCTCAGTTAGTCGCTTGGCTGCGGCGGGATACCGGCAGCAGTTTGGCAATGGGTTCGGCGCTCGCAGTGTGCTGGCCGAAGTTGGCGTTATAGGTGGCGATGATTTCGCCGGCGATGGAGATGGCGATTTCCACAGGCAGTTTGCCTTTGACCTCAGTCAGCCCCATCGGGCAATGCATGCGTTGCAGTTGCGCGGTGTCGAAACCGCGATCCCGCAGGCGGTGTTCAAACTTGACGCGTTTGGTCTTCGAGCCGATCAGGCCGAAGTAGGTGAAGTCATTGCGCTTGAGCAGGGCGGCGGTCAGCTCCAGGTCCAGCGCGTGGTTGTGGGTCATGACGATGCAGTAACTGCCCACAGGCAAGTGGTCGATTTCATCCACCGGCTCTTCGCTGACGATTTTACGCACGCCTTGGGGGATGTGTTCCGGGAATTCCTGTTCCCGCGAATCGATCCAGCGCACCCGGCACGGCAGGCTGGCCAGCAACGGCACCAGCGCGCGGCCCACGTGGCCGGCGCCGAACACCGCGATCTGCGCCTGCACCTGGCCCATGGGTTCGAACAACAGCACCGTCACGCCGCCGCAGCACTGGCCCAGGCTGGCGCCGAGGCTGAAGCGCTCCAGGTGGGTGTTTTGCTGGCCGCGCACAAGCATGTCCCGGGCGATCTGCATCGCCTTGTATTCCAGGTGCCCGCCACCGATGGTGTCGAAGGTGTGGGCGGCGCTGATCACCATCTTCGAACCGGCGTTGCGCGGCGTGGAGCCGAGCTCTTCGATGATGGTCACCAGCACGCAGGGTTCGCCCTGGTTCTGCAGGTCGGCGAGGGCGCTGATCCAGTTGTTCATGTTTACCTCAACATCTCTGTTGTCAGTTCGACCGCCTTCGCGAGCAAGCCCGCTCCCACATTTGATTGGGTTCACACATCAAAATGTAGGAGCCGGGCTTGCTCGCGAAGGCAGCGCCTCGGTCTAAAGCGAAGCCAGCTCGGTTTCCGTTTCCACAGCTTTTGCAGCGGTCAGTTGGCGCATCTGCTCACAGCCCCACAACACCCGCTCCGGCGTCGCCGGTGCATCGATCTTCGGCTGATGGCGATAGTCACCCAGGCTCGCCACGGCGTCCTTGATCGCACACCACGAGGCAATACCGAGCATGAACGGCGGCTCACCCACGGCCTTGGAATGGAACACCGTGTCTTCCGGGTTCTTGCGGTTTTCCACCAGCTTTACCCGCAGGTCCAGCGGCATGTCGGCCACCGCCGGGATCTTGTAGCTGGCCGGACCGTTGGTCATCAGCTTGCCCTTGTTATTCCACACCAGCTCTTCCATGGTCAGCCAACCCATGCCCTGGATGAAGCCGCCTTCAACCTGGCCGATGTCGATGGCCGGGTTCAGCGAGGCGCCCACGTCATGCAGGATGTCGGTGCGCAGCATCTTGTACTCGCCGGTCAGCGTGTCGACGATCACCTCGCAACAGGCCGCGCCGAACGCAAAGTAGTAGAACGGCCGCCCACGTGCCTGGCTGCGGTCGTAGAAGATTTTCGGGGTCTTGTAGAAGCCCGTGCTGGAGAGCGACACCTGGGCGAAATACGCCTGCTGGATCAGCGCTTCAAAGGTCAGGATGTGATCGCGGACCCGCACATGCCCGTTGTGGAATTCAACGTCGGCCTCGCTGACTTCATATTTGCGCGCGGCAAACTCCACCAGGCGCTGCTTGATGGTTTCGGCAGCATTCTGTGCGGCCTTGCCGTTCAGGTCGGCGCCGCTGGAAGCCGCCGTCGGCGAGGTGTTGGGCACCTTGTCGGTGTTGGTGGCGGTGATCTGCACGCGGTCGATTTCCACCTGGAAAATCTCGGCCACCACCTGCGCGACCTTGATGTTCAACCCCTGGCCCATCTCGGTGCCACCGTGGTTCAGGTGGATGCTGCCGTCGGTGTAGATGTGGATCAGCGCACCGGCCTGGTTGAGGAAACTGGCGGTGAAGGAAATGCCGAACTTTACCGGTGTGAGTGCCAGGCCTTTTTTCAGGATCGGGCTGTTGGCGTTATAGCGACGGATCGCTTCGCGGCGCTCGAAATACTGGCTGCTTTGTTCGAGTTCGGCGGTCATCTCTTCGAGCATGTTGTGCTCGACGGTCTGATAGTAGTGGGTGACGTTGCGCTCGGTCTTGCCGTAGTAGTTGGCCTTGCGCACGGCCAGCGGGTCGAGGGCCAGGTGCCGGGCAATCGCGTCCATCACTTCCTCGATGGCGACCATGCCTTGGGGGCCGCCGAAGCCACGGTAAGCGGTGTTGGACGCGGTGTTGGTCTTGCAGCGGTGGCCGTTGACGGTGGCGTCGCCCAGGTAATACGAGTTGTCGGAGTGGAACATTGCGCGGTCGACAATCGAGTTCGACAGGTCCGGTGAGCAACCGCAGTTGCCCGCCAGGTCCAGGTTGATGCCGTGCAGCCGGCCACTGTCGTCGAAGCCTACGTCGTACTCGATATAGAACGGGTGGCGCTTGCCGGTCATCAGCATGTCTTCGACACGCGGCAGGCGCATTTTGGTCGGCTGGCCGGTGAGGCGTGCGACCACCGCACACAGGCATGCCGGGCTGGCGGCCTGGGTTTCCTTGCCGCCAAAACCACCGCCCATGCGGCGCATGTCGACCACGATTTTGTTCATCGATACGTCGAGTACTTCGGCCACCAGCTTCTGTACTTCGGTGGGGTTTTGCGTGGAGCAGTAGACGATCATGCCGCCGTCTTCGGTGGGCATCACCGAGGAGATCTGGGTTTCCAGATAGAAGTGTTCCTGGCCGCCGATGTGCAGGGTGCCCTGGATACGGTTCTTCGCGGTCGCCAGTGCGCCCGCCGAATCACCGCGCTGGTGGGTGTGGCTGTCGAGCACGAAATGTTTTTTGCGAAACGCCTCGACCACGTCCAGCACCGGCTCCAGGTCTTCGTATTCGATCACAGCGGCCATGGCCGCCTTGCGTGCGGTTTCCAGGTCGCGGGCGGCGACGGCCAGCACCACCTGGCCGACGAACTGCACGGTGTCGATGGCCAGCAACGGGTCGCCGGGCATCAACGGGCCGATGTCTTTCAGACCCGGCACGTCTTCGTGGGTGATGACGATGCGCACGCCTTCAAATGCATAGCAGGGCGCGGTGTCGATGCTGAGGATCTTCGCGTGGGCGCGGTCCGACATGCGTGCGTAGAGGTGCAACTGGTTGGGAAATTCCAGGCGGTCATCGATGTACTGCGCTTCGCCCGAGACATGCTTGGCGGCGCTGTCGTGCTTGACGCTGCGACCGACGCCGCTGGTCAGGTCCTTGGCAAACAGTTCGGCGAGTTCGGCCTGGGATTTTTCCACGGCGTGATGGTTAGACATAAGCGGTCACCCGAGTCTCGATGTGCGGCGTTTGCAGTTCGATGAAGTATTTGCGCAGCAGGTTCTGTGCGCTGAGCAGGCGGTATTCCTTGCTGGCGCGGAAGTCCGACAGCGGGGTGAAATCCTCGGCCAGGGCCGCGCAGGCTTTTTCCACGGTGGCGGAATTCCAGGTGGCGCCGTTCAGTACGGCTTCGCAGTTCTTCGCGCGTTTTGGGGTGGCGGCCATGCCGCCGAACGCCACGCGGGCATCGTCGATCACACCGTTAGTGATCTTCAGGTTGAAGGCCGCGCAGACGGCAGAGATGTCATCGTCCAGGCGCTTGGAAACCTTATAGGCACGGAACAGCGGCACGCCTTTGGGCACGATGATTTTCTCGATGAATTCGCTGTCCTGGCGGGCAGTGACGCGGTAGTCGATGAAATAGTCTTCCAGCGCCAGGGTACGGCGGGTGTTGCCCTTGCACAGCACGATCTGCGCGCCGAGGGCGATCAGCAGTGGCGGCGAATCACCGATGGGCGAGGCGTTGCCGATATTGCCGCCCAGCGTGCCCTGGTTGCGGATCTGCAACGAGGCGAAACGGTGGAGCAATTCGCCGAAATCCGGGTATTCGTGGTTGAGCGCGCTGTAGCAGTCGGACAGGGAAGTGGCGGCGCCGATTTCCAGGCGGTCGTCGAAGCTTTCGATGCGCTTCATTTCTTCGATATTGCCGACGTAGATCATCACCGGCAGCGTGCGGTGGAACTGGGTAACTTCCAGCGCCAGGTCGGTGCCACCGGCCAACAGCCGGGCTTGTGGATAAGCGTCGTAAAGGTCCGCCAGGTCGGCGACGGTCAACGGCACCAGGCAGCGTTTGTCGCCGCTGTTCAATTCACCGGTTTGCGTCGGCGCGATGGCTTTCAGGCGGGCGATGGTGTCGGCCTGGCGACTGTCGAACTGGTCCTGGGGCTTGTTGCAGCAGGCCTGTTCGGCGGCGGCGAGAATCGGGCGATAACCGGTGCAGCGACAGAGGTTGCCGGCCAGGGCTTCGTGGGCTTTCTGGCTGTCGGGTGCATCGCTGTTCTTTTGCAGGGCGAACAGCGACATCACAAAGCCCGGGGTGCAGAAGCCGCATTGCGAGCCGTGGCACTCCACCATGGCTTGTTGCACGCTGTGGAGCTGGCCCTGGTGCTTGAGGTCTTCGACGCTGATCAGTTGTTTGCCGTGCAGGGACGAGACAAACGTCAGGCACGAATTGAGGCTGCGATAGCGAATCTGCTCGGCGCCCTGATCGTCGGTGTGCAACTCGCCGACTACCACGGTGCAGGCGCCACAGTCGCCGCTGGCGCAGCCTTCCTTGGTGCCGGATTTGCCCAGGTGCTCACGCAAATAGTTGAGCACGGTCAGGTTCGGGTCCAGGGCGTGCTCGCTACGGAGCTCCTGGTTTAGTAAAAACTGGATCACGGAAGGCCTCGCAGACTCATTATTGTTGTTAACCGCTTTGCGCCGAATCTAGTCATGTCTGACTTTTCGGTCAACGATTTTCTGACCGAAAGGTCAAGAAAATGCGATATCAACATCCTTAATTATGGTCCAGTTCTCTGGAACCGCCGTTTTTGGGGGCTTCTGGACTTTAATGGCTGCTTATTTCATGCCAAATTCCGCTCTGTGGGCCGTACGCCATCAACCGGCAAGTGCGCTACACTGCCGCGCTTGTACCGATAGAAGATTTTGAAGGGAAAACATGACGTTCAAGGCGCCGGATAGTCTTGCCGAGCAAATCGCTCACCACCTCGCCGAACGTATCATTCGCGGCGATCTCAAGCCTGGAGAGCGGATCCAGGAGCAGAAGGTCACACTGGCGCTGAATGTCAGTCGTGGTTCCGTGCGCGAAGCCTTGCTGATCCTCGAGCGCCGGCACCTCATTGCGATCCTGCCGCGCCGTGGCGCCCACGTCACCGAGCTGACTGCCCACAAGGTGCAAAGCCTGTGCACGCTGATGGGCGAGCTGTACATCCTGCTGGGCAATGCGGTCGCCGCCGGCTGGCAGACCCAGGCCGACATGGCGCCGTTCGTGCAAATCCAGCAGCGCCTGATCGCCAGCTTCGAACGCCAGGACATCCGCGCCTTCGTCGAAGAGAGCTTCAACGTGATGCGTGCCGCCTATCCGTTCGCCAACAACCCGTATTTGCAGGAGACCGTCGAGAACCTGCAGCCGGCGATGAACCGCGCCTATTACCTGGCGCTGGATCAGCGCAAGGCGTCCATGAGCGAGTACCTGGTGCTGTTCGAGCAATTGCTCGCCGCCGTGCTGGCCCGTGACCTGCCGCAGATTCGCCTGGTGCTCTCGGCCTACGGCGAGCGCAGTTGCTCGCTGGTCATTGCTGCGTTGGCGGAAGCCTAAGCGTGCGGCTCAAGTGCATCAAACTGGCGGGGTTCAAATCCTTCGTCGACCCGACCACGGTGAACTTCCCCAGTAACATGGCGGCAGTGGTCGGGCCCAATGGCTGCGGCAAGTCGAACATCATCGACGCCGTACGCTGGGTGATGGGCGAGAGCTCCGCGAAAAACCTGCGTGGCGAGTCGATGACCGACGTCATCTTCAACGGCTCCACCAGCCGCAAGCCGGTGAGCCAGGCCAGCATCGAACTGGTGTTCGACAATTCCGACGGCACCCTGGTGGGCGAGTACGCGGCCTATGCGGAAATCTCCATTCGCCGCAAAGTGACCCGCGACAGCCAGAACAGCTACTTCCTCAACGGCACCAAGTGTCGCCGCCGGGACATCACCGACATCTTCCTCGGTACCGGCCTGGGCCCGCGCAGCTATTCGATCATCGAACAGGGGATGATCTCCAAGCTGATCGAAGCCAAGCCCGAAGACCTGCGTAACTTTATCGAGGAAGCGGCCGGCATCTCCAAGTACAAGGAGCGCCGGCGCGAGACCGAAAACCGTATCCGCCGTACCCATGAAAACCTTGCCCGCCTGACTGACCTGCGTGAAGAGCTGGAGCGCCAGCTGGAGCGCCTGCACCGCCAGGCCCAGGCCGCCGAGAAGTATCAGGAATACAAGGGCGAGGAGCGTCAGCTCAAGGCGCAACTGTCGGCCCTGCGCTGGCAGGCATTGAATGACCAGGTGGGCCAGCGCGAAGCGATCATCGGCACCCAGGAAATCAGCTTCGAAGCCCTGGTGGCCGAGCAGCGCAATGCCGACGCCAGCATCGAACGCCTGCGGGACGGTCACCATGACCTGTCCGAGCGCTTCAATCTGGTGCAGGGGCGCTTCTATTCGGTGGGCGGCGATATCGCCCGGGTCGAGCAGAGCATCCAGCACGGCCAGCAGCGTTTGCGCCAGTTGCAGGACGACTTGAAAGAAGCCGAGCGTGCGCGCCTGGAAACCGAATCGCACCTGGGCCACGACCGCACCTTGCTGCTGACCCTTGGGGAGGAGCTGGACATGCTCACTCCCGAGCAGGAAGTCACCAGCGCCGCTGCCGAGGAAGCCGCTGCGGCCCTGGAAGAATCCGAAACCACCATGCACGCCTGGCAGGAGCAGTGGGACACGTTCAACCTGCAATCTGCCGAGCCGCGCCGCCAGGCTGAGGTGCAGCAGTCACGCATCCAGCAACTGGAAACCAGCATGGAGCGCCTGGCCGAGCGTCAGCGGCGCCTGGTGGAAGAGCGCGTGCTGCTCGCTGCCGACCCGGAAGATGCAGCGATCCTCGAACTGAGCGAGAAACTCGCCGAAAGCGAAATGACGCTGGAAGAGCTGGAAGCCAGCGAAGAACAACAAGTGGAGCGCCTCGAGCAATTGCGTCAGCAACTGCAGCAGGCGACCCAGGCACAGCAGCAGGCCCAGGGCGATTTGCAGCGGCTCAACGGCCGGTTGGCTTCCCTGGAAGCCTTGCAGCAAGCGGCGCTTGACCCGGGCACCGGCACGGCTGAATGGCTGCGTGACCAACACCTGGCCGAGCGTCCGCGCCTGGCCGAAGGCCTGAAGGTTGAAGCCGGTTGGGAGCTGGCGGTGGAAACCGTGCTCGGCGCCGACCTGCAAGCGGTGCTGGTGGATGATTTTGGCGGGTTTGACCTGGCGGGTTTTGCCCAGGGCGATCTGCGTTTGCTCAGCCCGGCGGCGGACGGCACTCGCGTGCCGGGCAGCCTGCTGGATAAAGTGGAGGCGGCGATTGACCTGTCGCCCTGGCTCGGCCAGGTCAAGCCGGTCGACAGTCTTGAGCAGGCCCTGGCCCAGCGCGGGCAGTTGGCCGCCGGGCAAAGCCTGATCAGCCGTGATGGCTTTTGGGTCGGCCGGCACTTTTTGCGGGTACGGCGCGCCAGCGAAGCGGAAAGCGGCGTATTGGCCCGTGGCCAGGAAATCGTCAACCTGACCGCCGAGCGCGAAGAGCGCGAAGCCACACTCGAGTCCCTGGAAAACCAGCTGCAAACCCTGCGCGCCACCCAGCGCCAGCAAGAGACCGGCCGCGAACACCTGCGCCGGCTGTTGCAGGACGAAGCGCGCCAGCAGGGCGAATTGAAAGCCCAGCTCTCGGCGAGCAAGGCCAAGGTCGAGCAACTGACCCTGCGCCGCACCCGACTCGACGAAGAAGTGGCCGAGATGGGCGAGCAACGCGCCCTCGAACACGAACAAGTCGGCGAAGCACGCCTGCAATTGCAGGAAGCCCTCGACAGCATGGCCCTGGACACCGAGCAGCGCGAGTTGCTGCTGGCCCAGCGCGACAGCTTGCGCGAGCGCCTCGACCGGGTGCGCCAGGAAGCTCGCCAGCACAAGGATCACGCCCATCAATTGGCCGTGCGCCTCGGCTCCCTGCGGGCGCAGCACGACTCCACGCGCCAGGCCCTTGAGCGCCTGGAAATGCAGTCCGAACGCCTGACAGAAAAACGCGAGCAACTGAGCCTCAACCTGGAGGAGGGCGAGGCCCCGCTGGAAGAGCTGCGCCTGAAGCTTGAAGAGTTGCTCGACAAGCGCATGACCGTCGACGAAGAGCTCAAGACCGCCCAGATCGCCCTGGAAGACGCCGACCGCGAACTGCGCGACGCGGAAAAACGCCGGACCCAGGCCGAGCAACAGTCGCAATTGATCCGGGGCCAGCTCGAACAGCAGCGCATGGAATGGCAGGCCCTGACGGTGCGCCGCAAAACCCTGCAAGACCAGTTGCTGGAAGACGGCTACGACCTGCACGGCGTGCTCAATACCCTGACCGCCGAGGCCAACGAGAAAGAAGCCGAAGAAGAACTTGAGCGGATTGCCGCGCGCATTCAACGACTCGGCGCGATCAACCTCGCGGCCATCGACGAGTACCAGCAGCAGTCCGAGCGCAAACGTTATCTGGATGCGCAGAACGCCGATCTTGTCGAAGCGCTGGACACCCTGGAGAACGTGATCCGCAAGATCGACAAGGAAACCCGTAATCGCTTCAAAGATACCTTTGATCAGATTAATGGCGGTTTACAGGCGTTATTCCCGAAAGTTTTCGGTGGTGGCAGCGCTTACTTGGAACTGACGGGCGAAGATCTACTCGATACAGGGGTAACGATCATGGCGCGGCCTCCGGGCAAGAAGAACAGCACCATCCATTTGTTGTCTGGTGGCGAGAAGGCACTGACCGCATTGGCCCTGGTATTTGCGATCTTCAAGTTGAACCCGGCGCCGTTTTGCATGCTCGACGAAGTTGACGCCCCGCTGGATGACGCTAACGTTGGACGGTACGCCCGACTGGTTAAAGAGATGTCCCAGACGGTGCAGTTCATCTATATCACCCACAACAAGATCGCCATGGAAATGGCCGATCAATTGATGGGCGTGACGATGCACGAGCCGGGCTGTTCGCGATTGGTGGCGGTGGATGTCGAAGAGGCGATGGCGCTGGTGGAATCCTGAGCCGCAGGTCGAAGGAGGATTTTCAGCAGGACGTAAGGTGATTTACCGGTCTGGGAAAAGTGGCAAATGGACATATTTGTTCAAGGCATTTTGACAGACGGTGTAAAGTTATCTTTGGTCGTGCTAGTTTAATGTCAAATTTTCGTATGCGTGGGCAAAACGTCATTCAGAACATAGAGTTGGCGCCACGTTTTAAAGCGGTTTGCACGGTGCTAAACCCCTTATTTTTCAGCATTTTTTATTAGAGGCACGGGATTACATGGAAATCGGTCTGCGCGAGTGGCTGATCGTCATCGGCATTATTGTCATTGCCGGTATTCTTTTTGATGGCTGGCGCCGGATGCGTGGCGGCAAGGGCAAGTTGAAATTTCGCCTGGACCGCAACCTGTCCAATTTGCCGGACGACGACGGCAGCGCCGAGCTGCTGGGGCCACCGCGTGTCCTGGACAACCATAAAGAACCGCACCTGGACGAGCACGACCTGCCGTCGATGAGCGCACCGGTGCGTGAAGCCCGTGAACCCAAGCGCGGCAAGCGCAGCGCGGCCAGCGAGCCATCCCAGGGCGACCTGAACCTGGACCTGGAAGAAGGCCCGAGCTTCAGCAGCCGTGATGACGACTTCCCGGATGAGTCCCCGGCCAAGAGCGCCCATAAAGAATCCGTCAAGGACCAGCCGGCTGCCGAAGAGGTGCTGGTGATCAGCGTGATCTGCCGTGACGCCGCCGGCTTCAAGGGCCCGGCCCTGCTGCAGAATATTCTGGAAAGCGGTCTGCGCTTTGGCGAGATGGATATTTTCCATCGCCACGAAAGCATGGCCGGCAACGGCGAAGTCCTGTTCTCCATGGCCAATGCGGTCAAGCCGGGCATCTTCGATCTGGACGACATCGACCATTTCAGCACTCCGGCGGTGAGCTTCTTCCTCGGCTTGCCGGGCCCGCGTCACCCGAAACAAGCGTTCGACGTGATGGTGGCGGCAGCTCGCAAGCTGTCCCAGGAACTCAACGGCGAACTCAAGGACGATCAACGCAGCGTCCTGACCGCCCAGACCATCGAGCATTACCGTCAGCGCATCGTCGAGTTCGAGCGTCGTGCCCTGACACAGAAGCGCTAAGGTCCAAGCTTAAGCGTTGCCTGTAGAATCCATGCACTAACATATTGAGCAGCTTCGGCTGCTCTTTTGCTTTATGAGAGAACACCCATGACCGCCGCCCACACCCGCATCCTCGAACTGCGCGCTGAACTGGATCAGCACAACTACCGTTACCACGTCCTCGACGAGCCGAGCATTCCGGACGCCGAGTACGACCGTTTGTTCCACGAGCTCAAGGCGCTTGAAGCCGAGCACCCGGAGCTGGTAACCCGTGATTCACCGACGCAGCGGGTCGGCAGTGCGGCATTGTCTGCGTTCACTCAGGTACGCCACGAAATCCCGATGCTCAGCCTCGGCAACGCCTTTGATGAAAGTACCATGCTGGAATTCGATCGCCGGGTCACTGAAGGCCTGGACCTGCCCGTGGGCGACCTGTTTGGCGGTGGCGCAGCGGTGGAGTACAGCTGTGAGCCGAAGCTCGATGGCCTGGCGGTCAGCCTGCTGTATCAGGACGGTGAGCTGGTGCGTGGCGCCACCCGCGGCGATGGCACCACTGGCGAAGACATCAGCGTCAACGTGCGTACCGTACGCAACATTCCTTTGAAACTGCACGGCACCGGCTGGCCGGCGACCCTCGAAGTGCGCGGCGAAGTATTCATGTCCAAGGCCGGTTTCGAGCGGCTGAACGCCACCCAGCTGGAAGTTGGCGGCAAGACCTTCGCCAACCCGCGCAACGCGGCGGCGGGTAGCCTGCGTCAGCTGGACTCGAAGATCACCGCCAGCCGTCCGCTGGAATTCTGCTGCTATGGCGTGACCACGGATATCAGCGACACCCACATCGGCAACCTGCAACAGCTGAAGAAGTGGGGCATGCCCATCAGCCATGAGCTGAAGCTGGCCAAGGGGATTCAGGATTGCCTCGACTACTACCGCGATATCGGTGAGCGCCGCAACGCCTTGCCCTATGAAATCGACGGCGTGGTGTTCAAGGTCAACAGCATTGCCTACCAGCGGGAGCTGGGCTTTCGTGCCCGCGAGCCGCGCTGGGCAATTGCCCATAAATTCCCGGCCATGGAAGAGCTGACCGAGCTGCTTGACGTTGAATTCCAGGTCGGCCGCACCGGCGCTGTGACACCCGTGGCACGCTTGAAACCTGTCAAGGTCGCGGGTGTGACCGTGTCCAACGCCACACTGCACAACATGGACGAGGTGGCACGCCTGGGCCTGATGATCGGCGACACGGTGATCATCCGCCGTGCCGGTGATGTGATTCCGCAGGTGGTGTCGGTTGTCACCGAGCGTCGCCCGGAAAACGCCCGCGCGGTGCAGATCCCCGAGAGCTGCCCGGTGTGCGGCTCCCACGTTGAGCGCACGCAACTGGTCAAGCGCAGCAAGGGCAAGGAAACCGTCAGTGAAGGCGCGGTGTACCGCTGCGTCGGGCGCCTGGCCTGTGGTGCGCAGCTCAAGCAGGCGATCATCCATTTCGTTTCGCGCCGGGCCATGGACATCGATGGCCTGGGCGACAAGACCATCGAGCAACTGGTGGACGAAAAACTCATCGGCTCGCCGGCGGATCTCTACAAGCTCAAGTACGAACAGATCATCGACCTGGAAGGTTTTGCCGACGTTTCCAGCAAGAAGCTGATTGCCTCTATTGAAAACAGCAAGACGCCAACCCTCGCACGGTTTATCTATGCTCTGGGCATTCCCGATGTGGGCGAGGAGACGGCCAAGGTGCTGGCGCGCTCGCTGGCATCCCTGGAGCGCGTGCAGCAGGCCTTGCCGGAAGTGCTGACGTACTTGCCGGACGTTGGCCTGGAAGTGGCCCACGAGATTCACAGCTTCTTTGAAGACAGCCATAACCAGGACGTGATCGGCGCCTTGCTCTCAAGGGAGGAGTGCGGCCTGGAGTTGCAGGAACAGGGCGACCTGAGCGCCGAGTTTGCGGCGAGCACCACGTTGGGCGGCTTGCTCGATAAGCTGCACGTGCCGTCCGTGGGCCCGGGCGCCGCGCAGAAACTCGCCGACAAATTCGGCTCCCTCGAAGGCGTGATCAAGGCCGACTGGCTCGACATGCGCCAGGCTTTGCCGGAGAAGCAGGCCAAGGCCGTCCGGGACTTTTTTGATATTGAAGAAAACGCCTGGCGCGCGCTGGCCATCGAGCAACAGCTCAAGGACTTCGGCATGCACTGGCAGAGTGAGAAGAAAGTCGTCGAAGGCTTGCCCGAGGCCGGTCACACCTGGGTGCTCACCGGCTCCCTGGAACTGATGAGTCGCGATGTTGCCAAGGAAAAACTCGAAAGCCTGGGCGCCAAGGTCGCGGGCTCGGTGTCGGCGAAAACCCATTGCGTGGTCGCCGGGCCAGGCGCGGGTTCGAAGCTGGCCAAGGCCACTGAGCTGAGCTTGAAAGTGCTGGATGAAGAGGCGTTCGTGGCGTTTTTGGCCAAGCACAACATCACGGTCTGATGCTTTTGTGGTGAGGGGGCTTGTCCCCCGTTGGGCTGCGCAGCGGCCCCAGAACCCGCTATCGAGTTCTAGCTGAAAGAACCGGTTGACCTTACTGGGGCTGCTTTGCAGCCCAACGGGGGACAAGCCCCCTCGCCACAAGTAATAAGCCGCCAATAAAAAACTGGAACGATCAGCTCGTAACCATGATCTAGTCTTGGGCAGCCCTGGGAGAGATCGCCATGTACCGCTTCTTCGAACAACTCAGTTCGCGCATCGCCGCACCGTTCATGGCCGAGACCTCGCGCAACAGCAAGGTCTGGCAGTGCCGCTGTGGGCAATCGCTGTTCTTTCGCAACAGCCAGTGCCTGGCCTGCTCGGCGCTGCTGGGCTATCAGCCGGAGCAGAGTCGCCTGTCCTCCCTGCAGCCCGGCCCGTACGCCGATACCTGGCTGCTGGACGCCGACCCTGAAGCCGGTGCCTTTCGCCGCTGCGCCAACCTTGACACGCCCGCCGCGTGCAATTGGCTGCTGCCCGCCGACAACGGCCAGGCCTTGTGCGTGGCCTGCAGCCTGAACCGCACCATCCCCGACCTGTCGATCCCCGAAAACCCCGAACGCTGGCGCAAGGTCGAAACCGCCAAGCGTCGTCTGGTGGCCCAACTCATCAGCCTGGGCTTGCAGGTGATTCCCAAGACGGTCGATGAAGACACCGGCCTGGCCTTCGATTTTGTCGGCATCGACCTGGAAGGCAACGCGCCCACCACCGGCCACGCCAATGGCCTGATCACCCTCGACATCAAGGAAGCCGACGACGCCCACCGTGAGAAAATTCGCGTACAGATGCGCGAGCCTTACCGCACCTTGCTCGGTCACTTCCGTCACGAGGTCGGCCATTACTACTGGGACCGCCTGATCGCCAACAGCCATTGGCTGGAGCCGTTCCGCACGCTGTTCGGTGACGAGCGCGCCAGCTACGCCGACGCCCTGGAGCAGCACTACCAGAACGGCCCGCGCCCGGACTGGCAGCAAACCTGCGTCAGCGCCTACGCCACCATGCACCCGTGGGAAGACTGGGCGGAAACCTGGGCGCATTACCTGCACATGATGGACGCCGTCGACACCGCGCTGGGCTTCGGCATGAGCGCCCGGGAGATGGACCTGGATTACCAGCCGTTCCCCCTCAGCACCCTCTACGACCCCGGGTATCCCGGTGGCGCGGCGTTCCTGTCATTCGTCAATGCGTGGATCGAACTGGCCGGCATGCTCAACGAACTGTCCCGCAGCATGGGCCAGCCGGATTTCTATCCGTTCGTCCTGCCGCCGGCGGTGATTGCCAAGCTGCACTTCATTCACCTGGTGATCCAGCAAGAGGGCGGTCGGGCGGACGAGGTCGTGCTTTTGTAGGAGCAAGCTTGCTCCTGCAGCCAAGTACTTGAACCATCAGATATTTTTAATCCCGCGCCAACGGTTGTAACTTCCGATGAGATCGGTACAATGGCGCGGCTTGCCGAGAGGCGAGCGTCGTTATGGTGACCCCATCGGTCCCCCCGCAACGATTACCCGTGAACCTGGTCAGAGCCGGAAGGCAGCAGCCACAGCGGGAACATTGTGTGCCGGGGTGTGGCTGGTGGGGTTGCCTCCATAACGCAACCCTCCTTGATTCAAAAAAATACTTTTATGAAGCCCTTCGCTGACAATCGTCATCTGCGAAGCGATTTCTGCTGTTCGCTCATCAGGGTTACTGACGGTACAGCGGGAACTCTCCCATGGCCGGAATCACTTCTGCGCGCAACCTCGCCATGTGCCCGGGCAACTCCTGTCGTGCGGCAGGCGTGTCGGACGGGATGTTCTTGGCAAAGTGGAAGCTGATGATTTGGCCGGTCCCGTTGTCCTTGTAGTATTTGAAGATATTGAACTCAAAGAAGCTGCCGTCCTTGCGTGTGGAGGTCGGATAAAACAGCAGCACGTAGATCGCATCGGTTTTCTCGTCTGAAAACATCTCCACCGGAAGGTTGGGGTATTCCTGTTTGTGGGCCTGCGCGGTCAGGTTGGCAAGATCCCGGGGCTCGTTGCCGGTGGTCTGGGGCGGCGCGAGGCGAAAATCCACCAGTTCGCTCCAGGCGTTGACGCTTTCTGGTGCGAGGAAATATTCCCAGAGCGGAACGTTGCCCCGGGCCTGGTATTTCAGGACGTATGTTTTCCCTGCAAACACCACCGACTTTGTCTCGGCGATCGACGGGCGGGACAGGTCAGGCGGCGCCACAGGCGGTTTGGATGCACAGCCGAACAGCAGCAGGACAGTCGATACCACGATTAGCCAACGCATGGGCACCTCCTGTGTCACGGCTTAGTGCTGTTGATGTGGTCGGCGATGCTGGCGAGCGTTGCGCTCCATTGTGCAACGGTTTGTTCTGAAGGCATTTCTCTCCAGGTCCTGGAAACCTTGTACGTGTCGCCCCCCAATTGATAGGCAAAATGCCTCAAGGTCATGACGTTGCCGTTCGCCTGTGTGCAGATCACCGACCAGCCCATATACGGGGTGCTGGTATCTCCCATGTCAGTCTGGCTGATATGTGTTTTGCAGTTCTTCTCGGCGGCCCGGGTATCGGAATCACGGGCCGCGCTTGGCGGTTGATTCTGGCCCGGCAACACAAACAGGGTGATCTCGTCTTTTCCGGTGTCGGCAGACCACTTGTATCGTTTTACCCCGGCATTCGCGAACGCTGATGCCATCTCGTCATCGTTTTTGGTTTGCCATTGCGGACCTTTTGGCGTTACCGCCTTGAGCAAGTAGCCCGCAAAATCTTCTGCGTGGGTGTTTGGCGAGACGAAGAGCAATCCGCTGATGGCACAGGCAATAAAGGTCGATTTCATGTCAGTCCCTGGACGTCATTGTTAGATGTCAGGACGACAATGCATCCTGCGAAACAGGCAGTAGCGCAGGTAGTGGCAAAGTGCCCAGTCCGTTTAAAAATTATTCCCAGGGACGACGTCAGTGAGGGATTGCTCACATCCTTAAAACCTTGCGCTGGACAAGCCAAATTCGCCTTGTTAGTTTGCGCCAGCGACATATTTCTAAATATGTCGGTGGCACATGGATGATATTAAAGTGATGGCGCTTTATGGCTCATCTACTCCAACTAACAAGGATGTCAGTAATGAAAAGCCTGCAAGGGTTGCCCACTCTCATCAGCGCTTCCGTCGGTGCGCCGGGCAAAGCCCGCAACTTGCCCGCCGATGTTCAATGCATCCAGTATTTATTCAACTTGATCATTCCCAAGTTGGGTTTCCCCCTGGCGGAAAATGGCAAATGCGACGGCCAGTTGGTGCAGTGCATCAGCCAGTATCAGTTCCGCCACCTGAAATACGCGCATCCCGATGGTGTCATCGACCCTACCGGGCGCACCTTCAATAGCCTGATCGAAGAAGCGGTGAAGGTGCCGGTCAAGCCGAACCCGACCCTGCGTATTCCGACGTTCCTCAATGTGTTCGGCAACACCGGCGCGGACATGGTCCAGGCCACGGTCGACCACTATCTGGACCGCATGCGGGCAATGATCGAGGCCGAGCGGCGCAACCGGCAGATGATGCTCCAGGCCACGTGCGACGGCGGTACGACGCTGACGGATACGGACTTCCAGAACGCTGCCGCGCAGTTGGGTAACGGGATTTCGGTCAATATTATCAAGGCCTTCGCCACGGTGGAGTCGGGCGGGCGCTCCGGGTTCGGCCCGGCCAAGTTGCCGGTGATCGCCTTTGAAGGGCACCATTTTCGCAAGTACACCAAGAGTAAATACGACCAGACCCACCCGCTGTTGTCGTACCCCTACGTGAAGAAGGCCGGGCCCCAGTGGAAGGCCAATAACAAGGACCAGACCAAGGCCTGGGAGACCATGGCCACCGCCTTCGCACTGGATCAGGAAGCGGCCTTGAAATCGGCCTCCTGGGGCATGTTTCAGATAATGGGCTCCAACTTCACGGCATGCGGTTATAAAACGGTGTTTGAATTTGTGGTGGCCATGAAGATTAATGCCGGGCATCAACTAAAGGCCTTCCTCGGTTTTTGCAGCCAGAGCCCGGCCCTGGTCAAGGCCATGAAGAACAAGGATTACGCCGCCATGGCGCTGAACTATAACGGCAAGGATTATGGCGACTATGACCAACGCATCAAAAAAGCCTACGAAGCACTTGAAGGGAAAAAATAGAATGCCGTTCAAACGTTGCGTGTCCCGATTGCTGGTTGCCTCTTTCGTGTGTGTTGCTGCAGGTGCGCCGGCGTTTGCCGCTACGCTGCACTCGGGCAAGTACGAAGGGCTGATGCTGGCCGTGACGCCCGAGCATCAGGTGGAGGGGTTTTATGCCGAGGAAATGGGCGAGGGCGTGACCCCCTCATGCACGTTCTTCCTGCAGGGCAAGGTCGACGGTGCGAAGGCATCGGTGTCGACATGGCTGGATGAGGCCTATCCGGGTACCGTCGCGGCTTCCTCGGACGGTGTGACGCTGACCGTGGAGAAGGGCCGCGAACATCCCGGCTGCATCAACGTGTTGATGCCGGAAATTGCCACCGGCCTGGACCTGACCCAAACCGCTGCCAAGAAGTGGATCGGCCTGGTGACCGTTTCGTCCGACAAGGCCTTCCTGCAGAAGACCCCGGACGCCAAGGCCAGTCATCGTGCCTACGTGGTCAAGGACGATGTGGTCGCGGTACTGGCGTTCAAGGATGGCTGGGCCCAGGTCGAGTTCATCAATGGCGAAGGCCGCTCTTCCAAGGGCTGGATCAGCCAGGACCAGTACGCCAGGCTGGCCCCCGCAAAAGGCTGAAGATGCTCCCTGCGCCCGCGCACAGCGGGGCGAAAACCGGTTAGCCGAAAGTTTCCCGCAACAGCCCCGCAAAGGCATCCCGCGCCAGATGGCGTTGGGTGTCTTTGTGCCAGAACAGCAGGTTATCCACCGCCGCCAATTCGTCGAAGCGGTAGGACGTCAATTGGTTGGCCTGCTCGTAGCGCGCCAGGATGCCTTCCGGCGCCAGTGCCACGCCAATCCCCGCGCTGACGCAGCCAATGATCGTGCCCCAACTGGCATAACTTGCGATGGCAGGCTTGATGTCGTGGGGCTTGAGCCAGTTCTCCAGGGCTGCGCGATACGGGCAGCCGGGCGGCCACACCAGCAGCGTGCGGCCGGCCAGGTCCCGGGCGTCCTCGATGGGTGCGCTGGAGGCGCTGGTAATCAGCACCAGGCGCTCGCTGTAGACCACGCTTTGTTCGAGCTTCGGGCGTTTGCCGCCGGCGGCCACCAGCGCGGCGTCGATGCGGTGATGTTGCAGGTCATCGAGTAACTGCGCCCAGGCACCGGTCACCAGTTCCAGCTCCACTTGTGGATAACGTCGATGGTATTCGGCCAGCAGCGGCGGCAGGCGGCCACTGGCGCTGGATTCCACTGCGCCGATGCGCAGCTTGCCGCGGGGAATCGCGTTGCTGTCGACGGCACGCTTGGACTCTTCCACCAGCGCGAGGATGCGCTCGCAGTAGTCGAGAAACACTTCCCCTGCGGCACTGATCGCCAACCCGCGCCCGGCGCGAATGAACAGCGGGGTACCCAACTCGCTTTCCAGTTGCTTGATGCGTGTGGTGATGTTGGACGGCACGCAGTGCAGTTGCAGGGCGGCCTGGGCCACGCTGCCGGTTTGTGCCACGGCTTTCACCATTTTCAGTTGGGCCAGTTCCATCGCTCAGTTCCAGTGATTACAGAAGTCAGAAACGGTTAATTGTCCTGCGCCTTGCCGGGGCCAAGACTGACGGCATTCCCACTGCTGGACGCCGTTCATGAAAGCCCCGTCACCTGTAAAGCTTACGCTAGTCACTGCCAGCGTCATCCTCTGTTGGGCGTATTCGCCGATTGGCGTGCATCTGGCCTTGCACAGCTACAGCCCGGGCCAGTTGGCCTTGGGGCGGTTCCTGATTGCTTCGGTATTGATGGCCGGCGTCGCGTTGGTCATGAGGATCGAGCGGCCACGTCTGCGGGACCTGCCGTGGTTGCTGGTGCTGGGCTTCTTCGGGATTTTCCTGCATCACCTGACGATCAATTTCGGCCAGCAATTTGTCACGGCCGCTGCCTCCAGTGTGCTGGCGCAGTCGGTTCCGCTATTTACGGTGCTGGTGGCGTTTTTCGGCTTGAAGGAGCGAGTTACCGGCTGGCGCTGGGGTTGCGTGCTGCTGGGCTTGAGCGGGGTGCTGGTGGTGATCTGGGGCGAGCATGGCCTGGGGCAGATTGATCCCCGTGGACTGATGATCCTGCTGGCGGCGTTGTCGTGGAGCCTTTATTTCACCATCCAGAAACACTATTCCCGGCGCTACAGCCCGCTGACCACGGTGTGCTACACCGTGTGGTCGGGCACCTTGCTGTTGTGTGTGTATTTGCCGGGTTTGCCGGCGGTGGTGTCGCAATCATCAACCCAAGCCAACTGGGCGGTGTTGTTGCTCGGCGCCTTTCCCAGCGCCCTGGCGTACCTGGCCTGGGCCTATGTGTTGCGGCATGTCGAGGTCAGCCGCGCGTCAGTGGCGTTGTACCTGGTGCCGCCGGTGGCGATGGTGATGGCCGCCACGCTGCTGGGCGAGCAGGTTTCGCTGCGCGTGGTGCTGGGTGGCCTGATCGTGCTGGCCAGTGTCGGCGCCATCAGCCTCGAAGGGCGCTGGCGCCGCAAGCCGTTACGGGTTCACGGTGAACACCCGCAGGCGGTGACCGTCGGGGTCCTGGGCGACAAAGGTGTAGCCGAAATCCGCCTCGACCGGTGACTGGATGATGCTCATCCCGAGTTGCACCCAGCGTGTGTGCAAATCGTCGACCGTTGCGATATCAGCGACGCAGAAACCCGCCTCGCTACCGCCAACCGAGGCTTGGGCCGCAGGCTCCACGGTATGGCGCGACCACAGGCCGAGTTTCACCCCGTTGTCGAGGATGAACAGCGCAAAGGTCGGCCCCAGCTCCACCGGCGGCTTGTCCAGCAGTCGGCTGTAGAGGTTGGCGCTGGTGGCCGGGCTGTCGACGTACAACAAAAAGTAATGGGCAATGCTATTCATGATGACTCCGTGGAATGACGCAGCAATGGCGCGGCTCAGTCCCTAGTCTAAGGGGCTGTCCTGTCAGTTCATGTCAGGAGTCATCAAGCAAAGAGCAGACAGTCAATCTGGCTGTCTGCTCTTTTTATTGCGTGCACGTGTGTTGCGAGCTCTAAGGCTTGGACAAGGCCTGGTCTACCGCTGCGATCAGCTTTCCCAGATCCTTCGGGGTGGCTTTGTGAATGACACCGAACAGATAAGCGCGCTGTTCCTCCTCGTCGACCAGGTCTGCGAAAAAGACTTTCAGCTTCACTCCCAGCGCCTCTGCGAACAAGAACAGTGCCTCGACGCTGGGTGTATAGGTGCCGGTTTCGAAGCGGCTGATGGTTTTAGGGTCAAAACCGGTTTTTTCACCTAGTTCAGCCTGAGTAAGCCCTGCGACCTTGCGGTAACGTCTGATGGCTGGACCCAAACTTGAAATGTGCATCGCTCAATTCCCATTTAGAATCAAGAACTTAACGATAAATCTTAAAATTAGACAACCGCATGTACCATCACCTTTTCTTGCAAAATGTGATGTAATTCGTAGAATCGGCATCTAGGACAAGTATTTGGTGGTCTCGTTTCAGAAGGCAGGTTTATGAAACAGGAAATCATTGCTCTCTCCTTACTCTCATAAATGTGCCCATAAAACGGACGCCTGGCAGGGACTGAAATGTCGCTCGTCAGTGCCACGCTTCATTGCGCCTCACGTGCCGGATACCCGAATTCAAGCCTAGTTGATCATCACTGAATGGATGATGAATTGCTGTGCAAAATCGTGGGTTTGCGTACCTTTGCGGCCAACCAGCCGATCGACGGCGCAGCCCGACTGGAAATACGAATCCGCCTGTCCTGCCTACCCGGTGGTCGAGAGGGCGATCGAATGCTGTCCATGGAGCTTTAACGTGCGTCTCAATTTGCCGGTCACTGCTGTTGAACAGACTTTTGGGGAGCAGCAACGGCTAATTTCCGCAACTGACGTCAACAGCCATATTACCTACTGCAACGCCGAGTTTGCCGCCATGAGCGGTTTTACCCAGGCCGAGCTGATCGGCAGCACCCACAACCTGGTGCGCCACCCGGACATGCCGCCCGCCGTGTTCCAGCTGATGTGGAGCTACCTCAAGGCCGGGCAGAGCTGGATGGGCGTGGTGAAGAACCGCTGCAAGAACGGCAACTATTATTGGGTCAGCGCCTATGTGACGCCGATTCTCGAAGACGGGCGGCTGACGGGCTATGAGTCGGTGCGGGTCAAGCCCACCCGCGAACAGGTGCGCCGCGCAGAAGCGCTGTACGCGCGGTTGCAGGCAGGTGGTGCGGCGGTCTCGCCGGTGCGGCGTGTGGCGTCTGTGTCCCGAGCCATGGCGTTGCCACTGGCGGCTGCCGTTGCCAGTGTCGCCGCCTTCCAATGGGTTCCGGGTGTGTGGGCCCAGGCGTTGACTGTCGGCTTGTTTCTCGGCCTGGGCGTCTGGGGGCATCAACGCTTGGGGCTACAGCTCAAGCAGATTGTGCAGAACACGCCCAATACCTTTTCCGACCCCATCAGCGCCATGACCTACAGCGACGCGCTGGGGCCGACCGCGCAGCTCGAAATGATCCTGATCAGCGAAGAAGCGCGACTTAAAACCGCCCTGACGCGCCTCAGCGACCTGGCCAACCAGATGGCCGAAGCAGCCGCCCATTCCAGCGTGTTGTCGAGTACCACCGAATCGGCGTTGCTGGAACAGCGCGCCGAGACCGACATGACCGCCGCCGCCATGACCGAGATGGCTGCGTCCATCGCCGAAGTGGCAGTGCACGTTCAACAAACCGCCAGTGAAGCCCACACCGCCAACACCCTCGCCGAGCAGGGCAGCCAGGTGGCCGGCACGTCGCGCGAGGCGATCCAGTTGCTGGCCGGCACCGTCACCCAGATCAACCAGGCGGTGGGCAACCTGGCCGGGCAGACCCAGCAAATCCAGGTGGCCGCGAGCATGATCCAGGCAATCGCCGACCAGACCAACCTGCTGGCCCTCAACGCGGCCATTGAAGCGGCCCGCGCCGGCGAGCAGGGCCGTGGCTTTGCCGTGGTGGCCGACGAGGTGCGCGCCCTGGCGGGCAAGACGCGCGAGTCGACCCAGCAGATCCAGGGCATCATCCAGAACCTGCGGGCGGGCGCCGATGAGGCGGTCGAGATCGCGAGCCTGGGCATTCACGAGGCCGAGCAGGGCGTGCAGCAAGTACTTGAGGCGCAGCAGGCGCTGCAAGGCATTCGCCACGCGGTGGAGCGTATTACCGGTATGAGTCAGCAAATGGCTGCTGCCTCACAGGAACAATCCCACGTCGCCGAGGAAGTTTCACAGCAGATCAATAACGTTGCCGCCACGGTGCAAAAGACAGCGGGCAATGCCAACGCTGCAGTCACCCGTGGCCGGGAACTCGAAAGCATCTCTTCCGGGTTGCGCGCCCTGGTCGAGCGGTTCAACCGCTAGCCACAGTGAGCCTGACTCATGGACGAGAAATACCGCAGGGCCGTGGATGCAGCCGCCATTTTCTCCGAGACTGACCTGGCGGGCTGCATCACTTACGTCAATGACCAGTTCTGCGGCATGTCCGGCTACGGGCGTGACGAGTTGCTGGGGCAAAATCACCGCATTCTGAGCTCGGGACTGCACCCTGCGGGGTTCTTCCAGGGCATGTGGCAAGCCATCAGCGAAGGCCGGGTGTGGCGTGGGGAAATCTGCAACCGGGCCAAGGATGGGACGTTGTATTGGGTGGACAGCACCATGGTGCCGCTGCTCGATGAGAAGACCGGGCGCGTGCAGAAATACGTGTCGATCCGCTTCGATGTCAGCGAAAAGCGCCAGCTGTTGCACACCCTGCAATGGCGGGTCGGCCACGATGTGCTGACCGGCTTGCCGAACCGCGCCTATCTGTCGGAGTTGCTTAACCAGTCCCTGGAGTTCTCCCGCAGCGAAGACATCCCGTTGGCGTTGTGCATGCTCGACCTGGACGGCTTCAAGGCGGTCAACGACGGGTATGGGCATGCCTGTGGGGATCTGTTGTTGGTGGAAGTGGCCACTCGGTTGCGGGAGATCATCCGCGGCGAGGACGTGGTCGCCCGGCTCGCCGGTGACGAATTTGTGCTGATCCTGCGTTATGTGCGCGATATCGACGAGCTGAACGGCGCCTTGCTGCGCATCCTCAAGGCGATTTCCGAGCCGTACTCGATCCAGGGGGCGGAGCTGAATGTGTTCGCCAGCATCGGCGTCACGCTGTTCCCCCTGGACGACGAGGACGCCGACACCTTGCTGCGCCATGCCGACCAGGCGATGTATGTGGCCAAGCAGAGCGGGCGCAACCGCTACCAGTTGTTTGATGTATCCCTGGAACAGGAGGTCAAGGCCAGCCACCAGACCGTGGAGCAGATCCGCCAGGCCCTGGCGGCGGGCCAGTTGTGCCTGTATTACCAGCCCAAGGTCAACTTGCGCTGCGGCACGGTGGTGGGGTTCGAAGCATTGTTACGCTGGCAGCACCCCGAGCGTGGCCTTGTGAAGCCGGGGGATTTCCTGCCGCTGATCGAGCAGACCGACCTGATTGTCGATATCGGCGAATGGGTGATCGCCCAGGTGTTGGGCCAGATGCATCGCTGGCAGGTGCATGGGCATTGGTGGTCGGTGAGCGTGAACATCGCGGCGCGGCACTTCCAGCGCGAGGATTTTGTCGAGCGCCTGCAAGACTTGCTGGCGCAATACCCGCAGGTGGAGCCGCACCGGCTGGACCTGGAGATCGCCGAGTCGGTGGCCATCGACAATATCCAGCGTGTCACCCAGCACCTGGAGGCCTGCCAGGCCTTGGGCGTGCAGTTCTCCCTGGATGATTTTGGCACCGGCTATTCCTCCCTGAGCTACCTCAAGCGCCTGCCGACCCAGACCATCAAGATCGACAAGTCGTTCGTGCGCGACATCCTGCACGACAAGGACGACCTGGCGCTGACCAAGGCCGTGATCGGCCTGGCCCGTGCGTTTGGCCGCGAAGTGATTGCCGAAGGCCTGGAAACCCTGGAGCACGGCCAGCTGTTGATGCGCATGGGCTGCGAAGTGGCCCAAGGCTATTTCATCGCCCGGCCGATGCCTGCGGACGACGTGCCGGGTTGGGTCGAGGGATTTGCACCGCCGCCGCAGTGGCAAAAGCTTGAGTGATGTTTACTGTGGCGAGGGAGCTTGCTGTGGCGAGGGAGCTTGCTCCCGCTGGGCTGCGTAGCGGCCCCAAGATCTTTGGGAGCGCTGCGCACTCCAGCGGGAGCAAGCTCCCTCGCCACAGCAAGCTCCCTGGCCACAAGGACAATCAGGTGATCTTAAGGGGCGGGGGCGCTGTTCCCGATATACAGCTGGATGATTTCATCAATCTCCCCGGACATTTTCATCCGCAGCAACGTGCGCAGGATCTGCTGCCCCGGCACCTGCGGGTCGTTGCGCACATAGCAGCCCAGGCGTTGCTCCTCGATCACGGCCACCGTATGCAGGCGCTGTGTGGGCGGTAATTGCTGATTGAAGCGGTCAAGGATCCATTCGTTGATCACTGCATAGTTGAAGCGTCCGGCCACCAGTTTTTGCAGCACTTGCTCTTCACTGCGGCTGTCGTCGCGGCTGAACTGGCCGCTGGCGAAGCGCGCCTCCAGGGTCGGGTAGCTGTAGCCGAGTACCGTGCCGATGTGTTGCGGCGCAAGGCTGTCCAGTGCCACCGACGTTGAGGGCACGCGCCCGGCGGCCAGCACATTGCGCTGGACCAGCAGCGGGATGCTCCAGGTGTAGTCCCCCGACAGGTTGTTCAGCCACGCCGGTGTCACGTAGCAGCGCACGTCCACATCCCCGCGCTCCATGGCGGTGTCGATACGCGCACGCGGCAGCACATGGAATTTCGCAGGACGGCCGACCTGGGTGGCCAGGCTCAACATCAGGTCATACAAAATCCCCTGGGTGGGCTGGCCCTGGTCAAGTTGCACCATGGGCATGGTCCAGCTGTCGGAAATGGAGAATCGCAGAGGTGCGGGTGCCGCCAGGCTGACCGTGGCAATCATCCACAAGGCGCCCAGGACTGCGCGCATAAATTCTCCGGGTTCAGCCTTTTACAGGCTTGGTCAGACCAGCTTAGTCAGATTAGACGAGCGTGCCGGATGCAATTTCCCCCTTGCTCCGCTAGCATTACCCGCTTCCGCTTCCCAGTTGCGACGGTTTTCGATGAGTTATCAGGTTCTTGCACGTAAATGGCGTCCGCGCTCGTTCCGCGAAATGGTCGGCCAGACCCATGTGCTCAAGGCTCTGATCAATGCCTTGGACAGCCAGCGGCTGCACCACGCCTACCTGTTCACCGGTACCCGCGGGGTGGGCAAGACCACCATTGCCCGCATCATTGCCAAGTGCCTGAACTGTGAAACCGGCATCACCTCGACGCCGTGTGGTACCTGCTCGGTGTGCCGGGAAATCGACGAAGGGCGTTTTGTCGACCTGATCGAGATCGACGCCGCGAGCCGCACCAAGGTCGAAGACACCCGCGAGCTGCTCGACAACGTGCAGTACGCACCGAGCCGTGGCCGCTTCAAGGTCTACCTGATCGACGAAGTGCACATGCTGTCCAGCCACTCCTTCAACGCCTTGTTGAAGACCCTGGAAGAGCCGCCGCCCTACGTCAAATTCATCCTGGCCACCACCGACCCGCAGAAACTTCCTGCAACGATTTTGTCGCGGTGCCTGCAGTTCTCCCTGAAAAACATGACCCCGGAGCGTGTGGTCGAGCATTTGACCCACGTGCTGGGTGTCGAGAACGTACCGTTCGAAGACGACGCCCTGTGGTTGCTGGGTCGTGCCGCCGACGGCTCGATGCGTGATGCCATGAGCCTTACCGACCAGGCTATCGCCTTCGGTGAAGGTAAGGTGCTGGCCGCCGACGTGCGGGCGATGCTCGGCACCCTGGACCACGGCCAGGTGTTCGACGTGCTGCACGCGTTGATCGAAGGCGACGCCAAGGCGTTGCTCGAAGCCGTGCGTCATCTGTCCGAGCAAGGCCCGGACTGGAATGGCGTGCTGTCGGAAATCCTCAATGTGCTGCACCGCGTCGCCATCGCCCAGGCCCTGCCCGAAGGTGTCGACAACGGCCACGGCGACCGCGACCGCGTGTTGGCCCTGGCCCAGGCGTTGCCGGCCGAAGACGTACAGTTCTACTACCAGATGGGCCTGATTGGGCGACGTGACCTGCCGTTGGCACCCGATCCGCGAGGCGGCTTTGAAATGGTCCTGCTGCGGATGCTGGCCTTCAGGCCCGCCGACACGGCGGATGCGCCGAGACAGCCGCTAAAGCCAGTGGGGATCAGCCAGGCCACAGTTGATTCCGCCAAACCAGTGGCTGGCCCGGCTGTTGTCGCGCCAGTGGTTGCGCCGCCTGCGCCGGTTGCACAGGCCGCCGCCCCGGTTGTCGCCGAGCCCGTGGCGCCTGTGGTGGTGCCGGAGCCGGTGGTTGAGCCTGCGCCCGTGCCTGAAGTCGATCTGCCGTGGAACGACCCGGTAGAGGCCGAGGTCGAGGTCGAGCTGCAGCCTGCCGTCGAGCCGGTGCTGGAAACCACCAGCGAGCAGCCTGAACTGACACCCATGCCCGCGCCGACCCCGGACAGCGTGGTGCCGGACGCCCCCGAGTGGGTTTCGGCCCCGGTGCCGGAGCCGACCGTTGCGCAAGTGGACGCCGCCACCCCGGGCACCGACCTCGACGACGAGCCGCCGCTGGACGAAGATTACATCGAGCCGGACATGGATTCGGCCTACAGCTACCTGGACGACCTGGCCAGCGAACACACCGCCGAGCCTGCCCCGGAGCCTGAACCCGAACCTGCCGCGATGCCGGCCACCGGCCTGGCGTTGCAATGGCTGGAGCTGTTCCCGAAACTGCCGATCTCCGGCATGACCGGCAGCATCGCCGCCAACTGCACCCTGATTGCCGTTGATGGCGACCACTGGCTGCTGCACCTGGACCCGGCCCACAGCGCCCTGTTCAACGCGACCCAGCAGCGCCGGCTCAACGATGCCCTGAACCAGTTCCACGGGCGCACGCTGACCATCAGCATCGAGCTGATCAAGCCCGAGCAGGAAACCCCGGCCCAGGCGGCGTCCCGTCGCCGGGTCAACCGCCAGCGCGAGGCTGAAGAGTCAATCCACGGTGATCCGCTCATCCAGCAGATGATGCAGCAGTTTGGCGCGGTGGTGCGGCACGATACTATTGAACCTGTAGAAGCCCCGGTACCCCAAGCGTCATAACCCGGGGCCAATAATTGATCCACGTACTTTTGAGGTGATTCCCATGATGAAAGGTGGCATGGCCGGCCTGATGAAGCAGGCGCAGCAGATGCAGGAAAAGATGGCCAAGATGCAGGAAGAACTGGCCAACGCCGAAGTCACCGGTAAAGCCGGTGGCGATATGGTCAGCGTGGTGATGACCGGTCGTCACGACATCAAGCGCGTGAGCATCGACCCAAGCGTATTGCCGGGCGTCGGCGAAGACGACCTGGAAATGCTCGAGGCGCTGTTTGCCGCGGCCGTCAACGACGCCGTGCGCAAGATCGAAGCCAACAGCCAGGACAAGATGTCCGGCGTGACCGCTGGCATGCAACTGCCACCGGGCATGAAGCTGCCGTTCTGATCTGCAAGCGCAGCACCGAAAATGCCAGGCCCCGCGCCTGGCATTTTTTTGGCCGGCTATTTTCCATACCCGTAGCAGCTGTCGAGCGCCAGCCAGGCTGCGTCGGCAGCGACTCGGTCCCACGTCTGGCATGAAAGCAGCGGTGCGGCTAACGTAGCCTCGCTGGCGCTCGACAACTGCTACTGCGAGAGTTTTGTCGAACCCTGGACCCTGTGTTGGGGTCTGCACCCTATACCGTTGAATTCAATCACCGATAGAAGGAGCCTCGCTGATGTCCGAAGCATTGACCCTCAACCAGCGCATTGTGCTGGTCTCACGCCCCCACGGCGCACCGGTGCCGGAAAACTTTCGCCTGGAGCGCGTCGCGCTGCCGGAACTGGCCGACGGCCAGGTTTTGCTGAAGACCCTTTACCTGTCCCTGGATCCCTACATGCGCGGGCGCATGAGTGATGCGCCGTCCTACGCCGCACCGGTAGAAATCGACGAAGTGATGACCGGTGGCGCTGTCAGCCGCATCGAACAGTCCCGCAATCCCAAGTTCGAGGTGGGTGACCTGGTGGTCGGTTCCACCGGGTGGCAGAGCCACAGCATCTCCGATGGGCGCAACCTGATCCCGGTACCGAAGGGACTGGCCAGCCCGTCCATGGCCCTGGGTGTGCTGGGTATGCCCGGCATGACCGCCTATATGGGCCTCACCGATATCGGCCAGCCCAAGTCCGGGGAAACCCTGGTGGTGGCGGCCGCTTCCGGTGCGGTGGGCTCGGTGGTGGGCCAGGTGGCGAAGATCAAGGGCCTGCGGGTGGTCGGTGTGGCGGGCGGCGCCGACAAGTGCCGCTATGTGGTGGACGAGCTGGGCTTTGATGCCTGTGTCGATCACAAGAGCGACAACTTTGCCGAGGAGCTTGCCCAGGCCTGCCCCAAGGGCATCGATATCTACTTTGAAAACGTCGGCGGCAAGGTATTCGACGCGGTCGTGCCGCTGCTGAATGCCAAGGCGCGCATTCCCTTGTGTGGCCTGATCGCCGGCTATAACGCCCACGAAGCGCCCAGCGGTCCCGACCGGCTGCCGGCGTTGCAACGTACCTTGCTGACCAAGCGTGTGCGGATCCAGGGCTTTATCGTGTTCGACGACTATGGCGACCGCCAACCGGAATTCCTCAGTGCCATGGCGCCGTGGGTGCGGGATGGCAAGATCAAGTTCCGCGAGGACGTGGTGGAAGGCCTGGAGCAGGCACCTGAAGCCTTTATCGGTTTGCTGGAGGGGCGCAACTTCGGCAAGTTGGTGGTGCGGGTCGCACAAGATTGAGCATTTGACGCTAATCCGAGGCGCGGGTATAAACCGCGTCTCGTTGTTTTGTCGGACCTTTCCCCATGAGCTTCAGCCCCCTGATTCGTCAACTGATCGACGCCCTGCGCACTTTGCCGGGCGTGGGCCAGAAAACCGCCCAGCGCATGGCGCTGCAACTGCTGGAGCGTGATCGCAGCGGCGGCTCCCGATTGGCCCAGGCCCTGAGCCAGGCGATGGAAGGGGTCGGCCACTGCCGCCAGTGCCGCACCCTGACCGAGGAAGAGCTGTGCCCGCAATGCGCCGACCCGCGTCGCGACGACACGCTGCTGTGCGTGGTCGAAGGGCCGATGGATGTCTACGCGGTGGAGCAGACCGGTTACCGCGGGCGCTACTTTGTGCTCAAGGGCCACCTGTCGCCGCTGGACGGGCTGGGGCCGGAGGCGATTGGTATTCCGCAACTGGTGACGCGAATCGAGGAGCAGGGCACGTTCGTCGAGGTGATCCTGGCCACCAACCCTACGGTGGAAGGCGAAGCGACGGCCCATTACATCGCCCAGCTGCTGACCAACAAAGGCCTGATTACTTCGCGCATCGCCCACGGCGTGCCGCTGGGTGGCGAGCTGGAACTGGTGGATGGCGGGACCCTGGCGCATTCGTTTGCCGGGCGTAAGCCGATCGCCCTATAACAAACACCGCAGAACAAAATGTGGGAGCGGGCTTGCTCGCGAATGCGGTGGTTCAGTCAATGCATCTGGCGACTGATACACCGCATTCGCGAGCAAGCCCGCTCCCACATTTGTTTTGTGGTGTTCACGAGTCTTTCCTCTTGCTTGATAACCAAGCAAGCGCTTGGTAAGTTCGCTCTACCGTCCCGTGGAGCTTGCCGATGTCTGCCTATCAGGAATACTTCGACCCCAGCCACCAATTGGTCCGCGACAGCGTGCGTCGTTTCGTCGAGCGCGAGATGTTGCCGGGCATCGAGCAGTGGGAGGAAGCGGAAAGCTTCCCCCGGGAGCTGTACCTCAAGGCCGGTGCGGCGGGGATCCTGGGCATCGGTTACCCCGAAGCCCTTGGAGGCAGCCACGAAGGTGACCTGTTCGCCAAGGTCGCGGCCAGCGAAGAACTGATGCGCTGCGGCTCCGGCGGAGTAGTGGCAGGGTTGGGCTCGCTGGATATCGGCTTGCCGCCCATCGTCAAATGGGCCCGGCCCGAGGTGCGCGATCGTGTGGCGCCGCAGGTGTTATCCGGCGAGAAGATCGCCGCCCTGGCCGTCACCGAGCCCGGTGGCGGCTCCGATGTCGCCAGCCTGCAGACCCGTGCCGTGCGCGACGGCGACCATTACCGGGTCAGCGGCAGCAAAACCTTTATCACCAGCGGCCAGCGTGCCGACTTCTATACCGTCGCGGTACGTACCGGGGGGCCGGGCTTTGCCGGCATCAGCCTGTTGTTGATCGAAAAGGGCACGCCTGGTTTCACCACCGGTACACCGCTGAAGAAGATGGGCTGGTGGGCGTCGGACACGGCCGAACTGTTCTTCGATGATTGCCGCGTACCCGTAGGCAATCTGATCGGCGCCGAGAACATGGGTTTCGCCTGCATCATGGGCAACTTCCAGAGCGAGCGCCTGGCCCTGGCCCTGATGGCCAATATGACTGCGCAGATGGCCCTGGAGGAAAGCCTGAAGTGGGCGGCCCAGCGCGAGGCCTTCGGCAAACCCATCGGCAAGTTCCAGGTGCTCAAGCATCGCCTGGCGGAAATGGCCACGGCGGTGGAGGTCTCGCGGGAATTCACCTACCGCCAGGCCGCCAAGATGGCCGCGGGCAAGAGTGTGATCAAGGAGATCTCGATGGCCAAGAACCTCGCCACCGACACCGCCGACCGCGTGACCTTTGATGCCGTGCAGATCCTCGGCGGCCAGGGCTACATGCGCGGCAACCTGGTGGAGCGGCTGTATCGCGACAACCGCATCCTGTCCATCGGTGGCGGGACTCGGGAAGTGATGAACGAAATCATCAGCAAGCAGATGGGCTTGTAGAAAGCGCTTTTGTGGCGAGGGAGCTGTGGCGAGGGAGCTTGCTCCCGCTGGGCTGCGTAGCGGCCCCAAGATCTTTGGGAGCGCTGCGCACTCCAGCGGGAGCAAGCTCCCTCGCCACAGCAAGCTCCCTGCCACACAAGCTCCCTCGCCACACAAGCTCCCTCGCCACACGAGTCCCGGGGTTATTGGTCTGTCAGGGCAAACTGCGTCAGGCAGAACGTCGCAATGCCCATGTCTTCCAGGCGCTGGGAACCACCCAGCTCCGGCAGATCGATGATCGCCGCCGCTTCGAAAATCCGTGCGCCCATGCGCCGCGCCAGGTTGGCCGCTGCGATCAGCGTGCCGCCGGTGGCGATCAGGTCATCGAACATCAGCACCGAATCACCTTCACACAGGCTGTCGGCGTGCACTTCCAGGAAGGCTTCGCCGTATTCGGTCTGGTAACTCTCGGCCAGCACGTCAGCCGGCAATTTGCCTTGCTTGCGGAACAGGATCAGCGGTTTGTTCAACTGATAGGCAATGATCGAACCGATCAAGAAGCCCCGGGCATCCATCGCGCCGATGTGGGTGAAGTCGGCTTCGACGTAGCGGTGTACGAAGGTGTCGGCCACCAGGCGCAAGGCCTTGGGCGACTGGAACAGCGGCGTGATATCGCGAAAGATCACCCCAGGCTTGGGGAAGTCGATGACTGGGCGAATCAGGGATTTGATGTCGAACGAATCGAAGACCATCGTCGAGGAGTCCTGGGGAGGAAAGCGGACTCGAAGTATACCTGCGGCCCAGCCGATTGGCTCGGCCGCAAGCGTCTGGATCAACCGTCGAGCGAACCGCCAGCCAATGCGCAGAGCTGGATCGGGTCGAGGATATGCACTTCCTTGCCTTCGGCCGCAATCAACTCGTTCTGCTGGAAGCGGGTGAATACCCGGGACACGGTTTCCACCGCCAGGCCCAGGTAGTTGCCGATTTCGTTGCGCGACATGCTCAGGCGGAACTGGTTGGCCGAGAAACCCCGCGCGCGGAAACGTGCGGAAAGGTTGACCAGGAAAGTGGCAATACGCTCGTCGGCGGTTTTCTTCGACAACAGCAGCATCATCTGTTGGTCGTCGCGGATTTCCCGGCTCATCACGCGCATCAGCTGGCGACGCAGTTGCGGCAGTTGCAGGGCCAGCTCATCCAGGCGTTCGAACGGGATTTCACACACCGATGTGGTTTCCAGGGCCTGGGCCGACACGGGGTGAATCTCAGTGTCCATGCCCGACAGTCCGACCAGTTCGCTCGGCAGGTGGAAGCCGGTGATCTGTTCTTCGCCGCCATCGCTCAGGCTGAAGGTTTTCAGTGCGCCAGAACGTACTGCATAAACGGAGTCAAACTTGTCGCCCTGGCGAAACAGGAACTCGCCTTTTTTCAGTGGGCGACCGCGTTTAACGATCTCGTCCAGCGCTTCCATGTCTTCCAGATTCAACGAAAGTGGCAGGCACAGGGGGGCCAGGCTGCAATCCTTGCAATGAGCCTGGCTATGAGCGCGCAGTTTAACTGGCTCGGACATTTCTTAAATCCTTGTGGGAAAACACACATAAGACGTAAGGGTAACGCACCGGGGGGCAATCAGGCCAGCGTGTACAGAAAAGCAGCAGCGGTATAAAGAATTTTGTATCGAGGTCGATACAAGATTGTCACTCCTAGAGCTGGAGGCTCAGATCATGCTTTCCATTGGCGCAACCAACCCTGCCATTGTTTCTTCGCTAACCGTGCCTGATGCGAAAAAAGACCCCGCTGCAGACGATAAAGACCAAGCGTCTTCGACCGATCGGGCCACTGACACCAAGCCCCAAGGACTGGTGGTGGATATCTCGGGGGCGGGGCTGAAAGCCTCCAAGGCCAGCACCAACTCCAACAAGGACATTGACGACAGCAACCTGAAAGACAACATCAAGCAGCTGTTGAAAATGATTCGCGAGATGAGAAAACAGCTCGCCGAGAAGATGGCTCAGCTCTCAGCTGCCATGTCCGACGCCTCAAAGACCCCGCAGGCAAGGCAGGCCAGAGTGGCCGCCTTGCAGAGTGATATCGCGACATTGCAGGCCGGCTTGATGACGGCCCAATCGCAGTTGACCAAGGCCTTGAAGGACGAGTCTCCCGAGTCGCAGCTGGAAGCGATGGCCCTGCTGGCGAAGTAGGACAGGTTCAGATCACCCGCGAAAATCGTTGCCGATTCTGGTGCTCCAGATAGGCATCGAACACCATGCACACCGAGCGTACCAGCAGGCGCCCCGCCGGCAATACGCGGATGCCCTGTGGGTCGAGTTCGATCAGTCCGTCCTCGGTCATCGCCTCCAGTTGCGGCCAGAGTTCGTCGAAATAGCCGCGAAAATCGATGTTGAAGGCCTGTTCGATCTTCTCGAAATTCAGGCTGAACGTGCAGATCAGCTGCTGGATCACTTCCCGGCGCAACCGGTCATCCGTGGTGCATAACAACCCACGGCTGGTGGCCAGTTGCGCGCCGGCGAGGGCGTTCTGGTAGTGGTTCAGGTCGCTGCTGTTCTGGCAGTACAGGTCGCCGATCTGGCTGATCGCCGACACCCCGAGCCCGATCAAATCGCAATGCCCGTGGGTGGTGTAGCCCTGGAAGTTGCGTTGCAGCGTGCCTTCTTCCTGGGCGACGGCCAATTCGTCGTCCGGCAGGGCAAAGTGGTCCATGCCGATGTAGCGGTAGCCCGCCCGGGTCAACTGCTCGATGGTGGTTTGCAGCATCAGCAGTTTTTCCGCCGGGGAGGGCAGGTCGTCGGTGTTGATCCGTCGCTGGGGCATGAACCGTTCCGGCAGGTGTGCGTAGTTGAATACCGAGAGGCGGTCCGGTTGCAGGCTGATGACTTCTTCCACGGTGCGTGCGAAATTCAGCGGTGTCTGCTTGGGCAAACCGTAGATCAGGTCGATATTGATCGAACGAAACTGCAGGGTGCGCGCTGCGTCAATCACTGCGCGGGTTTCTTCCAGGCTTTGCAGGCGGTTCACCGCACGCTGCACTTCGGGGTCCAGGTCCTGCAGGCCGATACTGACGCGGTTGAACCCCAGTTCACGCAGCAGGCCCATGGTCGCCCAATCGGCTTCCCGCGGGTCGATTTCAATCCCGTAGTCGCCGGAGTCATCGTCCAGCAGGTTGAAGTGCTGGCGCAGGCGGCCCATGACCTGACGCAGCTCGTCATGGCTGAGAAAGGTCGGGGTGCCGCCGCCGAAGTGCAGCTGCTCCACCGGCTGTTTGGGGTCGAGGTGGCACGCCACCAACTGGATTTCCTGCTCCAGGCGTTGCAGATAGGCGTGAGCCCGGCCGCGATCCTTGGTGATGACCTTGTTGCAGGCGCAGTAGTAGCAAATGTTGGCGCAAAACGGCACATGCACATACAGCGACAGGGGCCGTACGGCCTTGCGGCTGTCGCGCAGGGCGTGGAGCAGGTCGAAGGTGCCGACCTGGCTGTCGAATTGTACGGCGGTGGGGTACGAGGTATAGCGTGGCCCCGCCAGGTCGTAGCGGTGAATCAGATCAGTGTCCCAACGAATGGCGTCGAGCATGCGGGCGTTCCCCCGGATAGGCTAGTGGGCCGAGTCTAGGGGCTGGGTGGGGAAGCCATCTTGATTTGCATCAACGGGGAGCGGCGCTATGCCACATGGCGACCTAGTGGCCCATCAGCCAGTGCTGGTGCGGCCCGGGCAAGGTCCAGATGCCGAACAGCATGACCAGCAGGCCACCGGCCATCCGCACGCTGCGTTTGCGCAATAATGCGGTGACTCGATCAGCGGCTAAGCCCGTGGCCAGCAGTACCGGCCAGGTGCCAAGGCCGAACGCGAGCATCAGCACCGCACTGTCCAGCGCATTGCCCTGGCTGGCCGCCCACAGCAACGTGCTGTAGACCAACCCGCACGGCAACCAGCCCCAGAGCGCACCCAGCAGCAACGCCCGGGGCAGGCTGGACACCGGCAGCAAACGGTTGGCAACCGGCTGGATATGCCGCCACAGGCCGCGCCCGAGGCTTTCGATACGGGTCAGGCCGCTCCACCAGCCGGCCAGGTACAAGCCCATGCAGATCAGCAACAGCCCGGCGAGGATGCGCATGAACATCGCTGCCGGACTGTTGGCCACGGCCCAGCCGGCCAGGCCGATCAGCAAGCCCGCGGTGGCGTAGCTGAGGATGCGCCCCAGGTTGTAGGCCAGCAGCAGGCGAAAGCGCCGACTGCGTTGCTCCTTGGGAATCGCCAGGGTCAGCGCGCCCATCAGGCCGCCACACATACCCAGGCAATGGCCGCCGCCCAGCAGGCCGAGGATCACCGCCGAGACCAGCAGGGGCGCCAGTTCAAGCATGGGGCGGATCTTTCGGCTTGGGCGGTTGTTCAGGGCCGTTGGCTTCATCGACGGCCGCCAGGTGGTTCGGGTCCTGGTCATCGAACAGCACGCTGTGAGCCGGGCCATCGAGGTCGTCGTACTGGCCGCTGTCCACCGCCCAGAAGAAGATGTAAATGGCGATGGCCACGATCAACAGCGCCGCCGGGATCATCACGTAAAGAGCTGGCATCTGCACTCCATGCCCGCGCGGCTCAAGCCGGCAGCGGGCGGGTTACGGGGGCGGGGCTCACGGCTGGCGTGCTCGGCATGCGAGTCAGGCGCAGGGCATTGAGCACCACGGTCAACGAACTGAGGGACATGCCGATCGCCGCCCAGATGGGAGTGATCCAGCCGAGGGCGGCAAACGGCAACATCAGGCCATTGTACAGCCCGGCCCACAGCAGGTTTTCAATGATTACCCGGCGGGTGCGCCGGGCCAGGGTAAAGGCTTGCACCAGGGCGTCGAGGCGGTTCGACAGCAACACCGCGTCGGCGCTGGTCTTGGCCAGGTCGGTGGCCGAGCCCATGGCCACGCTGATATCGGCGGCGGCCAGCACCGGCACATCGTTGACGCCATCGCCGAGCATCAGCACCTTGCGGCCTTCCTTGTGCAACTGTTGCAGCATTTGCAGCTTGTCATCGGGGCGCAGGCCGCCATGGGCTTCGTCGATGCCCAGCTCGGCGGCGACACTGGCAACCATCGGCGAGCTGTCTCCCGACAGCAGCAACGTGCGCCAGCCGCGTGCCTTGCAGGCGGCGAGCAAGGCGGGCGCGTCGCTGCGCAGGCGGTCATCCAGGACAAACCAGGCCAGGGCGCCGCCGGTGTCGCCCAGCAGCAGCCATTGGCCGGCTTCCTTCGGCGAGGCGGGGAGGGCGCAGCCGCTCAGTTCGCAGACAAAACCCGGCTGGCCAATGCGCAACCGGCGGTCACCGACGCGGCCTTCCAGGCCCAGGCCCGGCGTGCTGAGCACTTCATCCGCCGCCAACGGCGCGCGGCCGAATGCGCGGGCGATCGGATGTTCCGAACGTTGCTCCAGCGCCGCCGCAAGGCTCAGGCACTCGTCGCTGCCCAGCAGGCTCAACGGGCGGATCGCGCGCAACGCCAGGCGACCTTCGGTAAGGGTGCCGGTCTTGTCGAAAATCACCGTGTCGATCTGGTTCAGGCCTTCCAGCACGTGACCGCGGGTCAGCAGCAGGCCGAGTTTGTGCAGGGTGCCTGTGGCTGCCGTCAGGGCGGTGGGTGTTGCCAGTGAGAGGGCGCAAGGGCAGGTCGCAACCAGCATCGCCAGGACGATCCAGAACGCCCGTGACGAATCCAGCTCCCACCACACCAGGCCGATGACCGCAGCGGCGACCAACGAGCACAACAGGAACCATTGGGCGGCGCGGTCGGCGATCTCCGCCAGCCGGGGTTTCTCCGCCTGGGCCCGCTCCAGCAGGCGCACGATGGCCGACAGGCGCGTGTCGTGGCCCAGGGCGCGGACTTCGACGGTCAGCGCACCTTCGACGTTGAGGGTGCCGGCAGTGACGGCATCGCCGACCTGGCGTGGTTGCGGCAGGTACTCGCCGGTCAGCAGCGATTCGTCGATGCTCGACTGGCCGTCGAGGATGATGCCGTCTGCCGGCAGCACCGCCCCCGGATGCACCAGTACCCGGTCGCCCAGGGCCAGTTCGCTGAGCAGGATCCGTTCACTTTGCCCGTCGGCACTCATGCGCAGGCACGAGGCTGGCAACAGGTTGACCAACTGCGCGGTGGCTGCCGCCGTACGTTCCCGGGCGCGACGCTCCAGGTAGCGCCCAGCCAGCAGGAACAGGGCAAACATGCCGACTGCATCGAAATACAGTTCGCCGGTGCCGGTGATGGCGGTCCAGATTCCGGCCAGGTAGGCACCGCCAATGGCCAAGGACACCGAAACATCCATGGTCAGGTGGCGGGTGCGCAGGTCGCGCATCGCCCCCTTGAAAAACGGTGCGCAGCTGTAGAACACGATGGGCGTTGTCAGAAACATCGCGACCCAGCGCAGGATCACGTGCAGCTCCGGGCTCAGGTCGATATTGAATTCCGGCCAGGTGGCCATCGTCGCCATCATCGCCTGGAACCACAGCAGCCCGGCCACCCCCAGTTGACGCAGGGCCAGGCGGTTTTCGCTGGCCAGTTGTTCGGCGGCGCGGTCGGCTTGGTACGGGTGGGCGGCGTAGCCGATGTGACGCAATTCGCCGAGCAGTTGGCTCAGGGGCAATTGCCCGTCGGCCCAGCGCACGTGCAGGCGGTGGTTGGACAGGTTCAGGCGTGCCTCGGCCACGGCGGGCAGGCTGCGCAGGTGTTTTTCGATCAGCCAGCCACAGGCGGCGCAACTGATGCCTTCCATCAACAGTGTGGCTTCCGACAGGTCACCGTCGTGGCGCACGAAAGGCTTTTGCACATCGGCACGGTCATACAGCGCCAGCTCGTCCACCAGTTGCACCGGCAGCGCCTCGGGGTTGGCCGAGGCTTCGCTGCGGTGCTGGTAATAGCTTTCCAGGCCACCGGCCACAATCGCCTCGGCCACCGCCTGGCAGCCCGGGCAGCACAGCTCGCGGGGCTCGCCGAGGATCACGGCAGTGAACCGGCTGCCGGGCGGCACGGGCAGGGCGCAGTGGTAGCAAGGGGTCGGGGTGGTCATGGCTCAGTTCCGATGATCGTTCCCACGCTCTGCGTGGGAACGCTTCGCTGGACGCTCCGCGTCCGCTCTTGTGACGCGGAGCGTCACGGGATGCATTCCCACGCAGAGCGTGGGAATGATCAAACAGGTGACGCTCTATTTTTTCAGGTCTTCAGCACCCTGCAGCGGCTCGTCGCCCAGCAGCAAGTCCTTGTCATGGCTGACCTGTTCTTCTTCAAACATACGCCAGGTCCGGTCGCCTTCCACCCCCAGCAGCTCGACGAAGCGGCGGCCTTCGACCTTGTCGGTCACCTGGCCGATGTAGCGGCCGGGCTCGCTGTCGCTGCGGGTCAGGATGATCTTGCGATCCTTCTCCGGCTGGGTCGGCGAAATCAGGTTCAGCTCCAGGGTGCCGGGCCCGCTGTTGCCGGTCAGGTGCAATTCGACTTCGCCGGTCAACTCGTCCAGGTGCACCTTGGCCCGCAGTTGCAGAGTCTGGGCCAGCAGTTCGCGGTCCAGGGAACGGTTGATGCCTTTGCCGGCCTCGTAATAGTTGTCGTTGACCAGGTTGTCGGGGTTGTTCACCGCGATGGTCACCATGGACAAGGTCAACGTCACCGAGCAGGTCAGGATCCCAATGATGATCCAGGGCCAGAGGTGCTTGTACCAGGGGCTTGCGGCAGTAGCTGCGGGCATTGTTCGGCTCTCTATTAACGGACTTGTGGGCCGATGAATCGGCTCTTGGCTTCAATGTGGACGCTGTCGTCATCGGCATCCCTGAGGATGAATTTCACCTCGTTGGTGCTCGACGGCAGTTGTTCCGGTGCGCTCGACAACTCCACCGGCATGCTGAAGATTTCCCCGGCCGCTACCTTGATCTCGCGCCGGCCTTGCAGCTTGAGGTCTGGCAGGCCTGCGGCGTCAAGCACGTAGGTGTGGTCGCGCTGGTCCTTGTTCATGATCTTCAGGCTGTAGACGTTTTCGATCCGGCCCTCGGCGTTTTCGCGGTACAGCACGCGGTCCTTGCTGACGTCGAAACCCACCAGCGAGCGCACGAAGAAGGCGGCCACCAACAGGCTGATCATCGCCAGCAGCACCAGGGCATAACCGATCAGGCGCGGGCGCAGCTTATGGGTTTTCTGCCCGGACAGGTTGTGCTCGGTGGTGTAGCTGATCAGCCCGCGCGGGTATTCCATCTTGTCCATGATGTTGTCGCAGGCGTCGATGCAGGCCGCGCAGCCGATGCATTCAATCTGCAGGCCGTCACGGATGTCGATGCCGGTAGGGCACACCTGCACGCACATCGTGCAATCGATGCAGTCCCCCAAGCCCTGGGCCTTGTAGTCGATACCTTTTTTGCGCGGCCCACGGACTTCGCCACGGCGCGGGTCGTAGGAAACGATCATCGTGTCCTTGTCGAACATCACGCTCTGGAAACGCGCATACGGGCACATGTAGATGCACACCTGCTCGCGCAGCCAGCCGGCGTTGCCGTAGGTGGCGAGGGTGAAGAAGCCGACCCAGAAATACGACCAGCCATCCGCCTGGCCGGTGAAGAAATCGAACACCAGTTCACGGATCGGCGAGAAGTAGCCGACAAAGGTCATGCCGGTGACGAAGCCGATGATCAGCCACAGGCTGTGCTTGCCGAACTTGCGCAGGAACTTGTTGGCGCTCATCGGCGCCTTGTCCAGCTTGATGCGTTGGTTGCGGTCGCCTTCGGTGACCTTTTCGCACCACATGAAGATCCAGGTCCACACGCTTTGCGGGCAGGTGTAGCCGCACCAGACGCGGCCGGCATACACGGTGATGAAGAACAGGCCAAACGCCGCCACGATCAGGATGCCCGACAGCAGGATGAAATCCTGGGGCCAGAAAGTTGCGCCAAAAATGAAGAATTTACGTTCCGGCAGGTTCCACCAGACTGCCTGGTGGCCACCCCAGTTCAGCCACACGGTGCCGAAGTAGAGCAGGAACAAACCGGCCCCCCCGAGCATCCGCAGATTGCGGAACAAACCGGTGAAGGCACGGGTGTAGATTTTCTCTCGCGATGCGTAGAGATCGACGGTGTTATTCGAATTTTTGGCAGGCGGAGTAACGTCATGTACCGGAATCTGGTTGCTCATCATTGCATCCCACGGCAGTGGAGATTTGCCTCGGCCAGTACGTGCCAGCCGGGGTCAAAATAGGGGTGTTGCAGTGGCCTAATGATACGCCCCTGATACCCTTCGACGGGTGCGACCTTTGGTCGCGTTGGGGGAAATCAATTGATGGTGTACGTGATCTGGGTCAATTGACTTGTGAAGTATGGACGGTTTTCGCAGCCTTACCGGTCATTCGTCCCATGGATTGATCAGCGCGACGCCGCTGGATTGAAAGTCGCCAGTGTTGCGCGTGACCACTGTCAGCCCATGAACCAGCGCGGTTGCAGCGATCAGCGCGTCACTTTCGTTGGCTTGGTCTGGCACATGCAAGCTGGCACAGCGCAGCGCAACTGCTGCATCAATCGGCAGGATTCTGGCATCAAACGCCGGCATGACATGGCGCTTGAGCCATGTGCGCAAAACCTTCCCCTGGGCGGGATCACGCCGCTCCATTCGCAGGACTCCTGTTTCCAGTTCCTTCAAGGTAATGGCTGAAATATACATCCGTGGCGCGATGACACTTTTGGCCCAGGCGACGACCTTGGCATCGGCCTGGGGTTTGCGCAGTTCAGAGATGACGTTGGTGTCGAGTAGATACATCAAGTGAAGTCCACGGGTCGATGAGTGATCACGGCGCGTTCGGTTTCGAACTCGATATCTGCCGCTTCTGGCATCACCAACAGGTCAACGATGTCGGCATTGAGGCCTGTCAGTTTTTGGTAGTCCTCAATGCTTAGCAGTACATGGGCAGGCTTGCCCCGGTCAGTGATAAAAACCGGGCCTTGGCGGGCGGCTTTTTTGGCACCGCTTGTGTCTTGATTGAATTCACGGCTGGAAATGGTGGTGATGGTCATGGGGGCTAACCTCCGTATGGAGTACGAATGTAGTCACGTTACTACCTGCGGTTTTCTTGATCAATCTCAAATGTAGATGCGTTGCTGGCGGTGACGACTTTTTCGACTTGAAAATAAAACGGCCCCGCCAATCTCCACTGGCGGGGCCGTTTTTTTTCACCGCTTTTCCTCACACGGCGTCTGGCGGCTTGTTCCCATGGGACAGTCCGAAACATACGCCGCCAGCAAGTGCACCTTGCCGTTTCCCTTGCGACTTCCTGGTGTTGAGTAAGTAAATCAGGAGAGGTCTACGGGCCGGTGTGGTGGCGTTTTTATAACTGCTTTTTGCGCTGTTAAATAACCTACAACGATTGGTTAGGAAGCTGACGCTTCTGCGATATCAGTTCTTAGGCCCAAACGAGCCTTTGTTTACACAGAATGAAACGTTTGTTGTAGGAACGCTGATCGCGTTATTGCCACGCAGGAAATGCCGACGTTGAGATCAAGTCTGGATCAATGTTCGGCAATGTTTTGTAGCAGCGCGCAGCGTTACCACGATGAAACCTTTGATGAGCAATTGTTGAGCGTTATGCCTAGGCCTCTTGCGCGCCGATAAATTTATTTTGTTTTGACGTTATTCAAATCGAGGAAACCAATGACCATTCAACGTGCTAATGACACGCATAATGTTGGAGCCGTTCCACCATCGGCTTCGACGCTGCCAGTATCCTCTGGCATCAGCGTAGAGCAATTCAGTAGTTGGAATGATTATCGGGTGGCCGACCGTCTACTCAGAAACTTTGATAAGTATGCCGACCCTGCGCAACCAGACTACATCACCCGCGACTCTCTACGACAGGTTGCGTATGCCTCTGCGCAGAGTGGCTACAGCAGTGACGACATGAATTTTGCCCGTTCGCTGCTGGAAAATCCTGTACTCATGGAGAAACTCGATGGGTACGGAAAGCATAAGCACGATGGCAAAATCGATCGTGAAAGTATCATAACCGTGGGTCAGAATATGGGGTTTCCCCTGGCCACGATGAGTGATAAAGAACTGGCGCAAAAGCTCCTGAATGAATATGACACCTATTACCCGGAGCGCGGTTGGGGTGGGATTGATCGCAGGGAGGGTGTGACTTACGCTTCACTGAAGAACATCGCGGATGGGACGCGTCATGATCGCGGCCCAGATGAAGCGATGGTCGCGCGGGAAATCTTGAGTCGTCCTGAGTTAGTGGCACAGTTAGGACTGACGGATTGGTCTAAATCGGCTGATCGGGGGGCGATCAACGCTGCTATTAAAAGAATGGACCAAGTGCATGAAGAACGGTAACGCCTCGTCCTCGGGGTAAGTTGAGTTCCACCAATGCCCCATTACCAAAGCCCCGCGCAGCATTGGCTGCGCGGGGCTTTTTGGTTTTAATGCTTACTGCTCCTCAGCTGCCTTGTCTCCATGGGACAGGCTGTAAACATAGGCCGCCAGCAAGTGCACCTTGTCATTGCCCTGCAACTGCTCCTGCGCAGGCATCTGGCCTTGACGGCCATAACGGATGGTCTGCTGCAGTTGCGCGAAGCTCGAACCGTAGATGAACGCGCCAGGGTGGGTCAGGTCAGGCGCGCCCATGGCGGGTGTACCTTTACCGGCGGGACCGTGGCACGCCACGCAGTTGGCGGCGAAGAGTTTCTCGCCGTTGGCCACGTCTGCCTTCGCGCCTTCCGGCAATTTGCGGCCATCGAGGTTGGTCACCACAAAGCCGGCCACATCGGCCACGCCTTGCTCGCCAATGACTTCGGCCCACGCCGGCATCACCGCGTGGCGGCCCTTCATGATGGTTTCCTTGATGGTGGCCGGGTCGCCGCCCCAGCGCCAGTCGGCGTCGGTCAGGTTGGGGAAGCCGTAGGCACCCTTGGCGTCGGAACCGTGGCACACCGAGCAGTTGGAGGCGAACAGACGGCCACCCATCTTCAAGGCTTGCGGGTCCTTGGCCACTTCTTCGATCGGCATGGCGGCGAACTTGGCGAAGATCGGCCCGAACCGGGCGTCTGACTTGGCCATTTCCTTTTCCCATTCGTGCACGCCGGTCCAGCCGGTCTGGCCATTGGCAAATGGGGTTTGCTTGTCGTTGTCGAGGTAGTTGTAGCCCGGCAGCAGGCCTTTCCAGTTGCCCAGGCCAGGGTACAGCGCCAGGTAACCGAGGGCGAAGATGATGGTGCCGACGAACAGCATGAACCACCATTTGGGCAGCGGGTTGTCGTACTCCTCGATGCCGTCGAACGAGTGGCCGACGGTTTCATCGGTTTGCTCGGCGCGCTGGCCCTTGCGGGTCGACAGCAGCAGCCAGGTCAGGGCGAAAATGGTACCCAGACTGAGGACTGTGACGTACAGACTCCAGAACGTAGTCATTCTTTGTTACTCCTAGACGCTTCCACGACGTGCTTGATGGCTTCGGGATCATCCGCGAAGGGCAGCAACGTCGCGTCTTCAAACTCCGACTTGCGCTTGGGGCTGAACACCCACAAGGCCAGGCCGATAAAGGCCACCATCACGACAACGGTGCCCAGGCCTCGAATCATCCCGATATCCATCCAGATCACCGTTTGCTTTTGATGATGGTGCCAAGGCCTTGCAAGTAGGCCACCAGTGCGTCCATTTCGGTCTTGCCCTTCACGGCCGCTGCCGCACCGGCGATGTCTTCGTCGGTGTAGGGCACGCCCAGGGTGCGCAAGACTTCCATCTTCTTGGCGGTGTCCTTGCCGTCGAGTTTGTTTTCGACCAGGAACGGGTACGCCGGCATTTTCGATTCGGGCACCACGTTGCGCGGGTTGTACAAGTGCGCACGCTGCCAGTCATCGGAGTAACGACCGCCGACCCGGGCCAGGTCCGGGCCGGTACGCTTGGAACCCCACAGGAATGGGTGGTCCCACACGCTTTCACCGGCGACCGAGTAGTGGCCGTAGCGTTCGGTTTCGGCACGGAACGGGCGGATCATCTGCGAGTGGCAGCCGACACAACCGTTGGCGATGTAGACGTCGCGGCCTTCCAGTTCAAGGGCGGTGCGCGGCTTCATGCCTTCCACCGGCTTGTTGGTCACGTCCTGGAAAAACAGCGGAACGATCTGGGTCAGGCCGCCGATACTCACGGCGATGACCATGAAGAAGGCCAGCAGGCCGATATTCTTCTCGACTACTTCATGCTTCATCAGTGAGCTCCCACAACGGCGATCTTGGTAGCGGCTTCGGCTTCTACAGGGTCGGAGGCACGCACGGTGCGCCACACGTTGTAGGCCATGAACAGCATGCCGCTGGCAAAGATCGCACCGCCCAGGGCGCGCACGATGTAACCCGGATGGCTGGCTTGCAGCCCTTCGACGAAGGAGTAGGTGAGGGTGCCGTCATCGTTGATTGCACGCCACATCAGGCCCTGGGTGATGCCGTTGACCCACATCGAGGCGATGTAGAGCACGGTACCGATGGTGGCCAGCCAGAAGTGGGTGTTGATCAGGCTGACGCTGTGCATCTGCGCACGGCCGAACAGTTTCGGGATCATGTGGTACAGCGCGCCGATGGAAATCATCGCTACCCAACCGAGGGCGCCGGCGTGTACGTGGCCGATGGTCCAGTCGGTGTAGTGGGACAGCGAGTTGACCGTCTTGATGGCCATCATCGGGCCTTCGAAGGTCGACATGCCGTAGAACGCCAGGGAGACCACGAGGAACCGCAGGATCGGGTCGGTGCGCAATTTATGCCAGGCGCCCGACAGGGTCATCATGCCGTTGATCATGCCGCCCCAGCTTGGCGCGAGCAGGATGATCGACATCGCCATGCCCAGGGACTGGGCCCAGTCCGGCAATGCGGTGTAGTGCAGGTGGTGCGGACCGGCCCAGATGTACAGGGTGATCAGGGCCCAGAAGTGCACGATGGACAGGCGATAGGAGTAGATCGGACGCTCGGCCTGTTTCGGCACGAAGTAGTACATCATCCCCAGGAAGCCGGTGGTGAGGAAGAAACCTACGGCGTTGTGGCCGTACCACCACTGGATCATTGCGTCCGTCGCACCGGCGTAGGCCGAGTAGGACTTGAAGAAGCTGACCGGCAAGGACGCATGGTTGACGATATGCAGCATCGCCGTCACCAGGATAAATGCCCCGTAGAACCAGTTGCCGACATAGATGTGCTTGGTCTTGCGCTTGACGATGGTGCCGAAGAACACCACTGCGTAGGTCACCCAGACAATCGCCAGCAAAATGGCGATCGGCCATTCCAGCTCGGCGTATTCCTTGGTGGTGGTGTAGCCCAGCGGCAGGGTGACGATCGCGCCCACGATGACCGCTTGCCAACCCCAGAAGGTAAAGGCCGCCAGTGCATCGGAAATCAGTCGCGTTTGGCAGGTTCGCTGCACGACGTAGTAAGAAGTGGCAAACAGTGCACATCCACCGAAGGCGAAAATCACCAGGTTGGTGTGCAACGGGCGCAGGCGTCCAAATGTCGTCCATGGCAGGCCAAAATTCAACTCTGGCCAAACCAGTTGCGAGGCAATGAAAACGCCGAGCCCCATGCCAAGGATCCCCCAGACCACCGTCATGATGGCGAACTGGCGGACTACCTTATAGTTATAAGCAGTCGGACTGATTGCTGTGCTCATTCTAAGGTTCCACGGTTTAGTTTTTTTATAGGGTAAAAATCGGTCGCAAGTATGGAGAAAGCAAGATTCCATTGCAACGCAAGGTGACCTGCATCAATGCGTTCCAAACCAGATTCTGCGCCCTTTCCATGTTTGGCGTAAGGACAAAATTCAGGGTTAAAAGCTGACGACTTGGACAGGATTTTAAACGGGTCGAAGGTACTTGTAACTGAGTGTGTGTAAACAAGCAGCTCGGGTGACGAATGGCCAGTGGCACGACAGCCGGTAGGTACCAGCCTTTGCGCCTGTCATCGAGCAGAAATGTTTCAACCCATCGAGTGCAAGTCGGCCGTCGACCGGCCAATGCCAGTCCACTGTGCAAACAAGCGTAGACCCGAATGGCAGGAGGGGAAAGTCAGCGATCGGAAGGGTGCGACAATGGGTCGCAAAAAAGCCGCGCCTGAATCAGGCGCGGCTTTTGGGTGGTGCAGGATTACTCGGGTTGGCTGTCAGGCGTTGCGCCATCAGCATTGTGGGACAGGCTGTAAACATAGGCGGCCAGCAGGTGCACCTTGTCATTGCCTTGCAGTACTTCCTGCGCAGGCATCTGGCCCTGGCGGCCGTGGCGAATGGTCTGCTGCAACTGCGCCAGGCTGGTGCCGTAGATAAAGCCGCCTGGCTGCGTCAGGTTCGGCGCGCCCATGGCTTCCACGCCATGGCCTTCCGGCCCGTGGCAGGCGACACAGGTGGTGCTGAATGCCACTTGGCCCGCGGCGACATCCGCAGTGCTGTCCGCCGGCAGCGGCAGCCCCGCCAATTCATGGCGCACGTAGGCTGCGACGTTCTTCACACCGTCCTCACCCAGCACTTCACCCCAGGCCGGCATCGCGGCATGACGGCCATTCATGATGGTCATCTTGATTGCATCCGCCGAACCGCCCCAGCGCCAGATGTTGTCTGCCAGGTTCGGGAAGCCGTAGGCGCCCTTGGCGTCCGAGCCATGGCACACCGCGCAGTTGGAGGCGAACAGGCGGCCGCCCATTTTCAGCGCCTGCGGGTCCTTGGCGACTTCTTCCACCGGCATGGCCGCGAATTTGGCGAAGATCGGCCCGAATTTGGCGTCGGCCTTGGCCATCTCCTTGTCCCATTCCTTGGTCTGGGTCCAGCCATCTTCATAGCCCGGCAATACGCCTTTCCAGTTGCCCAGGCCCGGGTAGAGGATCAGGTAGCCGACGGCAAACACCAGGGTGCCGGCGAACAGCATGAACCACCATTGTGGCAGCGGGTTGTCGTACTCCTCGATCCCGTCGAAGGCGTGGCCCATGGTCTGGTCCACGCTGCCCTTGGTCTCGCCCTTGCGGGTGCCGATCAACAGCCATGTCAGGCCGATCAGGCTGCCGAGGGTCAGTACACAGATCCATGTACTCCAGAAGGTAGTCATGGCCGATTGCTCCTTGTTGCAGGCTCTTCTTGAGCGTCGGGGGTTGGCGGTAGCGGTTCATCGGCAAACGGCAGCAGGCACGCCTCGGCGAACTCTGCGTTGCGCCGGGAGTTGAACACCCACAGCGACAGGCCGATGAAGGCGATGGCCACGACCAGCGTGCCAAGCCCGCGGATGGTTCCAGCATCGAAATCAAATCCCATGGCTCACCTCTTGCTCTTGATGGCAGTGCCGAGCACTTGCAGGTACGAAACCAGCGCGTCCATCTCGGTCTTGCCCTTGAGGGAGGCCACGGCACCGGCGATGTCGTCGTCGGTGTACGGCACGCCGAGGGTGCGCATCACCTTGAGCTTGGTCTCGGTGTGGCTGCTGTCGACCGGGGCGGTGACCAGCCATGGGTACGCCGGCATCTTCGATTCCGGTACCACGTTGCGCGGGTTGTACAAGTGCGCGCGGTGCCAGTCGTCCGAGTAGCGCGCGCCGACGCGGGCCAGGTCCGGCCCGGTACGCTTGGAGCCCCACAGGAACGGGTGATCCCACACGCTTTCACCGGCCACCGAGTAGTGGCCATAACGCTCGGTTTCGGCGCGGAACGGGCGGATCATCTGCGAATGGCACTGTACGCAGCCTTCGCGGATATAGATGTCGCGACCTTCCAGTTGCAGCGCGGTGTAGGGCTTCATGCCTTCCACCGGCTTGTTGGTCACATCCTGGAAGAACAGCGGCACGATCTGGGTCAGGCCGCCGATGCTCACGGCGAGCACCATCAGCAGCATCAGCAGGCCGACGTTCTTTTCAATGGTTTCGTGTTTCATCATCGACTCCTCAGGCCATCTGCGCCGCAGCGGCGACTTCGGCGGGTTGTGCCGAACGCACGGTGCGCCAAGTGTTGTAAGCCATCAGGAACATGCCGCTGAGGAAGATCGCCCCGCCCACCAGTCGCACGATGAAGCCTGGGTGGCTGGCCACCAGGGTTTCGACGAAGGAGTAGGTCAAGGTGCCGTCTTCGTTGACCGCACGCCACATCAGGCCCTGGGCGATGCCGTTGACCCACATCGAGGCGATGTAGAGCACGGTGCCGATGGTGGCCAGCCAGAAGTGCGCGTTGATCAGGCCGAGGCTGTACATCTGCTCGCGACCGAAGATTTTCGGGATCATGTGATACAGCGCGCCGATGGAGATCATCGCTACCCAACCCAGCGCCCCGGCGTGTACGTGGCCGATGGTCCAGTCGGTGTAGTGGGAGAGGGCGTTGACCGTCTTGATCGCCATCATCGGCCCTTCAAAGGTCGACATGCCGTAGAAGGCCAGGGAAACCACCAGGAAGCGCAGGATCGGGTCGCTGCGCAACTTATGCCAGGCGCCCGACAGGGTCATCATCCCGTTGATCATCCCGCCCCAGCTCGGTGCCAGCAGTACCAGCGACATCACCATGCCCAGGGACTGTGCCCAGTCCGGCAGCGCGGTGTAGTGCAAGTGGTGCGGGCCGGCCCAGATGTACAGGGTGATCAGTGCCCAGAAGTGCACGATGGACAGGCGATAGGAATACACCGGGCGTTCGGCCTGTTTCGGCACGAAGTAGTACATCATCCCCAGGAAGCCGGCGGTGAGGAAAAAGCCTACCGCGTTATGCCCATACCACCACTGCACCATGGCATCCGTCGCACCGCCGTACAGCGAGTAGGACTTGGTCAGGCTGACCGGAATTTCCAGGTTGTTGACGATATGCAGGATGGCCACGGTGATGATGAACGCACCGAAGAACCAGTTACCGACGTAGATGTGCTTGGTGTTGCGCTTCATCACCGTGCCGAAGAACACGATGGCATAGGCCACCCAGACGATGGTGATCAGGATGTCGATCGGCCATTCCAGCTCGGCGTATTCCTTGGAGCTGGTGTAGCCCAGCGGCAAGGTGATCGCGGCCAGCACAATCACCAGCTGCCAGCCCCAGAAGCAGAACTGCGCGATCTTTGGCGCGAACAATTGGGTCTGGCAGGTGCGTTGCACCGAGTAGAAGGAGCTGGCAAACAGCGCGCAACCGCCAAAGGCAAAGATCACCGCGTTGGTGTGCAGCGGGCGCAAGCGGCCGAAACTGGTCCAGGGCAAATTGAAGTTGAGTTCGGGCCATACCAACTGGGCAGCGAGAAAAACCCCGAGCCCCATGCCGACGATGCCCCACACCACCGTCATAATGGCGAATTGGCGGACCACCTTGTAGTTATAGGCGGTACTTAAAGTAGTGTTCATGGTTCCCCATCCACGGTTCACCCCAAGCAAATGCGGCACTTGGGCTGGAGTTATAGGCAGACTAAAAAGCGAGGCAAGCATGGGCAAAGAGCACAAGGCCAGTATTGACGGGGATCAATGGGCGCAGTGTGTGCGGGAACGCGGCTGGTTGTGGGATGTCGCCACAGGGTCTATCGCGCGTACGCCCACGACGTTGATCCTGGCCCACGGCGCGGGTGCGCCGATGGACTCGGGCTTCATGAACGACATGGCTGCACGCCTTGCCGGGCATGGCGTGAACGTGTTGCGCTTCGAGTTTCCGTACATGGCCCAGCGTCGTGTGGATGGCGGTAAACGTCCGCCGAACCCGGCGCCGAAACTGCTGGAATGCTGGCGTGAGGTGTATGCCGAGGTGCGACGTCATGTCGCTGGGAAACTGGCGGTGGGCGGCAAGTCCATGGGCGGGCGGATGGCCAGTTTACTGGCGGATGAACTGGGCGCGGATGCGCTGGTGTGCCTGGGTTATCCGTTCTATGCGGTGGGCAAGCCGGAGAAACCCCGGACCGAGCATCTGGCCGGGCTGAAGACGTCGACGTTGATTGTGCAGGGCGAGCGGGATGCGCTGGGCAATCGAGCGGCGGTGGAAGGGTATGTGTTGTCGCCGAGTATCGAGGTGATGTGGCTGGTGGCGGGGGATCATGATTTGAAGCCGTTGAAGGCTTCGGGGTTTAGTCATGAGCAGCACCTGGAGGCTGCGGCGGTGAAGGTGGCCGGGTTTCTCGGCGTCTGATAGGGCCCTTTCGCGAGCAAGCCCGCTCCCACATTTGAAATGCATTCCAAATGTGGGAGCGGGCTTGCTCGCGAAAGCGGTTTACCGGTTAAAGCGTTCTACCAGCGAATACTGAGTATTGGCGGTATGCGTCAGCTCTTCACTCAACTGCGCCGAATTCAACGCCTGTTCCGACGTCTGGTCCGCCAGCAGCGCAATGGTGCTGATGTTACGGCTGATCTCTTCCGCCACCGAGCTCTGCTCTTCGGTCGCCGCCGCAATCTGCGCCGTCATATCAGTGATGTGCGCCACCGCCTCGCTGATCCCGATCAGCGCCTGATCCGCTTCCATCACCCGTGCCACACCTTCTTCCGCCTGGCGATGCCCGGCGTCCATGGTTTGTACGGCCGCGCTGGCGGTCTGTTGCAGCTTGGCGATCAGCGCATGAATCTGCCCGGTGGACTCGCTGGTGCGCTGGGCCAGTTGCCGCACTTCGTCGGCCACCACCGCAAAGCCGCGACCCATCTCCCCGGCACGGGCCGCTTCGATGGCCGCGTTCAGCGCCAGCAGGTTGGTCTGGTCGGCGATGCCTTTGATCACATCCACCACGCCACCGATTTCGTCACTGTCCTTGGCCAGTTGGGTCACGGTCACGCCGGTCTCGCCCACGGCCACCGACAGGCGCTGAATCGCCTCGCGGGTTTCGCCGGCGATATCACGGCCACGCCCGGTCAGGCGATTGGCTTCCTGGGTGGCATCGGCGGTGCGTTGCACATGGCTGGCGACTTCCTGAGTCGTCGCGGCCATCTGGTTGACCGCGGTGGCCACCTGTTCGGTTTCCACGCGCTGGCGTTCAAGACCGCTGGAGCTGTTATGCGCCAGGGTATTGGACTGCGCCGCCTGGGAGTTGAGGTGTTCAGCCGTGTCCTGCAAACGGGTAAGGCACGTCTTCAGGCGCGCCTCCTGGCTGAGGATCGACATTTCCAGGCGCGCCTGGGCGCCGCGGCTGTCGGTGTACATCTGCGCGATCAGCGGGTCTGAGGTGGTCTGTTCGGCCAGGCGCAGCAAGCGCTTGAGCCCGCGTTGTTGCCAGCTCAGGCCCAACAGGCCCAGCGGTACCGACAGCGCCGCTGCCAGGGCAAAGCCCCAGTGGGAATTGAGCCAGACGCCAATCAGGAAGCTCAACTGGCTGACCAGGATAAACGGCAGCCAGTCCTGCAACACCGGCAGCCACTTGTCGCGGCGCGGGATGGCCGGCTTGCCCTGGTTGATGCGCTGGTAAAGCGCTTCGGCACGGCGGATCTGCTCGGCGGTGGGCTTGACCCGCACCGACTCGTAGCCGATCACCTGGTTGCCGTCGAAGACCGGTGTCACATAGGCGTTTACCCAATAGTGATCACCGCTCTTGCAGCGGTTCTTGACGATGCCCATCCATGGCAAGCCTTGTTTGAGCGTGGACCACATGTGTGCGAACACTGCCGCCGGCACATCCGGATGACGAACCAGGTTGTGCGGGGCACGCAGCAGTTCGTCATGGGAAAACCCACTGATCTCGACGAAGGCGTCGTTGCAGTAGGTGATCACGCCTTTGGCATCCGTGGTGGAGATCAACCGTTGCTGAGCGGGGAAGGTACGTTCGCGCTGGGTAACGGGTTGGTTATTACGCATGATTGTTCAATCCGCAAGGCTTTGACAGGTTGTCGACCGTCGCGGGGTTTTATTTAACTTATTTTTTGCAACAATCGGCGCAGCCTCAGCCCGCCAGCATCGGATAGGTAAACAACCCGAAATGCAGCAGGTTCAGCCCGAAGTGCGTAACGATCGCCGCGCCCAATCCGCCAAAGCGATACGCCAGGCCGTAGCCCAGGCCTGCGATGGTCGCTAGCAGGGTCCACTGCCAGCCTGCGCCCAGGTGTACCAGGCCGAACAACAGGGCGGCCAACAGCAATGCGAGGTTTTCACCATAGGGCAATTGCTTGAACCGTCGGCTCAGGCCGCCCTGGATATAACCGCGGAACAGCGCTTCCTCCACCAGGGTCACCAGCAGCAGGTTATTCAACACCCACAGCCAGGCCTGCTCCGGCCACTTCGGGGCCCAACTGATGACGCCCAGCAACGCAGCGCCGCCCAGGGCGGCAATCGCCGTCAGTGTCAATGCCAGGGCGGTGGCGTAGATCGACAGGCGCAGGGACCGGCGCGCAACAATCCACGGGCAGGCCAGCAGCAGCCAGAAGCCAATCAGCGGTTTGTCCTGGTTCAGGTACATCGAGAAAGGCACGGCGTCGTCCGTAAAGCGCTGCGGGGCGATCCCGCGACCGTTGTAGAACCCCGGCAGCCAATGCATCGCCAGCCCCAGCGCCAGCACGATAAACAGCCCGTGGCCCAGATAGCGTACCCACGGGTTTCGCTGTTGCCGCACGGCAAACCCGGCCAACAGCAGCATGGCGACGGAAAGCGCCGCCATCAACCCCAATTGCCCGTAGCTCAAGGCAAGTACATAGCCGATGGAAAGAAGCGCCAGGTACAGCCATGGCAATGCAAGCATGGGGAATCCTTGTGACAGTCAAAATCTGAGGGCGGCAGTATACCGAGCGTCACCGACGGTAAAAATGAAAACACCGCCAGGGAAGGCGGTGTTTTGGGTAGCGCGTGTCAGTTACGAGGCAATCAACTGCCGCAACACGTAGTGCAGGATCCCGCCGGCCTTGAAGTACTCGACCTCATTGAGGGTGTCGATGCGGCACAGCACTTCGACCTTCTCGCTGCTGCCATCCTCACGGGTGATCACCAGCGTCAGGTTCATGCGTGGCTCGATCTCGGCGTTGGTCAGCCCGAGGATGTCGATCTTCTCCTTGCCGGTCAGCTTGAGTGCCTTGCGGTTCTGGTCCAGCTTGAACTGCAGGGGCAGCACGCCCATGCCCACCAGGTTGGAACGGTGAATCCGCTCGAAACTCTCGGCGATCACCGCCTTGACCCCCAGCAGGTTGGTGCCCTTGGCCGCCCAGTCACGGCTTGAGCCGGTGCCGTATTCCTGGCCGGCGATCACCACCAGCGGGGTGCCCGAGGCCTGGTATTTCATGGCGGCGTCATAGATCGGCATTTTCTCGCCGGTAGGGATGTAGATCGTATTGCCGCCTTCCTCGCCGCCGAGCATTTCGTTGCGGATGCGGATGTTGGCGAAGGTGCCGCGCATCATCACTTCATGGTTGCCGCGGCGCGAGCCGTAGGAGTTGAAGTCCCGCGGTTCGACGCCTTGCTCGCGCAGGTATTTGCCGGCCGGGCTGTCGGTCTTGATGTTGCCGGCAGGGGAGATGTGGTCGGTGGTCACCGAGTCCCCCAGCAATGCCAGCACGTTGGCGCCCTTGACGTCTTCGATCACCGGCAGCGGGCCGCCGATGTCGTCGAAGAACGGTGGGTGCTGGATGTAGGTGGAGTCCTTCTGCCACACGTAGGTTGCGGCCTGCGGCACTTCAATGGCCTGCCACTGTTCATCACCGGCAAACACCTCGGCGTATTCCTTGTGGAACATCCCGGTGCTGACTTGTGCAACGGCGTCGGCGATTTCCTTGCTGCTGGGCCAGATGTCCCGCAGGTACACCGGTTTTCCGTCAGAGCCGGTGCCCAGTGGTTCGCTGCTGATGTCCATGCGCACGGTGCCGGCCAGGGCATAGGCCACCACGAGGGGCGGGGAGGCCAGCCAGTTGGTTTTCACCAGGGGGTGCACCCGGCCTTCGAAGTTACGGTTGCCCGAGAGCACCGAGGCCACGGCCAGGTCGGCTTTCTGGATAGCTTTTTCGATCGGCTCGGGCAGCGGCCCGGAGTTGCCGATACAGGTGGTGCAGCCATAACCCACCAGGTCGAAGCCCAGCTTGTCGAGGTATTGGGTCAAGCCTGCCGCTTTGTAGTAATCAGTCACGACTTTGGAGCCCGGCGCCAGGGAGGTTTTCACCCAGGGCTTGCTCTTCAGTCCTTTCTCCACGGCCTTTTTCGCCACCAGTCCCGCCGCCATCATCACGCTCGGGTTGGAGGTGTTGGTGCAGGAGGTAATGGCCGCGATCACCACCGCGCCGTTTTTCAGGCGATAGGTCTGGCCTTCGAAGTCGTAGTCGGCTTCACCGATCAGGTCGGCGTTGCCCACCGCAACACCGCCGCCGCCTTCGCTTTCCAGGCGGCCTTCTTCCTTGTTGGTGGGCTTGAATTGCAGGTCGAGGAAATCGCTGAAGGCCTGGCCGACGTTAGGCAGCGAGACACGGTCTTGCGGACGTTTCGGCCCGGCCAGGCTGGCTTCGACGCTGGCCATGTCCAGCGCCAGGCTGTCGGTAAAGATCGGCTCCTGACCTGCATTGCGCCACAGGCCCTGGGCCTTGGTGTAGGCCTCCACCAGTTTGACGGTTTCTGCAGGACGGCCCGACAGGCGCAGGTAGTCCAGGGTTACTTCATCCACCGGGAAGAAGCCACAGGTGGCGCCGTACTCCGGGGCCATGTTGGCGATGGTGGCGCGGTCGGCCAGTGGCAGATCTGCCAGGCCGTCGCCATAGAATTCGACAAATTTGCCGACCACGCCCTTTTTACGCAGCATCTGGGTGACGGTCAGCACCAGGTCAGTGGCGGTGATGCCTTCTTTCAGCTTGCCAGTGAGCTTGAAGCCGATCACTTCCGGGATCAGCATCGACACCGGCTGCCCGAGCATCGCGGCTTCCGCTTCGATCCCGCCCACGCCCCAGCCCAATACGCCGAGGCCGTTGATCATGGTGGTGTGGGAGTCGGTGCCGACCAGGGTGTCGGGGAAGGCATAGGTGCGGCCGTCTTCATCCTTGGTCCACACGGTGCGGCCGAGGTATTCCAGGTTGACCTGGTGACAGATGCCGGTGCCCGGTGGCACTACGCTGAAGTTGTCGAAGGCGCTCTGGCCCCAGCGCAGGAAGGCGTAGCGTTCGCCGTTGCGCTGCATTTCGATGTCGACGTTTTCCTGGAAGGCGCCGGTGGTGGCGAACTTGTCGACCATCACCGAGTGGTCGATCACCAGGTCCACCGGTGACAGCGGGTTGATGCGTTGCGGGTCACCGCCGGCCTTGGCCACGGCGGCGCGCATGGCGGCCAGGTCGACCACGGCGGGCACGCCGGTAAAGTCTTGCATCAGCACCCGGGCGGGGCGGTACTGGATCTCGCGGTCGGAGCGGCGCTCCTTGAGCCAGGCGGCAATGGCCTTGAGGTCGGCACCGGTGACGGTCTTTTCGTCTTCCCAGCGCAGCAGGTTTTCCAGCAGCACCTTGAGGGACATCGGCAGCTTGTCCAGATCACCCAGGCTCTTGGCGGCTTCGGGCAGGCTGAAGTAGTGGTAGGTCTTGTCGTCGATCTGTAAGGTTTTAAGGGTTCTCAGACTATCAAGGGATGACATTACATGACTCCTTATGGTCCGCACGGCTACGGACCTGACGGGACGAACAGAGCTTACAAATTAGCCCTGTTTTAAGTAGCTGGCTAATTACTGGACTCTATCAATAAGTCCAAGGTTCCGAACTCGGCTATCATGCGCGCGTTTTCATGACAGGCATTGCGCTATAGCAAGCTCGTGATCCAGGAGAGTTGATGAACACCCTTTTTATGCACTGCCGCCCGGGTTTTGAAGGCGAAGTCTGTTCCGAGATCGCGGAACACGCCGCACGCCTGAACGTTTCGGGCTATGCCAAGGCCAAGACCGGCAGCGCCTGCGCCGAATTTGTCTGCACCGAAGAAGACGGCGCCCAGCGCCTGATGCGCGGCCAACGCTTTGCCGAGCTGATCTTCCCGCGGCAGTGGGCGCGCGGGGTGTTCATCGACTTGCCGGAAACCGACCGTATCAGCGTGATCCTCGCGCACCTGCGGGATTTCCCGGTGTGCGGCAGCCTGTGGCTGGAAATGGTCGACACCAATGACGGCAAGGAGCTGTCGAACTTCTGCAAGAAATTCGAAGTTCACTTGCGCAAGGCGCTGATGGCCGCCGGCAAACTGGTGGAAGACGCCAGCAAGCCGCGCCTGCTGTTGACCTTCAAGAGCGGCCGCGAAGTGTTCATGGGCCTGGCCGAGTCAAACAACTCGGCCATGTGGCCGATGGGCATCCCGCGCCTGAAATTCCCGCGGGACGCGCCAAGCCGCTCGACCTTGAAGCTGGAAGAGGCCTGGCACCACTTTATCCCCCGTGATCAGTGGGACGAGCGCCTGCACAGCGACATGACCGGCGTCGACCTCGGCGCAGCGCCTGGCGGCTGGACCTGGCAACTGGTCAACCGTGGCATGCTGGTGACCGCCATCGACAACGGCCCGATGGCCGAAAGCCTGATGGACACCGGGCTGGTGCAGCACTTGATGGCCGACGGCTTCATCTACACCCCCAAGCAGCCGGTGGACTGGATGGTCTGCGACATCGTCGAAAAACCGGCGCGCAATGCGGCCCTGCTGGAAACCTGGATCGGCGAGGGACATTGCCGCGAAGCGGTGGTCAACCTGAAGTTGCCGATGAAGCAGCGTTATGCCGAAGTGAAGCGCCTGCTTGAACGCATCGCGGAAGGCTTCAAGGAACGTGGCATCCGGGTGGAGATCGGCTGCAAGCAGCTGTACCACGACCGTGAAGAAGTGACCTGCCATTTGCGCCGGTTGGATGTGAAGAAGCCAAAGGCCCGGTAAACGCTGCTCAATGTAGGAGCGAGCTTGCTCGCGAAAAAACCGAGGGCGCCGCTGGCTACCTGGCGCCCCGCGTTACCGTTAAAATGCCGGCCTGTTTAGGAGTAAACCATGAGCCTGACCCCTGATTTACCCGTCGATGCCGTCCTCGACGCCACCGGCCTCAACTGCCCGGAGCCAGTGATGATGCTGCACCAGCACATCCGCGACCTGGCGCCCGGTGGCTTGCTCAAGGTGATCGCGACCGATCCGTCGACCCGTCGCGACATCCCCAAGTTCTGCGTGTTTCTCGACCATGAACTGGTGGACCAGCAGGAGCAGGCCGGTACCTACCTATACTGGATCCGCAAGAAATCGGCTTAAGCCCGGCGAATCCGCTTGCGTGCGCTGCGCACCAGGCGGATCACCAACATCGCCGCGGCACAGCTCAGGCCCACGATCAGCCCCTGCCACAAGCCGCTCGGGCCTCGGGCCTGGCCCAGCCACTCGGTCAGCCCCAGCGCGTAGCCCACCGGCAAGCCCACGCCCCAATACGCAAACAACGTCAGCACCATGGTCACCCGAGTGTCCTGGTAACCACGTAGTGCGCCGGCGGCCGTGACCTGGATCGCGTCCGAGAACTGAAACAGCGCCGCAAACACAATCAGCATCGCCGCCACCTGGATCACCAGCGGGTCCTGGGTGTAGATGGTGGCGATCTGTTCGCGAAACAGCAGCATCAGGCTGCAGGACAGGCAGGCATACACCAGCGCGGTGCCCATTCCGACACCTGCGGCAAAGCGCGCCTCACGGGGTTCGCCACGGCCCAGGGCCTGGCCCACGCGCACGGTGACCGCCATGCTCAGGGAGTAGGGGATCATGAACACCAGCGAGCTGAAGTTCAGCGCGATCTGGTGTCCGGCCACCACCGTGGCACCGAGGCTGCCGATCAGCAGCGCGATCACCGCAAAAATGCTCGACTCGGCAAACACCGCGATCCCGATGGGCAAGCCAATGCTCAACACACGCTTGATCACCGACCATTGCGGCCAGTCAAAGCGCTTGAACAGCTCGCTGCTCTGATACACCGGTGCCCAGCGGGTCCAGGCGGCCAGGCCGAGCATCATCACCCACATCACGATCGCCGTGGCCCAGCCGCAACCGATGCCGCCCATGGCCGGCACGCCGAAGTGGCCGTAGATAAACACATAGTTCAGCGGAATATTCAGCGCCAGCCCGCACAGGCCCATGACCATGCTCGGCCGCGTTCGGCCCAGCCCGTCGCTGAAGCAGCGCAGCACGTAGTACAGCGCAATGGCCGGCATGCCCGAAGCGATGCCGTGCAGGTAGCCCATGCAGGGCTTGATCAACTCGGGATCGACCTTCATCAGGTGCAGGATCGGTTCGGCGCTGATCAGCAACAGCAGCGCGGTAATTCCCACCACCAGTGCCAGCCACATCGACTGGCGCACCAGCGGGCCGATTTCACCGTGGGTGCCGGCGCCAAAGCGCTGGGCGACTTTCGGCGTGGTGGCCAACAGGGTGCCGGTCATCAGCAGGTACACCGGGATCCAGATGGAGTTGCCCAGGGCGACCGCCGCCAGGTCTCGGGAGCTGACACGCCCGGCCATCACGGCATCGACGAACCCCATGGCGGTGGTCGCCAGTTGCCCGATCATGATCGGCAGCGCCAGGGCCAGCAGGTTGCGCACTTCAAGGCTGACGCGGGCGGGGCGAGAAAGGGCGGTGGTGGTTGTGGCAGTGTTCACGTACAGATGTCCGATAGGGGGAGCGCAGGACGGCGCATTCTACGCCTTGACGTGTTGGTCAGGAAAAAACCTGTGTTGTGGATTTGTAAACACATCCCCGCGCATATATAGCGTCTTGTGGCGAGGGCGCTTGCTGTGGCGAGGGAGTTTGCTCCCGCTGGGCTGCGCAGCAGCCCCAGAACGGGCAACCGATGTGTACCTGAAAAAACACGGTGCTGCATTTGGGAGCGCTGCGCACTCCAGCGGGAGCAAGCGCCCTCGCCACAAGGAAAACCGCTGTACACTGCTGATCCGCGAAAGGAGCCTGCCATGCTGATTGTTGCCGACGAAAATATCCCGCTGCTCAATGCATTCTTTGAAGGATTCGGCGAGATTCGCCGGGTTCCGGGCCGGTCCATTGACCGCGCGACTATCGAGCAGGCCGATGTGCTGCTGGTGCGTTCAGTGACCAACGTCAACCGGGCCTTGCTCGAAGGCACGCCGGTGCGGTTTGTCGGCACCTGCACCATCGGCACTGATCACCTCGACCTCGATTACTTCCAGCGCGCCGGCATCCAGTGGTCCAGCGCCCCCGGCTGCAATGCCCGTGGCGTGGTCGACTATGTGCTGGGCAGCCTGCTGACCCTGGCCGAGATCGAAGGCGCCGACCTGGCCCAGCGCACCTACGGTGTGGTGGGGGCCGGTGAAGTCGGCGGGCGTCTGGTCAAGGTGCTCAAGGCGTTGGGCTGGAACGTGCTGGTGTGCGACCCGCCCCGGCAGATCGCCGAGGACGGTGATTACGTCAGCCTGGAGCAGATCGTCGAGCAGTGCGATGTGATCAGCCTGCACACGCCGCTGAACAAATCCGGCAACGGCTCCACCTGGCACTTGTTCGACCGCGAGCGCCTCAACCAGCTCAAGCCCGGTGCCTGGCTGATCAACGCCAGCCGCGGCCCGGTGGTGGACAACGCCGCCCTCAAGGAGGTGCTGCTGGCGCGCGAAGACCTGCAGGCCGTGCTGGATGTGTGGGAAGGCGAGCCGCAGGTGGACGTCGACCTGGCCGACCTGTGTGTGCTGGCCACCCCGCATATCGCCGGCTACAGCCTGGACGGCAAGCAGCGCGGCACGGCGCAGATCTATCAGGCGTTTTGCCGGCATCTTGGTCAGGACCCGACGATTCAATTGAGCGACTTGCTGCCGGAGCCGTGGCTGGCCGAAGTCAGCCTCAATGCCAATACCGATCCGGCCTGGGCCTTGGCGACCCTGTGCCGCAGCGTGTACGACCCGCGCCGTGATGACGCGGATTTCCGCCGCAGCCTGGTAGGCACAGTGGATGAGCAGCGCAAGGCCTTCGACCTATTGCGCAAGCACTACCCCGAGCGGCGTGAGATTGACGGCTTGAAAGTGCGGATCAACGGCGAGTCTGCCGCCTTGTCGAGCCTCGTGGCAGCATTGGGCGCACAGGCAATCTGAAGGCATAAAAAACCCGGCCATCAAGGCCGGGTTTAAGAGAGCGTGGGCGAATCAGCCTCGCTTGGCAGGCTTGACCAATTTCTGTTCCAGTTCGGCGCACGCGCTCTGGATCATTTCTTCGGTGATTTGCACTTCGCGGCCCTGAGCGTCGATGTACGAGCAAGGCAATTGCTGCGGTTGGCGGATCACTTGAATTTTGGCGTTGCTGCTGTTTTGCAAGGACATGGCCCGTCTCCTCATCAGGTTGTGTACCTACTTTAAAACCCCCGCGTGACCGCGTTGTTACAACTCCTTGCGCGGCCCGCAGATCGAATGCCCAGTCCAGCAGAAACCGATACAAATTTCCAGCCGGTCCTTAGACCGATAGCCTCTAGGGCCTAGGTTCGGTGAGCATAATTAACCTGACTCATTGTGATTCGCTCAAGTTCCCCCCATGTAGCTATGCAGGTTCCCGTCTCCAACCTTCAGGTGAAACCCTCCATGCTCTCAGCCCGTCAACGCCGCGCGATTCGCCTGGCCAGTCGCTTCGTCGCTCCCTACCGCTGGCAGGCCCTGGGCGCCTTGTTGGCGCTGATCGTCACCGCCGGCATTACCTTGTCCATGGGCCAGGGTATTCGCCTGCTGGTGGACCAGGGGTTCATGACCCAGTCGCCGCACCTGCTCAACCAATCCATCGGTCTGTTCATGATCCTGGTGCTGGGCCTGGCGGTGGGCACCTTTGCGCGGTTTTACCTGGTGTCGTGGATCGGCGAGCGGGTGGTGGCGGACATCCGGCGGCAGGTGTTCAACCACTTGATCTACCTGCATCCGGGCTTCTACGAAAACAACCGCAGCTCGGAAATCCAGTCCCGGCTGACCACCGACACCACCTTGCTGCAATCGGTGATCGGCTCCTCGCTGTCGCTGTTCCTGCGCAACGCCTTGATGGTGATCGGCGGGATCGTGCTGCTGTTTGTCACCAACCCCAAGCTCACCAGCATCGTCGTGATAGCGCTGCCACTGGTGCTGGCGCCGATCCTGATCTTCGGCCGCCGGGTGCGCAGCCTGTCGCGCCAGAGCCAGGATCGCATCGCCGATGTCGGCAGCTATGTGTCCGAGACCCTCGGCCAGATCAAGACCGTGCAGGCCTACAACCACCAGGTCCAGGACGAACAGCGCTTCGCGCTGACGGTGGAAGAGGCGTTCACCACCGCCCGCAAACGCATCGTGCAGCGCGCCTGGCTGATTACCCTGGTGATCATGCTGGTGCTGGGCGCCGTGGGCGTGATGCTCTGGGTCGGCGGCATGGACGTGATCGGCGGGCGCATTTCCGGTGGTGAGCTGGCGGCGTTCGTGTTCTACAGCCTGATCGTCGGCAGTGCCGTCGGTACCTTGAGTGAAGTGTTGGGCGAGTTGCAGCGCGCCGCCGGTGCGGCGGAGCGGATTGGCGAATTGCTGCAGTCGAGCAATGAGATCAAGGCGCCCGAAGCCAACGTGATCAAGTTGCCGGAGCGGGTCAGTGGCCGCCTGGAAATCCAGGATTTGCGCTTCTCCTATCCGTCGCGTCCGGATCGTTTTGCCATCGACGGCTTGAGCCTGAGCATCAATGCCGGCGAAACCCTGGCCCTGGTCGGTCCGTCCGGTGCGGGTAAATCGACGATGTTCGATCTGTTGCTGCGTTTCTACGATCCCCAGCAAGGCCGCATCCTGCTTGAAGGCCACCCGCTGACCGAGCTGGATCCGCTGGACCTGCGCCGCTGTTTCGCCCTGGTGTCCCAGAGCCCGGCGCTGTTCTTTGGCACTGTCGAAGAGAACATCCGCTACGGCGATCCGACGGCCACCTTTCCCCAGGTCGAGGAGGCGGCGCGCATCGCCCACGCTCACGACTTCATTTTGCAAATGCCCGACGGCTACCAGACCCACCTGGGCGACGGCGGCATGGGCCTCTCCGGCGGCCAGCGCCAACGCCTGGCCATCGCCCGGGCCTTGTTGGTGGATGCACCGATCCTGCTGCTGGACGAAGCCACCAGCGCGCTGGACGCCCAGAGCGAACACCTGATCCAGCAGGCGCTGCCGCAGTTGATGGAAGGGCGCACCACCCTGGTCATCGCCCACCGGCTGGCCACGGTGAAGAATGCCGACCGGATTGCCGTGATGGACCAGGGCAAGCTGGTGGCGGTGGGGACGCATCAGCAGCTGATCGCCAGCAATCCGCTGTATGCACGGCTGGCGGCGTTGCAGTTCAGTGATGGTGAGTCGACCACCCACTGATTCACCGCCCACAAAAAATGCCCGCATCTCTCAATGCGGGCATTTTTTATGGGACAGCGTTACTTACTGATCATCAAAATACCGCTCATGCCAATCCACCAGCGGCTGCGGTGCATTGAGCTTCTGCCCGTAGATCACCGAATAAGACAGCACGTTCTGCACATACTGGCGGGTTTCGTCGAACGGGATGCTTTCCACCCACACATCGAAACTCAGGTGATCGGCGCCGCGCAGCCATTGGCGTACACGGCCCGGGCCGGCGTTGTAGGCGGCGGTGGCGAGCACGCGGTTGCCGTTGAACTGGGCGTGGACCTGGCTCAGGTAGGCGGCGCCGAGCTGGATGTTCTTGTCCGGGTCGAGCACCTGCTGTTGCGAAGCCAGCGGGATGCTGAACTTGCGCGCAGTCTCCTTGGCGGTGCCGGGCATCAGTTGCATCAGGCCGGTGGCGCCGACGCCGGAGCGCGCGTCGTCCATGAAGGCGCTTTCCTGGCGGGTGATCGCAAATACCCAGCTGGAATGCACGCCGCGGACCTTGGCTTCGCGCACCAGGGTGTCGCGGTGGGCCATCGGGAAGCGGATGTCCAGGTCGTCCCAGTACTGCGCCTGGCTGATGGTGCGGATCGCCGGGAAGTACCACTTCATGTCGTAGGCCAACTTGGCCTGGGCGACCATTTCGTCGCGGTTGAAATGCCGGCTGACGTGGTACCACTCGCGGCGGCCATCAACGATCTGGCCACGGGCGTAGAACTCCAGGGCGCGGCGCACGCCCGGTGTGTTGCGTACCTTGTTCATCAGCGCCTGGCTCATCACCAGTGGCTTGTTGTTCAGTTGGTACGGGGACTGGGAGCGATCCGCCGCCAGGAAACCGTAAAAGTCTCGTTCCTTGGCCAGGCCCTTGTACATCACCAGGGCTTGCGGGTTCTTCGGCTCTGCCAGTTCCAGGCTGCGGGCCTGCCAGTAGCGCCAGCGGTTGGTGGTGGCCAGGTCCTGGGGCAGCTTGCGGGTCAACTGGTAGGCGTCTTCCCAGCGGGCCAGGCGCAACAGCAGGCGCAGGCGCCATTCGGAAACGGTGTTGTCCCGCAGTTCCGGATCGTACTTGGTCATCACGTCAAGGGCGCGCGGGTCGTAGCGACGCGCCAGGGTCAGGCCGATTTCCCGGGCGATCGACACTTTTTCGTCACGAGAGAAGTGCATGCTGCTGGCATAACCGTCGAGCAGGGCCATGGCCTTGTCCGGGTCCTGGCGTGCCAGGCGGCGCAGGCCCAGTCCTACGGCATCGGACATGGCTTCGTTGGCCGGCAGGAAGCGCGATGGGTCGCCGAGCATGTCGGGCTTCTGCGCCACGTCCACCATCAGGCGGCCCTGGGCGCCGAGGGTCGGCAGGGTCTTCACCAGGCTGTTGGCCAACGGATAGTTGCGGGCTTCGGCGGCCAGCTTGGCGCGGTCCCAGATCTTCTGTTCGGTCAGTTGGCCGTCGGCGGCCCACTGGCCAAAGGTGGCATCACAGGCAGCAGGCTGGGATTTACCGGTCAGCCACAGCTTCTCGGTGGTTTTATAGCCTTCGGCTTTTTGGTTGTGGGTCAGCTGGAATTGGCCATGGAGGCAGTCCAGTTCGACGAAATTGAGTTTGGCGTCGTAGTACTTTTCAAAGGTTTGCCAGTCGCCACGGTCGGCCAGCCAGCGCAACCAGCGCAGTTTCATCCAGTTGGCCTGGGGCAGGTCGCCGTTCTTGGCGAGGAATTGTTCGATCTCCTCGTTGCTGGCGGTTTTCAGCCGCGCGGTCAGCTCGTCGTAGGCGAGGTACGGCGTCAACGGGTAGTCGGCCAGGGCCTGGCTGTATTGGAAATACGGGCCGCTGTCGCCTTTGGCGAGGGCTCGTTTGGCTTCATCGTAATATTGACGTTGGGTGGTGAGGTCCACGGCCTGGGCAGATTGAACGGCGGTGGCAGAAAGAAGCAGACAAGATAAAAAGCTGAAAAGGCGACTGCGCATGAGACGTCCGTGCAGAGGAATCTGGACTAGTGCCGACGTCGCCGACACTGATTGCCCCTAGCTTAGCCTTTTGCCCGCAACCGGTGAAAGCTTTGCCGGTCGCTTCGTTCAAGTTCATCTGAAATGTCCAACAGAACGTGTCAGCGGCGAAAATGCCGGCCGCCTCGAGCCCTAAGTCAGGTAGAATGCGCGCCCAGTTTTTGGAGAAGCGTATGACCCTGCTCAAATTCAGCGATGTGTCCCTTGCTTTCGGCGCTATGCCGTTGTTGGACAAGGTGTCCTGGCAGATCGCCCGTGGTGAGCGGGTGTGCATCATCGGCCGCAACGGCACCGGCAAGTCCAGCATGATGAAGCTGGTAAAAGGCGACCAGAAGCCCGATGACGGCTCTGTCTGGCGCGCCCCGGGCCTCAAGATTGGCGAATTGCCGCAAGAATTGCCGGTGGCCGACGGACGGACAGTGTTCGACGTGGTTGCCGAAGGCCTCGACGGCGTGGGCGCACTGCTCGCCGAATACCATCACCTGGCGCAGAACTGCGTCACCGAAGCCGACCTGGACAAGCTGATGCACGTCCAGCAAGACCTCGAAGCCCGCGACGGCTGGCGCTTGCAGCAATTGGTCGACAGCACCCTGAGTCGCCTGCAACTGCCCGCCGACAAGACCCTCGCCGAATTGTCCGGCGGCTGGCGTCGCCGCGTCCTGCTGGCCCAGGCCCTGGTTTCCGAGCCGGATCTGTTGCTGCTCGACGAACCGACCAACCACCTGGACATCGGCGCAATCGCCTGGCTTGAAGAAGCCCTCAAGGATTTCCAGGGCGCCGTGCTGTTCATCACGCACGACCGTTCCTTCCTGCAGAACCTGGCAACCCGCATCCTCGAACTGGACCGTGGCGGCCTGATCGACTGGAACGGCGACTACGCCAGTTTCCTGGTGCACAAGGAAGCCGCGCTGTCTGCGGAAGAAACCGCCAATGCCCTGTTCGATAAGAAGCTGGCCCAGGAAGAAGTCTGGATCCGCCAGGGCATCAAGGCCCGCCGCACCCGTAACGAAGGCCGCGTACGTGCCCTGAAAGCCCTGCGTGTCGAGCGCAGCGAGCGCCGTGAACGCACCGGCAAGGCCAATATCCAGCTGGACACCGCCGACAAGTCGGGCAAGCAAGTGATGGTGCTGGAAAACGTCAGCTTCCATCACCCGGACGGCCCGTTCCTGATCAAGGACTTCTCCATGGTCCTGCAGCGCGGCGACCGTATCGGCCTGCTCGGCGCCAACGGTACCGGCAAGACCACCTTGCTCAAGCTGATGCTCAACGGCCTGCAACCCACCAGCGGTACCGTGGAAGAGGGCACGCGCATCGACGTGGCCTACTTCGACCAGTTGCGCCACCAGTTGGACCTGGAAAAAACCGTGATCGACAACGTCGCCGAAGGTCGCGACTTTATCGACATCGACGGCCAGAGCCGCCACGTGCTGAGCTACCTGGGCGACTTCCTGTTCAGCCCGCAGCGTGCACGTACGCCGGTCAAGGCCTTGTCCGGTGGTGAGCGTGCGCGCCTGCTGCTGGCCAAGTTGTTCAGCAAGCCAGCCAACCTGCTGGTACTCGACGAACCGACCAACGACCTCGACGTGGAAACCCTGGAACTGCTGGAAGAGGTCCTGCTGACCTTCAACGGCACCGTGCTGATGGTCAGTCACGACCGGGCATTCCTCGATAACGTGGTCACCAGCACCCTGGTCTTCGAAGGCGAAGGCAAGGTGCGTGAATACGTCGGTGGTTATCAGGACTGGCTGCGCCAGGGCGGCTCGCCGCGCCTGCTGGGCGTGACCGAGAGCAAGTCCGGCAAGGCTGACTTGACCTCGGCCGTGGTTGCTCCAGTGGCTGCTGCTCCGGCACCAGCCCAGGAAGCACCTGCTGCGAAGAAGAAGCTCAGCTACAAGCTGCAACGTGAGCTGGAAGCACTGCCGGGTGATATCGACGCCAAGGAACAGCAGATTGCTGCCGTTGAAGCTGAAATGGCTGACGCGGGTTTCTACCTGCGTCCGGCTGCAGAAACCGCCAAGGTGATTGCATCCCTCGAGCAGCTTAACAGCGAGCTTGAAGCCCTGGTTGAACGCTGGGCCGAGCTGGATGCCTGAGTGATTCAAGCGCAATAAAAAACCCGGCGCTCATTTGTATGAGCGCCGGGTTTTTTGTATGAAACGCGGTTCAGATGTGGGAGCGGGCCCGCTCCCACATTGGATTGCCGTTGGTCTTACGAGCTCTTGACCAGTTTCACGGCCAGCACATCGCAAGGTGCGCCGTGCAGCACGTCATTGGCGGTGGAGCCCAGCAGCAAGGCCAGGCCGTGACGGCCGTGGCTGCCGACCACGATCAGGTCGCAACCTTGCTCCTTGGCCAGGTGGTGGATTTCCTGGCGCGGCTGGCCGTAGGTCAGGTGGCTCTGGTCTTTTTTCAGGGCAGGGTACTTGTTGATCAGCCGGTCAAGGCGTTCCTTGGCCTGGTCGAACTGCTGCTGTTGCAGTTGGGAAAGGTCCATCGGCACATCGCCGCCAAAGGCCATGGCCATCGGTTCGACGATATGCACCAGGGACAGCTTCACCGAGTCGCCTGCAAGGCCTACGGCCCGCTTGATCACGGGGTCGCATTCTTCGGTCAGGTCCACGGCGACCAGAATATGTTCGTAGGGCATGAGGAGTCCTCCAAGGGAAAGCGATAAGTTCAGTATGGCTGGTTTCAAGCGGATGGGGTTGCGTCAGGTCAAATCCGCTCATCAAGAAATTCGGGAGTACACATATGACGGTCTGGATAGTGGTGTCAATCCTTGCGCTGGTTTTAAGCCCCCTGGCGTGGCTGCGTCCTTCGCGCCATTCGAGCGGGCGCATGGCTTTGCGCATGGAGGCGCGGCGCATTGGCCTGGCCATGCAACTGACGCCCCAGGAATGGCCGCACTGGCTCAAGCACGAGCCGCCAAGCCCGTGTGCCCAGTATCACCGGCCACGGCGTGGCACCACGCGGGTGACCTGGAGTTACTGGCAGTTGGAGCCAGGGGTTTGGGTCAATCAGTGGCAGGAAACCTGCGTCGATGAAAAGTTGTTGCCACATTTTGCGACGCTGCCGGCGAACGTCTACAAAGTCGAAGCCGACAAGCAAATGATCACCCTGTACTGGGGCGAGAAGGGCGAGTTGAGCGTGTTGCAGGACATTGACGCGGTGCTCAAGGCGCTGGCCTGAGATTCCTGCGGGCATTAAAAAGCCCGAAAGCATCATCGGGCTGGAGTTGGCCAGGCAGGCCGGTAATTCGTTTTACGTGCCGCTAGCCTAGCCGCATATTCGGTTCTGTACAGCCCTTTAAATCAAAATTCACATTATTGATTTCGCGAATGATTAAACATTGGCGGGGCGATGCCGGCTGCCCCGGGTTCTGAAATGACTGAAAAGTCGCGTTTTTGCGGCCCTTTCGAGCGATTGACAATTCTTCGGATTTGGCTGAAGGTGACGTACCCAAATCAAACGGGCGTATGAATTGAGCGTTTGTCTTTCAGACCGTTCGTACAGAATCCCGACTATCGCGTTGGCGGGTGTGCCTGGCAACTTGGCGTTAGCATCGACGGAAACGTCAGTGCCTACGCTGAATCCTGCGTCCGACGTGTACTGTTCAGCTTCCATATCGTGGAGATCAGTTGATGATTTACGAAGGTAAAGCCATCACGGTTAAGGCTCTTGAAAGTGGCATCGTCGAATTGAAATTCGACCTCAAGGGTGAGTCCGTCAACAAGTTCAACCGTCTAACCCTGAATGAATTGCGTCAGGCCGTAGACACCATCAAAGCAGATGCTTCGGTCAAGGGCGTGATCGTCTCCAGCGGCAAGGACGTGTTCATCGTCGGCGCTGACATCACCGAATTCGTCGACAACTTCAAGCTGCCCGATGCCGAGCTTGTGGCTGGCAACCTCGAAGCCAACAAGATTTTCAGCGATTTCGAAGACCTCAACGTGCCGACCGTTGCCGCGATCAATGGCATCGCCCTGGGCGGCGGTCTGGAAATGTGCCTGGCCGCCGACTTCCGCGTGATGTCTGCCACCGCGAAAATCGGCCTGCCGGAAGTCAAGCTGGGCATCTACCCAGGCTTCGGCGGTACCGTGCGCCTGCCGCGCATCATCGGTGCCGACAATGCCATCGAGTGGATTGCCGCCGGCAAGGAAAACCGTGCTGAAGACGCGCTGAAAGTCGGCGCCGTGGATGCTGTGGTGGCTCCTGACAAGCTGGCAGAAGCCGCGCTGAACCTGATCAAGGGCGCCATCAGCGGCGAATTTGACTACAAGGCCAAGCGTCAGCCAAAGCTGGAAAAACTCAAGCTCAACGCCATCGAACAGATGATGTCGTTCGAAACCGCCAAGGGTTTCGTGGCTGGCCAGGCCGGCCCGAACTACCCGGCGCCGGTTGAAGCGATCAAGACCATCCAGAAGGCCGCGAACTTCGGTCGCGACAAAGCCCTGGAAGTCGAAGCTGCCGGCTTCGTCAAACTGGCCAAGACCTCTGCCGCGCAGAGCTTGATCGGTCTGTTCCTGAACGATCAGGAACTGAAGAAAAAGGCCAAGGCCTACGACGAAATCGCTCGCGACGTGAAACAGGCTGCCGTACTCGGCGCCGGTATCATGGGCGGCGGTATCGCCTATCAGTCGGCGTCCAAAGGCACGCCGATCCTGATGAAAGACATCAACGAGCACGGCATCGAGCAGGGTCTGGCAGAAGCCGCGAAGCTGCTGGTAGGCCGCGTTGATAAAGGCCGCATGACTGCAGCGAAAATGGCTGAAGTGCTTAACGGCATTCGTCCGACCCTGTCCTACGGTGATTTCGGCCACGTCGACCTGGTGGTCGAAGCGGTTGTCGAGAACCCGAAGGTCAAGCAGGCGGTACTGGCTGAAGTTGAAGCCCAGGTGAAAGAAGACACGATCCTGGCGTCCAACACCTCGACCATTTCCATCACCTTGCTGGCCAAGGCCCTCAAGCGTCCGGAAAACTTCGTCGGCATGCACTTCTTCAACCCGGTGCACATGATGCCGCTGGTGGAAGTGATCCGTGGCGAGAAGTCCAGCGAGCTGGCCGTTGCCACCACCGTTGCCTACGCCAAGAAAATGGGCAAGAACCCGATCGTCGTCAATGACTGCCCGGGCTTCCTGGTCAACCGCGTACTGTTTCCGTACTTCGGCGGTTTCGCCAAGCTGGTCAGCGCCGGTGTGGACTTCGTGCGCATCGACAAGGTCATGGAAAAATTCGGCTGGCCAATGGGCCCGGCGTACCTGATGGACGTGGTCGGCATCGACACCGGCCACCACGGTCGCGACGTAATGGCTGAAGGCTTCCCGGACCGCATGAAAGACGACCGCCGCTCGGCGATCGACGCGCTCTACGAAGCCAAGCGCCTGGGCCAGAAGAATGGCAAGGGCTTCTACGCCTACGAGACCGACAAGAAGGGCAAGCAGAAGAAAGTGGCCGACCCATCGGTTCACGAAGTACTCGCGCCGGTCATCTACGAACAGCGTGAAGTGTCCGACGAGGACATCGTCAACTGGATGATGATCGCCCTGTGCCTGGAAACCGTGCGCTGCCTGGAAGACGGCATCGTTGAAACCGCAGCCGAGGCCGACATGGGCCTGGTCTACGGTATTGGTTTCCCTCCATTCCGTGGTGGTGCGCTGCGTTACATCGATTCCATCGGTGTGGCCGAGTTCGTTGCCCTGGCTGATCAATACGCTGATCTGGGCCCGCTGTACCACCCGACTGCGAAGCTGCGCGAGATGGCCAAGAACGGCCAGAGCTTCTTCGGTTAAGTGCCCAGACGACTAGAGCGAGAATATTTATGAGCTTGAATCCAAGAGACGTCGTGATTGTCGACTTCGGTCGTACTCCGATGGGCCGCTCCAAGGGCGGCATGCACCGCAACACCCGTGCCGAAGACATGTCGGCGCACCTGATCAGCAAATTGCTGGAACGTAACGTCAAGGTCGACCCGAACGAAGTCGAAGACGTGATCTGGGGCTGCGTCAACCAGACCCTGGAGCAGGGCTGGAACATCGCCCGCATGGCTTCCCTGATGACGCAGATCCCGCACACCGCTGCCGGCCAGACCGTCAGCCGCCTGTGTGGCTCGTCCATGAGCGCGCTGCACACCGCTGCCCAAGCGATCATGACCGGTAACGGTGATGTGTTCGTGGTCGGCGGCGTGGAGCACATGGGCCACGTCAGCATGATGCACGGTGTGGATCCGAACCCGCACATGTCCCTGTACGCGGCGAAAGCCTCGGGCATGATGGGCCTCACCGCTGAAATGCTTGGCAAAATGCACGGCATTACCCGCGAAGCCCAGGATGCATTCGGCCTGCGTTCCCACCAGTTGGCCCACAAGGCCACCGTGGAAGGCAAGTTCAAGGATGAAATCATCCCGATGAACGGCTACGACGAGAACGGTTTCCTGAAACTGTTCGACTACGACGAAACCATTCGTCCGGACACCACCCTGGAAAGCCTGGCGGCCCTGAAGCCGGCCTTCAATCCAAAGGGCGGCACCGTGACAGCCGGTACTTCGTCGCAGATCACTGACGGTGCTTCGTGCATGATCGTGATGTCGGCCCAGCGTGCCCAGGACCTGGGTATCCAGCCGATGGCCGTGATTCGTTCGATGGCAGTCGCAGGTGTGGACCCGGCAATCATGGGCTATGGTCCAGTACCGGCCACACAAAAAGCATTGAAGCGCGCAGGCCTGACTATCTCCGACATCGACTTCTTCGAGCTCAACGAAGCTTTCGCCGCACAGGCCCTGCCAGTGCTGAAAGATTTGAAAGTGCTCGACAAGATGAACGAGAAGGTTAACCTGCACGGCGGCGCGATTGCCTTGGGTCACCCGTTTGGGTGTTCCGGCGCTCGTATCTCCGGCACGTTGCTGAACGTGATGAAGCAAAATGGCGGCAACCTTGGGGTTGCAACCATGTGCATTGGCCTCGGCCAAGGCATCTCCACCGTCTTCGAACGTATCTAAACGTTTCGTTGACGGAAGCCGGGGCCCAGTGCCCCGGTTTTTGTTTTTTGGAATTTTTTATATTTTTTTTTAACAAATTTTGTAAGGGGGCCAGAGCATGAAAGTCGAACCAGGGCTCTACCAGCATTATAAAGGTCCGCAGTACCGCGTTTTTAATGTGGCGCGGCATTCCGAGACCGAAGAGGAAGTGGTGTTTTACCAAGCACTGTATGGCGATTACGGCTTTTGGGTGCGTCCCTTGAGCATGTTCCTTGAGACCGTCGAAGTTGACGGCGAACAGGTCCCGCGCTTTGCTTTGATGCAGGCCGAACCCAGCCTTTTTTCCGTGCAATAAAGGCAGGCCGCGCAGAATGCTGCGCTTGACCTCACCTTGTTGCCACTATATATAGCGTTGCCGCGTCAGGCGCCAACCGCCTTTCACTTCTCGAATTCAGGAATTTTCCGATCCATGGGCAAATCGCTGGTCATTGTGGAATCCCCGGCTAAGGCCAAGACCATCAACAAGTACTTGGGTAACGAGTACGTGGTGAAGTCGAGTATCGGCCATATCCGAGACCTGCCCACCAGCGGTTCGGCTAGCGCCAGCAAGGAGCCTGCCGCCAAGCGTGGCAAGGCGGCTGCGGGCGAAGGTCCGGTGCTCACGCCTAAAGAGAAAGCGCGCAAGCAGCTGGTCTCGCGCATGGGTGTCGATCCCGATCATGGCTGGAAAGCCAAGTACGAGATCCTCCCGGGCAAGGAAAAGGTCATCGAAGAGCTGCGCCGGCTCGCCAAGGATGCTGACACCATCTATCTCGCAACCGACTTGGACCGCGAAGGGGAGGCTATTGCCTGGCACCTGCGGGAAGCCATCGGGGGTGACGACAGCCGCTACAAGCGCGTGGTGTTCAACGAAATTACCAAGAAGGCGATCCAGGAAGCCTTCTCCAAGCCGGGCGAACTGGACATTGACCGCGTCAATGCCCAGCAGGCCCGTCGCTTCCTCGACCGCGTCGTGGGTTACATGGTCTCGCCGCTGCTGTGGGCGAAAATCGCCCGTGGCCTGTCCGCCGGCCGTGTGCAATCGGTTGCGGTAAAGCTGGTGGTGGAGCGTGAGCGCGAGATTCGTGCGTTCAACCCTGAAGAATATTGGGAAGTGCACGCTGACCTGGGCACTGCCAAGGGCAACAACGTACGCTTTGAAGTGGCCCGCGAGAAAGGCGAGGCCTTCAAGCCGCTCAACGAAGCCCAGGCCATGGCCGCGCTGGAGAAGCTCAAGGCTTCCAGCTACAGCATCGTCAAGCGTGAAGACAAGCCCACCAGCAGCAAGCCGTCGGCACCGTTCATTACCTCCACCCTGCAACAGGCCGCGAGCAACCGCCTGGGCTTCGGGGTGAAGAAGACCATGATGATGGCCCAGCGCCTGTATGAAGCGGGCTACATCACGTATATGCGTACCGACTCCACCAACCTGTCGCAAGACGCGGTGGCGATGGCGCGTACTTATATTGAAAGTGAGTTCGGCAAGAAGTACCTGCCGGAGAAGCCGAACGTCTACAGCAGCAAGGAAGGCGCACAAGAGGCTCACGAAGCGATTCGTCCCTCCGACGCCAATACCGAGCCAAGCAAGCTGAGCGGCATGGAGCGCGACGCTGAGCGCCTCTACGAGCTGATCTGGCGCCAGTTCCTGGCTTGCCAGATGCTGCCGGCGCAATACCTGTCGACGACTGTCAGCGTGGGTGCTGGTGACTTCGAGCTGCGTGCCAAGGGCCGTATCCTCAAGTTCGACGGTTACACCCGCGTGATGCCGCAAATCGCCAAGCCGGGCGACGACGATGTGCTGCCTGACATGGCTCAGGGCGATGTGTTGAAGCTGATCAAGCTCGACCCGTCCCAGCACTTCACCAAGCCGCCGGCGCGTTATTCGGAAGCGAGCCTGGTCAAGGAGATGGAAAAACGCGGTATCGGTCGTCCTTCGACCTATGCGGCGATCATTTCCACCATCCAGGACCGCGGCTACGTGGCCTTGCACAACCGTCGTTTCTACTCGGAAAAGATGGGTGACATCGTCACCGAGCGCCTGTCCGAGAGTTTCTCCAACCTGATGGACTACGGCTTCACCGCCGGCATGGAAGAGAACCTCGATGACGTGGCCCAGGGCGAACGCGACTGGAAAAACGTGCTCGACGAGTTCTACGGCGACTTCAAGAAGAAACTCGAAGTGGCTGAAAGCGCCGAGAACGGCATGCGGGCCAACCAGCCGGTGATGACGGACATTCCGTGCCTCACTTGCGGCCGCCCGATGCAGATTCGTACGGCGTCCACCGGTGTGTTCCTCGGTTGCTCGGGTTACAGCCTGCCGCCGAAAGAGCGCTGCAAGGCCACCGTCAACCTGGTGCCGGGCGATGAAATCGCGGCCGATGACGAGGGTGAATCCGAGTCACTGGTATTGCGTGGCAAGCACCGTTGCCCGATCTGCAGCACGGCAATGGATGCCTACCTGCTGGACGAGAAGCACAAGCTGCACATCTGCGGTAACAACCCGGATTGCAACGGCTACGAGATCGAAGAAGGCACTTACCGCATCAAGGGCTACGAAGGCCCGAGCCTGGAATGCGACAAGTGCGGCAGCGAGATGCAGCTCAAGACCGGCCGTTTCGGCAAGTTCTTCGGTTGCACCAACCCGACGTGCAAGAACACCCGCAAACTGCTGAAAAGCGGTGACGCGGCGCCGCCGAAGATGGACCCGGTGAAGATGCCTGAGCTCAAGTGCGAGAAGGTCAACGACACCTACATCCTGCGTGATGGTGCTTCGGGGCTGTTCCTGGCTGCCAGCCAGTTCCCGAAAAACCGCGAGACCCGTGCACCGCTGGTGATGGAGATCGTGCCCCACAAGGACGAGATCGATCCGAAGTACCACTTCCTCTGCGAAGCGCCGAAGAAGGACCCGGACGGTCGTCCGTCCGTGATCCGCTACAGCCGCAAGACCAAGGAGCAGTACGTGCAGACCGAAGTGGAAGGCAAGCCTACCGGCTGGAAAGCGTTCTACGACGGTGGCAAGTGGAAGGTCGAGGACAAGCGCCAGGGCGCTTGATACGATCAGCTACATGCACAAAGGCCGCCTTGATAGGCGGCCTTTTTTTTGCGCTTGCAGTGGCCTTGGCTGATCCGTGACACTGTTCAGCCAGCATCACGCTTTATTCGTTGTGGAGACTGCCTTCATGGCCAACGAACTCTATACCCGTACCAACCAGAAAATTTACTTCGCGGGTTTGTCCCTGGAAGCCCTTGGCCGTGCCGAGGAAGGAAAGGAGATGAACGCTATCGCGCTGGTACAGGCCGGGCGTGAAGCCGCGCTGTTCCACCTGTATGGCGCCTTGCTTGGCTTGTGCCATGAGATTGCCGGGTTCTACCGCCTGCCGCAGGCCGGCTCGCCGCGTGCGGAAATGATCATCCACCGGGATGTGCTGGAATCCATGGCCATCCCGGAGCTGGCCGAGCTGGTGGAAATGGCGCAAAGCCCGGACAGTTGGCTGGCGCGCTTGCTGGTAGCCCACGCGGAGATGTTCCAGCCGCCACGGGTGAAGCACACGCCCAAAGGCGATGTGACCCAGCCGCTGATCGTGGCCGTAAGCCTGGACGAAGAAGGACCCGAGCCGTTGAGCCGGGAAGAGCTGGAAAGCTGGCGGCAGGAGCTGAAGAAGTTGGCCATTCGGTTTCGGGATGGATTGAACGAGTGCTGAAGGCTTCTCGCTGACAACTACCGCTCTTGTGGCGAGGGAGTTTGCTCCCGCTGGGTTGCGAAGCAGCCCCAAGGCTTTTCAGGCCTGGCAGTGTCAGCTGTCGGAGGGCCGCGGCTCAGCCCAATGCGGGCAAGCCCGCTCGCCACAAGACTGATATAATGCCGGCCTTTCGTGGAGAACAGACTTTTATGCCAACGTCCTTTCTGGAAATTGTTGAGTTGCCCGACGGCCGAATCGAGCTGCGCCGGGCTGAGGACGAGGGTTCTCTGGTGATCTTGGATTTTTCCGAGGACGCAAAAGCGTTCCTGCAGGGCCAGCACGTGGAAGTGGCAAAAGCCATGTTGAGCGTAGGTGTGCAGATGGCGGGGCGCCTGGCTGAAGGCGAACCGGAAAAGGAAGACGGCCCGCGGATTCTTCACTGAGTCCGTCTGTCGACTTTTTTACAGGCTTCAATTGTGCAGATCGGCTTCTCAATTCTGAAGAAGCCTCGCGTCATGGCGGATCCTGACAGCTGTCAGTTACCCGCGTATCGTTTTATCCCAACCGAATGTTCAAGCTTTGCGCATCACCTGTGCGGGCGGCGCTGATCAGTTGCTGCCTGGCCGCTGTGGTCAGCGGGTTCAGCCAGCTGACCACCGTATGGCTACGGCCCAGGCGCAAGGCTTCGCAGGTCAACTGCTGGGCGCTTTGAGCACCACGGGGTTGCAGCAACAGGATGCGTTCGCGGTTCAGGCCGGCATCCCGCAACCAGGCCTGGGTCAGGCTGGACGGCGGGGCGATCAGCGTCAGCCAGCGGGCGTCCTGTTCCTCGCTCAATTCGCGAAGGATCGGCGCCAACAGGCTCAGGCAGTTCCCGGCAGCACCGCGCAACGACAGTTCACTGAACGCCTCGGGTTCGGCGCTCCAGGGCGCTTCGACCACTTCCTTGAGGATGGGCGCAAGGGGCTGGGCCATAAAGGCCTCAAACAGCGACAGTTGAGTGTGTTGTGGGGTCTGTAGGAACTGCATGATGCCTCCGTTAGCGGCGAATAACGCCGACGCTCAAGCCTTCAATCACCAGGTCCTGATCCTTCAGGTTCACTTCAATCGGCGCGAATTCGGGGTTCTCGGCCAGGAGCCAGACCTTGCTGCCTTCGCGCTTGAAGCGTTTGACCGTCACTTCATCGCCGATACGGGCGACGACGATCTGGCCATTGCGAGCTTCACGTGTGGTGTGGACGGCCAGCAGGTCGCCGTCGAAAATGCCCACGTCCTTCATGCTCATGCCATGGACCCGCAACAGGTAGTCGGCACGGGGATGGAAGAAGGTCGGGTTGATGTTGCAGGATTCCTCGACGTGCTGTTGCGCCAGGATCGGCGCACCGGCTGCGACGCGGCCGATGATCGGCAGTGTCGACTCGTCGGCCTTGGCTTCGAAGCCAGGGATACGAATACCGCGTGAAGCACCCGGGGTCATCTCGATCGCGCCTTTGCGGGCGAGGGCCTTGAGGTGTTCTTCAGCGGCGTTGGGTGACTTGAATCCCAGTTCCAGCGCAATTTCCGCCCGGGTCGGCGGGTAGCCGTTGTCATCGAGGCAGCGCTTGATAAAAGCCAGAATCTCAGCTTGGCGTGGCGTCAGTTTTAGCATGTTGATCGCTCTGTCTTTTTATACAGTGACTGGGATTATATACAGTGGACTGCGCTTGGCAATCACCGTTTTCAGTCACTCCGCTGGACGGTCATTTATCACCTGTCCTACACACTGGAGACAGCGCTGCCTACAGACCTTGGCGAATGTGATTAAATGGCCATGAAATAGCTGACCGGCCAGCCGCAAACCGACCTGCAGGCTTGACAAGACATAGCTTGAAACGTATGTTTCAAACAAGTGTTTGTCAGGCGGAGTAGCCATGGCCCAGTCGGAAACCGTTGAACGCATTCTCGATGCTGCCGAGCAGTTGTTCGCGGAAAAAGGATTTGCTGAAACTTCATTGCGGCTGATTACCAGCAAGGCCGGGGTCAACCTGGCGGCAGTGAACTACCATTTCGGCTCCAAGAAGGCGCTGATCCAGGCCGTGTTCTCTCGGTTCCTGGGGCCTTTCTGCATCAGCCTCGATCGTGAGCTGGAGCGTCGCCAGGCCAAGCCTGAAAACAAGCCAAGCCTGGAAGACCTGCTGGAGATCCTCGTCGAACAAGCCCTGGTGGTTCAGCCACGCAGCGGCAACGACCTGTCGATCTTCATGCGCCTGTTGGGCCTGGCGTTCAGCCAGAGCCAGGGCCACCTGCGCCGCTATCTGGAAGACATGTACGGCAAGGTGTTCCGCCGCTATATGTTGCTGGTCAACGAAGCCGCCCCGCGTATCCCGCCAATCGAACTGTTCTGGCGCGTGCACTTCATGCTCGGTGCCGCGGCATTCAGCATGTCCGGGATCAAGGCACTGCGTGCGATTGCCGAGACCGACTTCGGCGTCAACACCTCCATCGAGCAGGTCATGCGCCTGATGGTGCCGTTTCTCGCCGCCGGCATGCGTGCCGAAACCGGCGTCACCGACCAGGCCATGGCCGCCGCCCAATTGCGCCCGCGCAGCAAGTCAGCACCGGTCCCGGCCAAGGTTTAACCCCTCCCGGGTGTGCGCGGCCGCTTGCATCCGCTAAGCTAGCCGCCCATGCCGATTTCAGCTATTTATCCACAGCCCGTTGCGCTCGCTGAGCGTCCGTCTCCAGATTCAATCCTGGCGATGCGATCTCGCGGGGGCTTCGGGCTGCGTGCGTTATTTAAGGAAGCTATATGACCCAAGCCCTGCAAGGCTCTTTGATGGTGGACGTTGCCGGCACCTGGCTGACGGCTGAGGATCGCCACTTGTTGCGTCAGCCCGAGGTGGGCGGCCTGATCATTTTTGCACGCAATATCGAGCATCCTCGGCAGGTGCGTGAATTGAGCGCGGCGATTCGCGCCGTGCGCCCGGACCTGTTGCTGGCGGTCGATCAGGAAGGCGGCCGAGTGCAGCGCTTGCGTCAGGGGTTTGTGCGTCTGCCGGCGATGCGTGCCTTGGCCGACAACCCGAATGCGGAGCAACTGGCCGAGCAGTGCGGTTGGATCATGGCAACCGAAGTGCTGGCGGTTGGCCTGGACCTGAGCTTCGCCCCGGTGCTGGACCTCGATTACCAGCGCAGCGCCGTTGTGGGCACTCGCGCCTTCGAAGGCGACCCCGAGCGCGCCGCCGTGCTCGCGGGCGCCTTCATCCGTGGCATGAACAGCGCCGGTATGGCGGCCACCGGCAAGCACTTCCCCGGCCACGGCTGGGCCGAAGCCGATTCCCACGTCGCCATTCCCAACGACGAGCGCAGCCTGGAACAGATTCGCGCCAATGACCTGGTGCCTTTCGCGCGCCTGAGCAAGCAGTTGGCGGCCGTCATGCCGGCCCACGTGATTTATCCACAGGTCGACGCGCAACCAGCCGGCTTCTCCCGGCGCTGGTTGCAGGACATCCTGCGTGGCGAGTTGCAGTTCGACGGGGTGATCTTCAGTGACGACCTGTCGATGGCCGGCGCCCATGTGGTGGGTGATGCCGCCAGCCGTATCGAAGCGGCGCTGACCGCGGGCTGCGACATGGGCCTGGTGTGCAACGACCGCGCCGCCGCCGAGTTGGCCCTGAGTGCCGCCCAGCGCATGAAGGTCACTCCGTCGGCGCGTATCGCGCGGATGCGTGGTCAGGCTGTGGCGTCGACCGAGTACAAGCAGGATCCGCGTTGGTTGGCGGCGTTGGGTGCGCTGCGAGATGCTCAGTTGATCGACTGACAACTGCGGTGCGCCCTTCGCGAGCAAGCCCGCTCCCACATCCGACCGCATTCCTCCAGGGTATATGCGGTCAAATGTGGGAGCGGGCTTGCTCGCGAAGGCGATCTAACAGTCAGCGCTTTTCCTGCTTATGAGGCAACGGCGCAAACAACGCCTCGATATCCTCATTCCCCAACTTCCAATCCCCCGTCGTCCGCCCATCCAGAACGCCCGCCGCCAGATCAGACTTTTCCTTCTGCAAATGCTGGATTTTCTCTTCCACGGTGCCCCGGGCAATCATCTTGTAGACGAATACCGGCTTTTCCTGGCCGATGCGATACGCACGGTCGGTGGCCTGGTTCTCCGTGGCCGGGTTCCACCACGGGTCGTAGTGAATCACCGTGTCGGCTTCCGTCAGGTTAAGTCCGACGCCGCCTGCCTTCAGGCTGATCAGGAAGATCTGCAGCTTGCCGCTCTGGAAGTCTTTCACCGGCGTGCGCCGATCCCGCGTCTGACCGGTAAGAAGCGCATAAGCCACGCCGCGCTTCTTCAACTCGGCCTCGATCAGGCTCAGCATCGAAGTGAACTGGGAAAACAGCAGAATCCTGCGGCCTTCGGCAAACAGCTCTTCGAGCATCTCCATCAAGCTGTCGAGTTTGCCCGAGCTACTACCCTTTGCCGGCAGGGTTGCATCATTGACCAGGCGTAAATCACAGCACACCTGGCGCAACTTGAGCAGCGCCTCCAGGATGATGATCTGGCTGCGCGCCACACCCTTGCGGGTAATCTCGTCGCGGACTTTCTTGTCCATCGCCAGGCGCATGGTTTCGTACACGTCGCGTTGGGCTTCGTTGAGGTCGACCCAGTGGATGATCTCGGTCTTGGGCGGCAGCTCGGTCGCCACCTGCTCCTTGGTGCGACGCAGCAGGAACGGCTTGATCCGACCATTAAGGTGCTGCAATCGCACATCGCTGCCGCGCTTTTCGATCGGTACGCGGTAATCGCGGTTGAAGCTCTTCACGTCCCCCAGCCAACCCGGCAGCAGGAAGTGGAACAGCGACCACAGCTCGCCCAAGTGGTTTTCCAGCGGTGTACCGCTGAGGCACAGGCGCTGGCGGGCGTTCAGCTCGCGGGCCGCCTGGGCGGCCTTGCTGTTGGGGTTCTTGATGTACTGCGCTTCGTCAAGGATCAGCACGTGCAAGGGCAGGGCGGCCAGTTGCTCGATGTCCTTGGGCAGCAGGGCGTAGGTGGTCAGCAGCAGGTCGTAGTCCTGCAACTGAGGGAAATGTTTCTTGCGCCCCGCGCCGTACAACGCCATGACTTTGAGCTGCGGCGTGAAGTGCGCCGCTTCGTCGAGCCAGTTCGGGATCAGGCTGGTGGGCATCACCACCATGCACGGGCGGTCCAGGCGTCCGGCGATTTTCTCGCTGAGAATATGCGCCAGGGTTTGCAGGGTTTTGCCCAGGCCCATGTCATCCGCGAGAATCCCGCCGACGTCGAGTTGGCGCAGCGACTGCATCCAGCTCAGGCCTTCCAGTTGATAAGGGCGCAACGTTGCGTTCAAGCCTTCCGGCGCTTCGCAGCTGAAATCCTTGATGTCCCGCAGGCGCTGGGCGAAGTTGCGGATCTTTTCGCCGCCTTCCCATTGCAGCGGCAGGTCTTCCAGCGGGTTCAGGCGAATCGCGTCGGCCTTGGCCAGGCGCAGCGCGGTGGTGCCGGGCTCTTGCAGGTAGAACTCGCCCAGGGTTGCCAGCACCGGTTTCAGCCGGCCATAAGGCAGCGCCACTTGCAGCGGGCCGTGGCCGTTGGGCAGGCCGGGAATGTTCACCAGGATCAGTTCGTCATCACGGCGCCGGGCGAGTTTTTCCGGGTTGAGGATCTCGGTGTGAGAGCGCATCAGGTTCAACAGGATCGGCAGCAAACTCAGGCGTTCGCCGTTGACGATGATCCCCAGCTCCAAGTCGAACCAGTCACGCTCCGGCACTTCGTCGACGCTGGCGTACCAGTCGTCGACGGCGCTCAGGTCAAAACCGAAATCCTCATCGATCTGTAGTTCCCAACCCTGGGCGCGCAGGTTCGGCGAGGCATTCAGGGTGAAGTTCAGCCACGCGCTGTCATTGACCATCTCGAACAGCTCGCCGGCGCTTTCCGGCAGGGCCTTGCTCTGGCGGGTGGCGATCTTGAAGCCCAGCAGGCGCAGCTGTTCGCGAAACTGCTGCTCCACCTCGGGGTGGCGCTTGATCCGCAGGCTCTGCTGTTCCTGGCGCACGATAATGTCGGCGTTCTTCTGGCCGCTGACGTAGTTGCCCAAATAGTTGAAGGACAACGCCGCGCGATGCTGGATATAACGCTGCATCTTGCCGTTGCGCGGTTCGAAGGCACTGAACTCGATACTCGCCAGCCACAGGCGCGGCACCGGTTGCACGTCTTCCATCACCACTTGCGGCAACACCACGCGGTTATCCAGCACCGCCTGGAGCTTCTCCAGCAACTCGGCATCCTGGGCCGCCGCCGGGTAGGCCAGGGTTTCCTGGACCTTGAGCAGCACGGCGGCGATGTGTTTGCAGTTGGTGTGCACGGGGCAGGTGCAGCGGCTGTCCACCAGGATCAGCGTGCCCTTGGCGGATTCGCGCAGGGAGATGGTCTGGCGGTAGACATTGCCACCCGAGCCTTCGCAGCTGGCAATGATGGTGCTGTCGCCGGACTCGACGATACGCACGCGGTTTTCCAGGGCGTAGCGTCGGCCACGCTCGAGGCTTTGCTCTTTAAAGCGATTGGCCCACGAAGGGGCCAGGGGTTTGGTCAACGACGACGTCAGGGGCATGGTGCTGGATCAGTCCTGGACATCGGGCGGTGGAGCGCTGGGCGGCTTGGCGGTCAGCGAAGTGATCTTGATCAGCAGGGCGAGGTGGCCGCCGTCCAGGTAGTTGAGCTGGTTGTTCTTGGTGCGCACGTCTTGCTGGCTGAGGTGTTCGCTGGCGATGACGCTGCCGTTGGCGTCGAACTGGTTAACCCAGAAGTCCGCGTCGATATCGGTAAAGCGCCCAAGCTGCAGGTTCAGGGTACCTTCGATGGGGAACTGGCCGAACTGTTCCTGGCCATCGCTGATGGCCAGCTTCACCGGTTGCTCACCGAGATTCTGTTCCCAGGACTTGTGCAGCAATACGGTGTAGTCGCTGCTGGCTTGCAGCTTCTCGACAATATTGCCCAGTCGTGGCGGGCTCATTTTGTCAGTCCCCAGGCGTGGTGCGCCGGCGTCCCAGTTTTCCGGCGCCGCACGGCTGTTGATCACCGGCTCGGCGTTCTGGCGCACCAGGATCATCTCCACCAGGTACGGGCTGTCGGCGAACGCCGAAGGCGCAACGACCACCAACAACAAGCTCAAAATGCGGAACAGGCGCATTGGGGCGTCCTTCAAGCAGATTTCGGGATGAGGCGCTCAAACAGCGCCTCCAGTGTATTAAAGCGTTCTTCGGCGCGTTCCATCGGCACCATGAATTTGAACAGCGTAGCCCCTTCGAACTTGTAGCGATTGGGCTGGCCCTGAATCAGCTTGATCAGCACCAGTGGGTCCACCGGCGTCTGCGCTTCGAATTCGATACGCCCGCCTTGCGGGCCTGCGTCGACCTTCTTGATGCCCAGTTGCTCCGCCTGCAATTTGAGCAGGGTCAGGCGCACCAGGTTCTTGGTCGGCTCCGGCAACAGGCCGAAGCGATCGATCATCTCCACTTGAAGGTCCTTGAGACCTTCTTCGTCGGTGGCCGAGGCGATGCGCTTGTACAGGATCAGTCGCGCGTGCACATCCGGCAGGTAGTCTTCGGGGATCAGCGCCGGCAGGCGCAGGTTGATCTCCGGGCCGCCACCCAGCGGTTGGTCGAGGTTCGGTTGTTCGCCCTTGCGGATGGACTTCACCGCGCGCTCGAGCATTTCCATATACAGGGTGAAGCCGACGGCCTGGATCTGCCCGCTCTGGCCGTCGCCCAGCAGTTCGCCGGCGCCGCGGATTTCCAGGTCGTTGGTGGCCAGCACAAAGCCGGCGCCGAGGTCCTGGGTGTTGGCGATCGCTTCCAGGCGCTTCTCGGCGTCGGAAGTGATCTGCTGGCGCGGCGGTGTCAGCAGATAGGCATACGCCTGGTGGTGACTGCGCCCGACCCGGCCGCGCAACTGATGCAGCTGCGCCAGGCCGAACTTGTCGGCGCGCTCGATGATGATGGTGTTGGCGCTCGGCACGTCGATGCCGGTCTCGATGATGGTCGAGGCGATCAGCACGTTGAAGCGCTTGTGATAGAAGTCGCTCATCACCTGTTCGAGTTCGCGCTCGCGCATCTGCCCGTGGCCGATGGCGATCCGTGCTTCCGGCACCAGTTCGGCGAGGTCGGCGGCGCATTTCTCGATGGTTTTTACATCGTTGTGCAGGTAGTACACCTGGCCGCCGCGCAGCAACTCACGCAGCAGGGCTTCCTTGACCGTGCTTTTGTTCTGCTCCATGACGAAGGTGCGCACCGACAACCGGCGCGCCGGCGGCGTGGCGATGATCGAGAGGTCGCGCATGCCCGACACCGCCATGTTCAGCGTGCGCGGAATCGGCGTGGCGGTGAGCGTCAGGATGTCGACTTCACTGCGCAGGGCCTTGAGCTGTTCTTTCTGGCGAACCCCGAAGCGGTGTTCTTCGTCGATGATCACCAGCCCGAGGTTCTTGATCTTCACGTCATCCGACAGCAGCTTGTGAGTGCCGATGACAATGTCGATCTTGCCTTCCGCCAGGTCGGCGATGGCCGCATTCACTTCCTTGGCCGATTTGAAGCGGCTCATCACCTCCACAGTCACCGGCCAGTCGGCAAAGCGGTCGCGAAAGCTGTTGTAGTGCTGCTGGGCGAGCAGGGTGGTGGGGACGAGGATCGCCACTTGGCGGCCACCGTGCACCGCAATAAACGCTGCGCGCATTGCCACTTCGGTCTTGCCGAAGCCCACGTCGCCGCACACCAGGCGGTCCATCGGCTTGGGCGCCAGCATGTCGGCGCGCACGGCATCGATGGTGGTTTGCTGGTCCGGGGTTTCTTCGAAGGCGAAGCCGGCGCTGAAGGTGGCGTAGTCGGCTTTTGGGTCGGCAAACGCATAACCTTCGCGGGCGGCGCGACGGGCATAGATGTCGAGCAACTCGGCGGCCACATCGCGTACCTGTTCGGCGGCCTTGCGCTTGGCTTTCTGCCAGGTCTCGGAGCCCAGGCGGTGCAACGGCGCGAGGGCGTCGTCGCTGCCGGTGTAGCGGGCGATCAGGTGCAGGTTGGCCACGGGCACATAAAGCTTGGCGCCCTCGGCATATTCCATGGTGAGGAATTCGGCGGCCTGGTTGTCGATCTCCAGGGTCTGCAGGCCCAGGTAACGGCCCACGCCGTGGTCGATATGCACCACCGGCGCGCCTTCGCGCAGTTCGGTGAGATTCTTGATCACCGCATCGTTGTTGGCATCGGCGCGCTTTTCCCGGCGGCGACGCTGCATCACCCGTTGACCGAACAGCGGGCTTTCGGCAATCAGTGCCAGGGCCGGGTCGTCCAGCAGCAGGCCTTCGTCCAGCGGTGCGATGGTGATCGCCAGGCGGTCCTTGCTCGCGACAAAGTCCGGCCAGCTATCGACGGTTTTCGGCCGCAGCTTCAGGCGTTCCAGCAACTCCAGCAGCACCTCGCGGCGCCCGGCGGACTCGGCGGTAAACAGCACGCGGCCGGGGAAGTCACCGAGGAAATTCGACAGCGCTTCCAGCGGCTGGTTAGCCTTGGCTTCAATCGCCAGGTTCGGCAGCGCTTGCGCCGGAAAGCGCTCGCGGCCGGCGCCTGCATCCACGTCCTGCTGGCTGGCGACTACCCGCGGCCAGTTTTTCAGGCGGGCGAAGCAGTCTTCCACCGGCAGGAACAGCTCGGCCGGTGGCAATAAAGGACGGGACGGGTCGACGCGGCGTTCTTCATAACGGTTGCGCACGTCATTCCAGAAATTCTCCGCCGCCTGTTCGATGCCTGGCAGCGAGAACACCTGGGTGTCCTGGGGCAGGTAATCGAAGAGCGTGGAAGTTTCGTCGAAGAACAGCGGCAGGTAGTACTCGATACCGGCGGGGGTAATCCCGCTGCTCAAGTCCTGGAAGATCGGGCAGCGACGGAAATCCACGTCGAAGCGCTCGCGGAAACGTGCCTTGAAGCGCGTGACCGCGTCTTTTTGCAGCGGGAACTCCCGGGCCGGCAGCAGCTTGATCGACTGCACCTTGTCGATGGAGCGCTGGTTTTCCGGATCGAAGGTGCGCAGGGTTTCGATTTCGTCGTCGAACAGGTCGATCCGGTAGGGCAGTTTGCTGCCCATCGGGAACAGGTCGATCAACGCGCCACGCACGGCGAACTCACCGTGCTCGTACACCGTGTCGACGCAGCGATAGCCGCTGGCCTCAAGCCGGGTGCGCATCTGCTCCACATCGAGCTTCTGGCCGATATCCAGCACCAGGCTGCTGCCCAGCAGGAACTTGGTCGGTGCCAAGCGGTGCAGGGCCGTGGTGATCGGCACCACCAGCACGCCGTGGGCCAGTTCCGGCAAGCGGTACAGGCTGGCGATGCGCTGGGAAATGATGTCCTGGTGCGGCGAGAACAGATCGTAGGGCAGGGTTTCCCAGTCCGGGAAATGCAGTACCGGCAAATCGGGGGCGAAGAAACTCAGCTCCTGTTCCAGCCGCTCGGCACTTTGGCTGTCGGCGGTGAGCAGCAGGGTAAAGCGCTTGGCAGCGCTGGCAGCCTCGGCGATGGCCAGGCTCAGGGCGGCACCGGGCAGATTGCCCCAGTGCTGTTTACCTGCCGCGGCAGGGAGAAGCGGTAGACGCAGAACGGGCACGGAAGGTTGAGCTCCAAGCGTTGCGACAAAGTCGGTAATTGTAACGGCCCGGAGTGCCGCCTGTCAGTTGCTGACTGAGCCTATTACGGTTTGTAGGAAATGTAGTGGCTAAGACAAACAAAGGTGCCTTTTGACTCATTATGTAGTGCCGAAATCGGTGTATGTTTCGGAGGGTTACGGACACTTTGTCGCATTGGTCCAACAGGGGGTGCGCTGGAAGCCGCGTATTTACTGGGCTGCAGAGGGGCGATATTTTTTTGCAAGGGGTTTTGTTGCGGGCCGCGCATTGCTCCGAGGGCGGTCGGGCGGCATAATGTAGCCCCTTTTTTCTGCCCCTACATGTGGAAGGTTCCCGTGACTCAGAAGCCCGACCAGTGTCTTGGTGAATGGATCGACCGTGAAGCACTCGCTGAAGCGATGATTCCGCTTATCGGTCAGCTATACCGCAATAACAACGTGGTGAGCTCGATCTATGGCCGCAGCCTGATCAACCAATCAGTCATCGCGATTCTCAAGGCTCATCGCTTTGCTCGCCATCGTTCTGCCGACGACAGCGAACTCTCCGTCCACGAAACATTCCCTCTGCTTAAAGCCATGAGCGAGCTCAAGCTCGGCGCGGCTTCGGTAGACCTGGGCAAGCTGGCCTATAAATTCCGCAAGGAAGGCGCTGGCCGCACCGCCGAGCAGTTCGTACGTGAAGAAATGGCCGACGTGGTTGGCCAGCAAAACGCCGCAGCCCGCAAAGGCACCGACGTTGTGCTGTACGGTTTCGGTCGTATCGGCCGCCTGCTGGCGCGCATCCTGATCGAAAAAACCGGTGGCGGCGACGGCCTGCGCCTGCGTGCCATCGTGGTGCGTAAAGGTGCTGAAAACGACCTGACCAAGCGCGCGAGCCTGCTGCGTCGTGACTCGGTCCACGGTCCGTTCAACGGCACCATCGTCATCGACGAAGAAAACAACACCATCACCGCCAACGGTAACCTGATCCAGGTGATCTACGCGAAGAACCCGTCTGAGGTGGATTACACCCAGTACGGCATCAAGGACGCACTGCTGGTGGACAACACCGGTGTGTGGCGTGATGCCGAGGGCCTGGGCCAGCACCTGGCGTGCCCGGGTATCGACCGCGTTGTCCTGACTGCGCCTGGCAAGGGCAAGCTGAAGAACATCGTGCACGGCATCAACCACGGTGAAATCACCGCTGACGACAAGATCGTGTCCGCCGCTTCCTGCACCACCAACGCCATCGTGCCGGTGCTGAAGGCTGTGAATGACAAGTTCGGCATCATTAACGGTCACGTTGAAACGGTTCACTCGTACACCAACGACCAGAACCTGATCGACAACTTCCACAAGGGCGATCGCCGTGGCCGTAGCGCCGCGCTGAACATGGTGATCACCGAGACCGGTGCTGCCACCGCTGCTGCCAAGGCCCTGCCTGAGCTGGCCGGCAAGCTGACCGGTAACGCGATCCGTGTTCCGACGCCGAACGTGTCGATGGCCATTCTCAACCTGAACCTTGAGAAAGCCGCCACCCGTGAAGAGATGAACGAGTACCTGCGCTACATGGCGTTGCACTCCGATCTGCACAAGCAAATCGACTTCGTCAACTCGCAGGAAGTGGTTTCCACCGACTTCGTGGGCTCGCGCCACGCCGGTGTGGTGGACGCTGAAGCGACCATCACTCAAGACAACCGCGTTGTTCTGTACGTTTGGTACGACAACGAATTCGGTTACAGCTGCCAGGTGGTTCGCGTGATGGAAGACATGGCCGGGGTTAACCCGCCAGCATTCCCGCGCTAAGCATCAGCGGTAAATGAAAAAGCCCCGACTGGTTCGGGGCTTTTTTATGTCTGTTGTTTTTGTGTTGCTTGTACCGGCCTCATCGCAGGCAAGCCAGCTCCCACATGTTGATTTGTGAATACATTTCAAATGTGGGAGCGGGCTTGCTCGCGAAAGCGGCCTATCAAGCGCCGCCGACTATCGAAGCCTGCGCGGTACGCAGTTCATGCCGGTTGCCCTTGAACAGAATCAATGTGGCGATCAAGCCCAGCACCGCCGCGCCGCTGAGCCAGATGCCCGGTGCGGCCTTGTTGTCCAGCACGTGGATCAGGTAGGTACACGCCGCCGGAGTAAAGCCACCAAAGGTTGCCGTCGCCAGGCTGTAGGCCAGGGAGAAACCGGTGGTGCGCACTTCTACCGGCATGATTTCGGTCAGCGCTACAACCATCGCGCCGTTGTACGAGCCATACAGGAACGACAGCCAGAGCAGCACGATCAGCAGATGGCTGAAGCTCGGATTGGCCACCAGCCAGGACAGCGCTGGATAAGCGGTGAGGATCGCCAGAATAGTCGCCCCCAGCAGCAGGGGTTTACGCCCGATCTTGTCGGACACCGCCCCCATCACCGGCAGCCAGATGAAGTTCGAGATGCCGACGCACACGGTGACCAGCAGCGCGTCGAAGTCCGAAAGGTGCAGTTCGGCCTTACCGAAGGTCGGGGTGTAGGCGGTGATCAGGTAGAACGACACGGTGGTCATCACCACCAGCGCCATGCCGGCGATGACGATGCCGAAGTTCTGGCCGATCGAGCGGACGATTTCCTGCAGGGTAGGGCGGTGTTTACGCGCCTGGAATTCCGGGGTTTCTTCCAGGGAGCGACGAATCACGAAGATCACCGGCACGATCAGGCAGCCGATCAGGAACGGCACGCGCCAGCCCCAGTCACCCATTTCTTCCGGGCTGAGCCAGTGGTTCAGGCCTACACCCAGCAGGCCGGCGAATACCACGGCGGCTTGCTGGCTAGCGGACTGCCAACTGACGAAGAAGCCTTTGCGGCCTGGAGTGGCGATTTCCGCCAGGTACACCGACACGCCGCCCAGTTCGACACCGGCGGAGAAGCCTTGCAGCAGGCGGCCGAACAGCACCAGCAACGGCGCCGCGACGCCCAGGGTGGCATACCCGGGAACGCAGGCAATCAGGATGGTACCGGCGGCCATCATCGCCAGGGTGATCACCAGGCCTTTTTTACGGCCGTGACGGTCGATGTAGGCACCGAGGAAAATCGCGCCCAGAGGACGCATCAGGAACCCGGCACCAAAGGTCGCCAGGGACAGCATCAGGGACGCGAACGCGCTGTCGGTGGGGAAAAATGTCTTGGCAATGGCCGTGGCGTAGAAGCCGTAGACCATGAAGTCGAACATCTCAAGGAAGTTACCGCTGACAACGCGAAAGATCGCCTTGCCCTTGCCCGTTGTAGTGGACATGTCATGCACTCATTTTGGCTATCTTATTAGTAATCCCTGGTCGCAACCGTCCTTGCTGTTGAAGCTCTGGCACGAGGCTGGCGCTGAACAGTTTTGTAACGATATGTGTATAAGCCACCACAGGCAACAAAAAACCGATAGCAAGCTGGCAAATTGCCGCAGGCCTCCGGGTGATGAAAATCCAATGTGGGAGCGGGCTTGTTCGCGAATGCGGTGTGTCAGTCAGCTTATGAGCCAATGACACACCGCATTCGCGAGCAAGCCCGCTCCCACAGGGTTTTTGCGATCAGTTGAGGAGGGTGTTACGCAGGCTGTCGGACAAGCCTTTTGGTGCCAGCCAGATTCCCAGGTAAGCCTTGGCCAGCTCGTCATTGCGACTGCTGAACACCACCGTGCCGTTGATTTCCAGGTTCAGGCCGCGCTGAGGCTGGAAGTCCAGCGCATAACGGTCGCCGCTGCGGATGTTGCGGAAGCTTTTGTGCAATTGATCCAGTTCAGGCTTCAGGCGGGCGAGGGTGGCGGGTGTTTGCTGACGTTCGAGGGTGGCAGTGGCGGCCTTGATCACATCGTTGCGGTCGATATCGCGAAAGTAATACAGCTCCAGGCGCAGGTCTTTTTGCTGATCCAGGGCTTGTTTGGCGCTCAGGTCAGCCGGGGCGAACAATGCCGCCGCATAGACGTCTGCCCACAGGTAGGTCAGGACGGCCTGGTTTTTCAGCACCAGTTGATGAGATTGCGCCGTAAAATCAGCTTGTTTGAGGCGATCAGCCTCATTCGCCAGAACCGGGACCGAAAACATCAGCAATAAACAAATGACGACATGCTTCATAATGGCCAGTCCTGAAAAGGTGCTTGCCTACAGGTTAATTCAATAACGAGCGCCGTGTAGTAAAGGCAAAACTGGCCTACGACGCGACCAAGGGTTAATGTGCGCGACGTTGAGCGTTCTATAGACTGTGCCCCGGCTCACACACTTGAGCCACATTGATCCTTCATGACCGCTGGCCGCGGCATGATTTAGCCAGGCGTCCAACCGTGCGCCCTGGCCTGTTCTGAGGAGTACGCATGGCTGTCTACAACTACGACGTGGTGGTACTGGGTTCCGGCCCAGCTGGAGAAGGTGCGGCGATGAACGCCGCCAAAGCAGGGCGCAAGGTGGCGATGGTCGATAGCCGTCGCCAGGTCGGCGGTAACTGCACCCACCTGGGTACCATCCCGTCCAAGGCCTTGCGTCACTCGGTGCGCCAGATCATGCAGTTCAACACCAACCCGATGTTCCGGGCCATTGGTGAGCCGCGCTGGTTTTCGTTCCCGGACGTGCTCAAGAGCGCTGAAAAAGTCATTTCCAAACAGGTTGCCTCGCGTACCGGCTTCTATGCCCGTAACCGCGTCGACCTGTTCTTCGGCACCGGCAGCTTCGCCGACGAGCAAACCGTCGAAGTGGTCTGCGCCAACGGCGTGGTCGAGAAGCTGGTAGCCAAGCACATCATCATCGCCACCGGCTCGCGTCCGTATCGCCCGGCGGATATCGATTTCCACCACCCGCGTATCTACGATAGCGACACCATCCTCAGCCTGGGCCACACCCCGCGCAAACTGATCATCTACGGCGCCGGCGTGATCGGCTGTGAATACGCCTCGATCTTCAGCGGCCTGGGTGTATTGGTCGAGCTGGTGGATAACCGCGACCAGTTGCTGAGCTTCCTCGACTCGGAAATTTCCCAGGCGTTGAGTTACCACTTCAGCAACAACAACATCACCGTGCGCCACAACGAAGAGTACGAGCGGGTCGAAGGCCTGGACAACGGTGTGATCCTGCACCTGAAATCCGGCAAGAAGATCAAGGCCGACGCCTTGCTGTGGTGCAACGGCCGAACCGGCAACACCGACAAGCTGGGCATGGAAAACATTGGGGTCAAGGTCAACAGCCGTGGCCAGATCGAAGTCGACGAGAACTACCGTACCTGCGTGCCGAACATCTACGGTGCCGGTGACGTGATCGGCTGGCCGAGCCTGGCCAGTGCCGCCCATGACCAGGGCCGCTCGGCCGCTGGCAGCATTGTCGACAACGGCAGCTGGCGCTACGTCAACGACGTGCCGACCGGGATCTACACGATTCCCGAGATCAGCTCGATCGGCAAGAACGAGCACGAACTGACCAAGGCCAAGGTGCCTTATGAAGTCGGCAAGGCGTTCTTCAAGAGCATGGCGCGTGCGCAGATCGCCGGTGAGCCCCAGGGCATGCTGAAGATCCTGTTCCACCGCGAGACTCTGGAAGTGCTCGGCGTGCATTGCTTCGGCTATCAGGCGTCGGAGATCGTGCACATCGGCCAGGCGATCATGAGCCAGCCGGGTGAGCTGAATACCCTCAAGTATTTCGTCAACACCACGTTCAACTACCCGACCATGGCTGAAGCCTATCGGGTAGCGGCCTACGACGGCCTCAACCGGCTTTTTTGAGCGGCTCCGGCCGGTGGCCTGAGCCGGCCGGGGAGACCGATTTCAGTAATTCCCGAGGGTGGCAGTGGCCAAACCGGGAAAGTCTGTAATCAGGCTATCTACGCCGAAGTCGGCGAGCCTGCGCATCAGCGCGGGTTCGTTGACGGTCCACACGGACACGTGCAAACCCTGGCGCTGGGCTTTTTCCAGGCGCTCAGGGGTGCACAACGTCCAGTTCAACGCCAGAATCTCACAGCCATAGTTGGCCGCGACCTTCAACGGGTCGAGCCAGGCGTATTCGGCTACCAGCCCGCGGGACAGGTCCGGGGTGAGGTCCAGCGCCGCTTTCAACACTTCCCGCGAGCTTGAGGTCACGGTGACCTTGTCCATCAGCCCGAAACGCTGAGCCATTTCACGGATCGCCAGCACGGTGGTTGCCGCGCGGGTGCGCGATGCGCTTTTGACTTCCAGTTGCCAGTGGTCGAAGTCGCACTGTTCGAACAGCTCTTCCAGGCGCGGGATCGGGCAAGGGTTGACCCAGCCCGGGCCACCTTTGCGCGCGTCCATCTTGACCAGGTCGGCGGCTGAGTACTCGACGACCTTGCCGCGCCGGTCGGTGGTGCGCTTGAGCGTCGGGTCGTGGATGACCATCAGCTCGCCGTCCATGGACAGGTGCAAATCCAGTTCGCAGCGGCGCACGCCGTGCTTGAGGCATTCCTGGAAGCTGGTCAGGGTGTTTTCCGGTGCTTCGCCTTTGGCACCGCGGTGGCCATAAATCAGGGTCACAGTTGCTCCTTTACGCCAGGGTTCCTGGCTGGATGGATGACGCGACGCGCCATTCAATGATCGTATTCAGGTGTCGGATTCGTCGCTTTTTTCCCGCGCCAGGCGCCGTTCCTGGGCCTGTTTCTGCAGGATGTAGCGCGCCAGCAACTGGCGTTGGGCATCGGTCATGGCTTCGAATTCCGTGCCGATTTCAAAGCCACCGGTCTTGGCATCGCAATGGGTCACCTTGGCTCGCAGCAACAGCCCGAGGGCTTGCGGCATCAGCACCAGCTTGACCGCCAGGTGGCTGTCGGGCTGGATCGCCGTGGGGTTCAGGAACTCGATGCCGCCTTCGGAGATGACCACGGGCTGCGGCGTACCGATCTCGCCCAGCAGGCTTTGCGCCATGATCTGGCTGAGCAAATCCATGCGTTTGTTCTGCACTTTGAGGAAGGCGGCCAGGGTGCGGTCCCGCTCGCCGATCTGGCGCAGCAAGTGCTGGGATTCAAATTCACTCAGGTGCAACTCGCTGAGCAGATTGAACAGCGGCGAATCATCCAGCAACACTTCCTTGCTCAGCGCTTCCGGGCCCGACAGTGGGGTAATTTCCAGTGCGATCATGTCCTCGATACGGTAGTATTCGCGGCGATCTTCTTCATCTAATGTCGACATGGCGAACCCAAGGCAGCGGTGATGGTCTGAGTGTAAAGCTGCTTACCTGACCCCGCCACAAGGACGTCTTCTTTTCCTCCGAACAAGCCCCGACATGTTCAGACCTCTCTTCGTATTTATTGGCACGCGTTATACCCGTGCAAAACGTCGCAATCATTTTGTGTCGTTCATTTCCCTGACCTCGATGATCGGGCTCGCCCTTGGCGTTGTCGTGATGATTGTGGTGCTGTCGGTGATGAACGGCTTCGATCATGAGATGCGTACCCGCGTGCTGGGCATGGTGCCCCACGCGACCATCGAGTCGGGTGAGCCCATCAGCGACTGGCAAAGCCTGGCCGCGAAGGTCAAGCAGAACCCCAAAGTGCTGGCGGTTGCGCCCTTCACCCAGATGCAGGGCCTGTTGACCAACGACGGCAAGGTGCAGAAAGTCCTGCTCAATGCCATCGACCCGGCGCAGGAACGCAATGTCTCGATCATCGATAACTTCATGCAACAGGGCAAACTGGACGACTTGTCGCCCGGCAGCTTTGGCATCGCTATCGGCGACAAGGCGGCGGCCAAGCTCGGCGTGGGCATCGGCGACAAGCTGACCTTCGTCGCGCCGGAAGTCACCGTGACTCCGGCGGGCATGTTCCCGCGCATGAAGCGCTTTACCGTGGTCGGCATCTTCCATGTCGGCGCCGGTGAGATCGACGGCTACCTGGGCCTGACCAACCTGACCGACCTGGCCCGCCTGCATCGCTGGAAGCCGGACCAGGTCCAGGGCTTGCGCCTGAAATTCAACGACCTGTTCGACGCGCCGCGTACCTCGTGGGAAATCGCCCAGCACCTGGGTGAAAACCAGTACTACGCCCGCGACTGGACCCGTACCCACGGCAACCTGTACCAGGCCATCCGCATGGAAAAAGCCATGATCGGCTTGCTGTTGCTGCTGATCGTCGCCGTCGCCGCCTTCAACATCATCTCCACGCTGGTGATGGTGGTGAACGACAAGAAGGGCGACATCGCGATCCTGCGCACCCTTGGCGCCACGCCGGGGCAGATCATGGCGATCTTCATGGTCCAGGGCACGGTGATCGGCGTCGTCGGCACCTTGATCGGCACCGTGGTGGGAATTCTCGCCGCGCTGAACGTCAGCGCTGCTATCGCCGGGCTGGAAGTGTTGATCGGCCACAAATTCTTGAACTCCGATGTCTACTTCATCGACTACTTGCCGTCCCAGGTGCAGAGCCAGGACGTATTGATGGTCGGCGGCGCCGCGTTGGTCCTGAGTTTCCTTGCCACCCTGTATCCAGCCTGGCGCGCGGCACGTACCCAGCCGGCGCAGGCTTTACGTTATGAGTGAATCGGGCATGAGTGAAAAAGCAATCCTGAGCTGCCGCAACCTGGGCAAATCCTACGAGGAAGGCCCGGAGTCCGTGGTGGTGCTGTCCAACCTGCAGCTGGAACTGCACCCGGGCGAACGCGTGGCGATCGTCGGCAGTTCCGGTTCCGGTAAAAGTACCTTGCTCAACCTGTTGGGCGGCCTTGATACGCCGTCCCAGGGCAGCGTCTGGCTGGCCGGCGAAGAGTTGTCGGCCCTGGGCGAGAAGGCCCGTGGCCAGTTGCGCAACCGTTCGCTGGGTTTTGTGTACCAGTTCCACCACTTGCTGCCCGAGTTCACCGCCCTGGAAAACGTCTGCATGCCGCTGTTGATCGGCAAGACCGCGATCCCGGAAGCACGCCAGCGTGCCCAGGCGTTGCTGGAGCGCGTCGGCCTGGGCCATCGCCTGGAGCACAAGCCGGCTGAGTTGTCCGGCGGCGAGCGCCAGCGTGTGGCGATTGCCCGTGCCCTGGTCAACAACCCGGGCCTGGTGATGCTCGACGAGCCGACCGGCAACCTCGACTCCCACACCGCCCAGGGCATCAAGGACTTGATGCTGGAGTTGAGCACCCAGATGCGCACCGCGTTCCTGGTGGTGACCCATGACATGAGCATGGCCCGCCAGATGGACCGTGTGTTGCACCTGCAGGAAGGTCATCTGGTCGCCATCTGACCTGTTTCAAGCCCGGCGCCCGGCGCCGGGTTTTCTATTTTTTCAACGGTGCCCGCGAATGTTCAGACCGTTATCGATTTTCATCGGCACGCGCTATACCCGCGCCAAGCGCCGCAACCGTTTTGTTTCGTTTATCTCGATGACCTCGATGATCGGCCTCGCCCTCGGCGTGCTGGCGATGATCGTGGTGTTGTCGGTAATGAACGGTTTCCAGCGGGAAATGAGCTCACGCATCCTCGGCATGGTGCCCCACGCGACCATCGTTGGCGTGAAGCCCATCAGCGACTGGCAGCCGGTGGCAGATGCCGCGATGAAGAATCCGGAAGTCACCGCTGCCGTACCGTTCACACAGATGGACGGCATGCTCTCCTACAAGGGCGCGATGCAGCCGATCGAGATCAGTGGCGTTGATCCGGCCCAGGAAGGCAAGGTGTCGATCGTGGCCCAGCACATTGTCCAGGGCCATCTGGAAGACCTGAAGCCAGGTGAGTTCGGTGTGGTGATCGGCGAAATCACCGCCCGGCGTTTTCGCCTGAATGTCGGTGACAAGCTGACCCTGATCGTGCCGGAAATCAGCAGTGCGCCCGGTGGCATCACCCCGCGTATGCAGCGTTTGAACGTGGTGGGTGTGTTCAAGGTGGGCGCGGAGCTGGATGGCTCCATGGCCCTGATCCACATGGCCGACGCCGCCGAGATACAGCATTGGGAGCCGAACCAGGTGCAAAGCGTGCGCCTGGCGGTGAAAGACTTGTATGCCGCACCCAAGGTATCCGCGGATATCGCCGCCAGCCTCGGTGCCGACTACAAGGCCGACGACTGGACCCACACCCAGGGCAGCCTGTTCAGCGCGATGAAGATGGAAAAAACCATGATCGGCCTGCTGTTGCTGATGATCGTCGCGGTGGCCGCGTTCAACATCATCGCGACCTTGATCATGGTGGTGAACGACAAGGGCGCCGACATTGCGATCCTGCGCACCATCGGCGCCACGCCACGGCAGATCATGGCGATCTTCATGGTGCAGGGGACGGTGATCGGGATCGTCGGTACCTTGATCGGTGGCATCCTCGGCGTGATTGCGGCGCTGAACGTCAGTGAACTGGTGGGGTGGCTGGAACGGGTGACCGGGCAGCATATCTTCAGTTCGGACGTGTATTTCGTCAGCAACCTGCCTTCGCAATTGCAGGGTGGGGATGTGTTGTTGATTTGCTCGGCGGGGTTTGTGTTGAGCTTTTTGGCGACCATCTATCCGGCGTATCGCGCGGCGAAGATTGAGCCGGCGCATGCCCTCAGGTATTCGTAATTCTTAAGACCGCCTTCGCGAGCAAGCCCGCTCCCACATTTTGACCGCGTTCTTCCTGAATGCACTCGGTCAAAATGTGGGAGCGGGCTTGCTCGCGAAAGGGCCGGTAGAGCTTGCATCAATACCCCTGCGGCAACTCCATCACAAACCTCGCCCATCCCGCCCCCGACTCACAGAAAATCCGCCCCCCATGGGCCCGCACAATCGACTGGGTAATCGCCAAACCCAGCCCCGCATGCTCGCTGCTCCCTTCATGACGCGCCGGATCTGCCCGGTAAAACCGGTCAAACAACCGTGGCAACAATGCCTCGGGAATGCCTTCCCCGGTGTTTTCCACACTCAGCGTCACGCCTTGCATCCCCTCGACAATCCGCACGCTGACTTCGCCACCCGGCGGGGTGAACCGCAACGCGTTATCCAGCAGGTTGGAAATCGCCCGGCGCAACATGCTGCGGTCACCTGAAGTGCTGGCGCTGCCTTCCCGAACCAGCCGCACCTGGACGTCCTCCGCCAGCGGTGCGAAAAACTCCAGCAATGCCTCCACCTCGTCCGCCAGCACCAGGGTTTCGCGCTTGGGCACCAGCAGCCCATGGTCCGCCTTGGCCAGGTACAGCATGTCGTTGACCAACTGCGCCATCCATTGCAGTTCTTCCAGGTTGCTGTGCAGGGCTTCGCGGTAGTCCTCCAGCGCCCGTGGCTGCGTGAGGATGACTTGGGTCTGTGTCAGCAAATTCGACAGTGGCGTGCGCAGTTCATGGGCGATGTCGGCAGAAAACGCCGAAAGGCGCTGGAAGGCATCGTCCAGGCGGCCAAGCATCGCGTTGAAGGACTGGGCGAGTTCCGCCAGTTCGGCGGGCATTTGTTCCTGGGGCAGGCGTTGGGTCAGGGAGTGGGCAGAGACGCCGCTGGCGACTTCGCTCATGCGCCTCAGCGGTCGCAACCCGCTGCGGGCGGCCCAGGCGCCGAGCAGGGCGGTGGCCAGGGCGGAAAGGCCGACGGTCAGCCAGATCAGATGCTGCATGCGTTGCAGGAAGTGTTGGTGATGGGTGATGTCGAGCATCAGCGTCAGGCGTGGCGATTCGCGATTGCCAGGTACCAGGGGCACGTTATACACGCGGTAATCGGTCCCGGCATTCTGCAAACTGTGCAGGCCAGGCTCCTGCGGCAGGGCGATGCCCGGGGCGCCGTCGAACCAGCGCCGGTCGCCTGCGGTGATGCGCAAGGCCAGGTCAGGCTGGCGATTGAGTTCATCGCGCAGCTTCCCTTCCCGCAAGGCGAATAGCTCAGGCGTGTCCGCACCCTGCAAGGTACTGCGCAGCGCTATCAGCTTGCCGTCGAGCAACTGCTGGTCCAGCTCGATAAAGTGCGCCTCGCTGGCATGGTTGAACAGCACGCCGGCCAGCAATGAAACCACGGCGGTACAGCCAGCAAACAGCAGTGCCAGGCGGCTGGCCAGGGAAATCCGTTTCATCAACTGAACCGCTCCTCAAGCACGTAGCCCATGCCGCGTACCGTATGGATCAGCTTGTTGGGAAAGTTGTCGTCGACCTTCAGGCGCAGGCGGCGGATCGCGACTTCGATGATGTTGGTATCGCTGTCGAAGTTCATGTCCCACACCTGGGAGGCGATCAGCGACTTGGGCAAGACTTCGCCCTGACGCCGCAGCAGCAGTTCCAGCAGGGAAAACTCCTTGGCCGTCAGGTCGATGCGCTGGCCGTCGCGCTCTACCCGGCGGCGGATCAGGTCCATGCGCAGGTCGGCCAGTTGCAGGCTGGTTTCCTGGGGGGGGCTGCTGCCACGGCGCAACAGGCTGCGCACCCGGGCCAGCAGTTCGGAGAAGGCGAAGGGCTTGACCAGGTAATCGTCGGCGCCCAGTTCCAGGCCATGCACCCGGTCTTCCACGGCGTCCCGCGCGGTAAGGAACAGTACCGGCATGTCGAGCCCGGCGTTGCGTACGGCCTGGAGGATCTGCCAGCCATCGCGACCTGGCAGCATCACATCGAGGATCAACAGGTCGTAGTCACCGGTCAGCGCCAGGTGCTGGCCGCTGGTGCCGTCGGCCACCAGTTCGGTGTTGAACCCGGCCTCGGCCAGGCCCTGGCGCAGGTAGTGGCCGGTTTTCGGTTGGTCTTCGACGATCAGCAGTTTCATGGGCGGCTCATGGTTTTACGGGAACACAGACGTTATACCGCGCACATCCGGCGGCCGGCTCAAGCTGACAAAGTTGTAATCTGGCCGTCAGCTGGCTGGCAGCGGCGCGTTCGTAAAGTGTCCCACAGACTGATTCCGAACCTTTGGAGTGTGAGCATGTTTTTACGTAAATCCTGGTTGTTGGCGGGCTGCCTGATGGCGCCGAGTCTTCCGGCGCTGGCTTCCCCGGCTGAAACCTTCGCCTTCGGTGAGGCTGCGCCCGCCGCCAAGGCCACGCGCACGGTGGAAGTGGTGCTGCAGGACATTTCCTTTTCGCCCAAGGCTATTGATGTAAAAGCCGGTGAGACCGTGCGCTTTGTGCTGGTCAACAAAGGCCAGTTGCTTCATGAATTCAACCTTGGCGATGCCGCCATGCACGCAGCGCATCAGAAAGAGATGCTGCAGATGCAGGCCAGCGGCATGCTGACGGCGACCGGCATGGGCAAAATGGACCACAGTGCGATGGGGCATGGTGATATGGCAGGCATGAAGCACGACGACCCCAACAGCGTGTTGGTAGAGCCAGGCAAGACCGCCGAGCTGACCTGGACCTTCACCAAGGCCACCGGCTTGGAGTTTGCCTGCAACATTCCGGGGCATTACCAGGCGGGCATGGTCGGCAAGCTGACCGTCAGCCAGTAAGCCATTGACGGGCAAAGGCGGGTAGAATGGCGGCGTTTATTTAGCCAGGTTTCCGCCATGCATCCCGCAGCCGAACATTCGCCGCTGGGCAAGTCCAGTGAATACATCTCCACCTACACCCCGTCGTTGCTGTTCCCGATTCCTCGCGCCGCCAAATGGGCCGAGCTGGGCCTGAGTGCCGAGACCCTGCCGTATAAAGGCGTGGATTTCTGGAACTGCTTCGAACTGTCCTGGCTGCTGCCATCCGGCAAACCCGTGGTGGCCATCGGTGAATTCAGTATCCCGGCCGACTCGCCGAACATCATCGAGTCGAAGTCGTTCAAGTTGTACCTCAACTCGCTGAACCAAACCGCGTTTGCCGATGTGCAAAGCCTTGAAGCGACTTTGCGCACCGACCTGAGTGCAGCGGCCGGCAAGCCGGTTGGCGTGCGCATCCGCAGCCTGGGCGAGGTTGAAGCCGAAGGCGTGGTCGCGTTGCCGGGTGTGTGCATTGATGACCTGGACATTACCGTCAGCAACTACGAGCACCCGCGCCCGGAACTGTTGCGTTGCGACGATTCGCGCGTGGTGGAGGAGAGCGTCCACAGTCATCTGCTCAAGTCCAACTGCCCGGTGACCAGCCAGCCTGACTGGGGCAGTGTGGCGGTGGAGTACCGCGGCGCGGCGCTGGATCATGCCAGCCTGCTGGAATACCTGGTGAGCTTCCGTCAGCACTCGGACTTCCATGAGCAGTGCGTGGAGCGGATCTTTCTCGATCTGCAGCGCTTGCTCAAGCCGGAGAAACTGACGGTTTATGCGCGCTATGTGCGGCGTGGCGGACTGGATATCAACCCGTACCGCAGTACTGAAGAGCAGCAGTTCCAGAACCTGCGCCTGGCTCGACAGTAGCCTTCACCCAAAATAAATGTGGGAGCGGGCTTGCTCGCGAAAGCGGTGTATCAGCCAGCATATGTATCAGCTGACGGACCGCATTCGCGAGCAAGCCCGCTCCCACATTTGATAGGTGTCCGACTATTAGATCCCGATGTTGCCCAGGGTCACCACAATATTGCGCAAGGTCCCGGCAATGCCCGGGTGCTCCAGTTCGAAGCGTTCTACCGCCAGGTTCACACCGTCGGCGATGCTTGGATCCTGAATGGCACCTTCCAGTGGCTCCTGAACTTCCAGTTCAGCAATCAAATCTCGCAGCTCTTCGCGCTGTTCGAGGGGCATTTCTGGATTCTGATCCAATTGCTCGCGCAAAATTTTGACCTGTTCTTGCAGTTGTTCGCGGGCAGGCATGGCGTTCTTCCTTTTATCGATAGGCACTGACATAGACCGCGGCACGCCGGGAAAGGTCTATGGGCTGACCTGTAGATTAATCCACTGGCGCCGACTGTGCATGATCTCGATCAGGGCTTCTCGCCCTTAAGCTGGCGCAGACTGATGTCGGCCAGGCAGGTCTGCAGTTCGCCCAGGTGGTCAATCACCGAATGCACGCCCAGGCCATAGAGCGCGACAGTGGCTTTGGCGCGCTTATGCTCGCGTTCCTTCTCGGTGAGTGCTTGCCATTGCTGCGGCGAAAGCCCGCACAGTGAGCCACAGGACGCCAGGCCGATGGTCCACAGCCCGGCATTGAGCCCCGATTGCAGCAGGCGTGGCTCGCCGCTGACCAGGACGCAGCCTTCCAGGCGTTCGATATTCAGTTCCATCAGGGCCTGCCAGCAGGCGTGAGGCGCCGGCCAGCGGGTGGAGGAGGGCTTGGCAGCCTTGATCCAGCGGGGTAGCCCGGCGGCCAGCGGTGTGGAAACCGACGCCGGCAACTCGTCCAGCCATGCACAAGGGACGCGCTGTTCTTCGAGGCTGCGCAGGATCTTCAGGGCGCCGACAGTGGCATGGGTATCGCTGGAAGGCGCGGAGTCGGCGCGGGCCTGGGAACCAAAGTCCACCAGGCAGCCACTAAGCCCGAACAGTACGGCCGTCAAGGACGGGGTGCTGGCACTAACAATCTCGGCGTGTGGCATTTCGACGTCCCTGAAATAGCAGTGACGCTACCGGACTTGGGTGACAAGCAAGTTACACCCGCAGCAATTGTAGGAATTTTGTGCATTTGCTGAATGACATTTCTGCAAGGCTGCCTAATCTGACACTTCCGTCATATACTGACGGCCTCATTCAGGGCATAGCGCCCATGACAGACCATTCAAGGAGTTCAAGCTATGCGCTGGAGCCAATGTCTAGCTCAGCTGTCCGTATGTGCGAGTATTTTGCTGGTTCCTTTCGTAGCCCAGGCGGCCTCGGAAGATGATCCATGGGAAAGCGTCAACCGCCCGATCTTCACCTTCAACGATACCGTTGATACCTATGCCCTCAAGCCATTGGCTCAAGGCTATCAGTTTGTGACCCCGCAGTTCGTGCAGGACGGGATCCACAACTTCTTCCGCAACATCGGCGACGTCGGCAACTTTGCCAACGACGTGCTGCAACTCAAGCCCCACGCTGCAGGCGTCGACACTGCCCGCTTGCTGATGAACACCACGTTCGGCGTGCTGGGTTTCGTTGATGTCGGCACCAAAATGGGGCTGCAACGCAACGACGAAGACTTCGGCCAGACTCTCGGCTACTGGGGCGTCGACAGCGGTCCTTACGTGATGCTGCCACTGCTGGGCCCAAGCACCCTGCGTGACGCGCCGTCCAAGTATGTGGACAGCTACACCCAGCCGTACCGCTACATGAACGATATCGGCTGGCGCAACAGCACCTTCGGCCTGAATATCGTCGACACGCGTGCCAGCCTGCTGTCCTCCGAGAAGCTGATCAGCGGCGACAAATACACCTTCATCCGCAACGCCTACTTGCAGAATCGCGAGTTCAAGGTCAAGGATGGCAAGGTTGTAGACGACTTTTAAGCCCCAGGCTTGAAAGAAGAAGGCGGCCCTCGGGTCGCCTTTTTTGTGGGCGGCATTCGAGGTTTATCCGTGGGTTACGTGCTTACTTTAAGTCGCGGTTTTATGCGTTCTTATAACTACTGGTGATTTGCGATGTAAAGACGCCCGGCGACCATCGCCGTGAGCTTGAAACCCCTGGCGGATGGGAGTACCGTCTGCGCCTTAGAAGGGCACCTCTGCTTTACCTTTGTGCGTCGGCAATAACTCGGCGTTTTGTAGGACAGAGAGGCTAGAAAGCGAATCCAGTAGTAAGCCCGGCCATTGTCGAGCTGCCTACGCCAACCTAATTCTGGCGCCGTTTGCCCACATGCAGAAAACCAGTGCCACGCTGCTGATAATCGATGACGACGAAGTAGTGCGCGCGAGTCTTGCGGCCTATTTGGAAGACAGTGGCTTCAGCGTCCTGCAGGCCAGCAACGGCCTCCAGGGTCTTCAGGTATTCGAGCGCGACAAGCCCGACCTTGTGATCTGCGACCTGCGCATGCCCCAGGTGGGCGGCCTTGAGCTTATCCGCCAGGTGACCGACATCGCCCCGCAGACGCCGGTGATTGTCGTGTCCGGTGCCGGCGTGATGAACGATGCCGTCGAGGCCTTGCGCCTCGGCGCTGCCGACTACCTGATCAAGCCCCTGGAAGACCTGGCTGTGCTGGAGCACTCGGTGCGTCGTGCCCTGGATCGTGCACGGCTGCTGCTGGAAAACCAGCGTTACCGTGAAAAGCTCGAAACCGCCAACCGCGAACTCGAAGCCAGCCTGAACCTGCTCCAGGAAGACCAGAACGCCGGTCGCCAAGTGCAGATGAACATGCTGCCGGTGAGCCCGTGGAGCATCGACGAGTTCAAGTTTGCCCACCAGATCATCCCGTCGCTGTACCTGTCGGGTGATTTCGTCGACTACTTCCGCGTTGATGAGCGGCGTGTCGCGTTCTACCTGGCCGACGTTTCCGGCCACGGCGCCTCCTCTGCATTCGTGACCGTGTTGTTGAAGTTCATGACTACACGGCTGTTGTTCGAGTCCAAGCGCAATGGCACCTTGCCGGAGTTCACCCCTTCGCAAGTGCTGGGCCACATCAACCGGGGCCTGATCAGCTGCAAGCTGGGCAAGCACGTGACGATGGTCGGCGGCGTGATTGATGAAGAAACAGGTCTTTTGACCTACAGCATTGGCGGTCACCTGCCATTGCCGGTTTTATACACTCCAGACAGTGTGCGCTACCTGGAAGGGCGTGGTTTGCCGGTTGGCTTGTTCAATGAAGCCACCTACGAAGACCACATCCTGGAATTGCCGCCGACGTTCAGCCTGACGCTGATGTCCGACGGTATCCTGGACCTTTTGCCAGAGCCTACACTCAAAGAGAAAGAAGCCGCCTTGCCCCAACGGGTCAGGTCGGCGGGCGGCAGCCTGGATGGCCTGCGGCAGGTTTTTGGATTGGCCACGCTAGGGGAGATGCCGGATGATATCGCCCTATTGGTGTTGAGCAGGAATCTTTGATGAGTACCGGAAGAATCCAATTCGCCGAGCAAGACGGGACTTTTGTCCTGAAGTTTGTCGGTGAAGTGCGCCTGACCTTGTGTTCGGCGCTGGATGCGACGATTGAGCGGATCTTCACAGCCTTGAATTTCTCGGCGATCGTGATCGATCTGACCGAAACCCGCAGCATCGATAGCACCACCCTTGGGCTGTTGGCCAAGTTGTCCATTCTGTCTCGGCAGAAGGTCGGACTGCTGCCGACCGTCGTCACCACCCACGAAGACATCACCCGTCTGTTGCAGTCCATGGGCTTCGATCAAGTGTTCAACATCGTTGACCGCCCGATCCCGTGCCCGGAATGCCTGACCGACCTGCCGTCCCAGGACCAGTCCGAGGAAGTGGTACGGGTCAAGGTACTGGAAGCCCACAAGATCCTGATGGGCCTGAACGACTCCAACCGCGAGGCGTTCCACGACCTGGTGAATGCGTTGGAGCGGCACTAATTTCCAGCTGAAACACTGTCAAAGTGTGGGAGGGGGGCTTGGTCCCGAAAGCGGCGGGTCAGTAGTGAATGTAGCGACTGACGCCCTGTATTCGGGAGCGAGCCCCCTCCCACATTTTTAACTGAGTTCGGCTCGAAATCGGCTAATACAAAAAAAGGGCGGCACCCTCACAGGTGCCGCCCTTTTTGTCGCCGCCGTTTTTAGAGCTTGGCGGTCAACAGCGCTTCGAGTTTTTCCTGGTCGCGGGCGAACTGACGAATGCCCTCGGCCAGTTTCTCGGTGGCCATTGCATCTTCGTTGGATTCCCAACGGAACTGCGCTTCGGTCAAGTGCACACGAGCTTCGCCCGCATGGCCTGGCGACAATTTGCGTTCCAGCTTGCCGTTGTCGGCTGCGAGTTTTTCCAGCAGGTCCGGGCTGATGGTCAGACGGTCGCAACCAGCCAGCTCTTCGATCTGGCTCAGGTTACGGAAGCTTGCACCCATTACCACGGTCTTGTAGCCATTGGCCTTGTAGTAGTTGTAGATGCGCGTCACCGACTGCACGCCCGGATCTTCGGAGCCGGTGTAGTCGTTGCCGTTGGCCTTCTTGTACCAGTCGTAGATACGGCCCACGAACGGCGAAATCAGGAACACGCCGGCTTCGGCGCAAGCCACGGCCTGGGCGAAGGAGAACAGCAGCGTCAGGTTGGTCTGGATGCCTTCCTTTTCCAGCTGCTCGGCGGCGCGGATGCCTTCCCAGGTGGAAGCGATCTTGATCAGCACGCGGTCACGGCCAATGCCGGCCTTGTCGTACAGGTCGATCAGGCGATGGGCGCGCTTGAGTACCGCGTCGGTATCGAACGACAAGCGGGCATCCACCTCGGTGGAAATGCGGCCGGGCACCACTTTCAGGATTTCCTGGCCGACGGCTACCGCGAAACGGTCGCTGGCCAGGCCTACATCGCCGTTGCAGTCGGCAACAGCCTCGTCCAGCAGCTTGGCATAGCCTGGGATCGACGCGGCCTTGAGCAGCAGGGAAGGGTTGGTAGTGGCGTCTTGCGGCTTGAGCTTGGCGAGGGTAGAAAAATCGCCGGTATCGGCTACTACAGTGGTGAATTGCTTGAGTTGTTCCAGCTTGGAAGTCATGGGCGTGCTCTGTCCTGTGGGTCTGATGACATTACCCGAGCGCTGACAGCCGCTCAAGGGCGCAAATGCATTCGATCGTTTGCGAGGGCAACAACCTGAAAACAGCCGTTTGAATCACCGGCCAATGCTCAATAGGAGGCCAAAACAGCCAGCAGGTTCAACCCAACTGCCCGATGACCACCCGATCAAACGGTGGGAGCAGTCTTGCCCCATCTTCCTGACATCCCCCCATCCAGATGTGGGAGCGGTCTTGCTCGCGAAGGCGTCGTGTCAGCCACCCAATAAACCCACTGACACCCAAATCACCGCCCCTCCAGCAACTCCCCAGCCTTATCCAGCAACGCCAACGGATCACTGGCCTTATGAATATCCACCGACAACAACTGCCGAAACTTCCGCGCCCCCGGGAAACCCGTCCCCAGCCCCAGCGCGTGGCGCGTGATGTGATGCATCGAGCCACCTGTCGCCAGGTGTTCGGCAATATAAGGACGCAACTGCGCCAACGCCTCGGCACGGGTGATCACAGGTGCCGTGCTGCCAAACAGCTGCTGATCCACCTCGGCCAGCAGATACGGATTGTGATAAGCCTCGCGGCCCAGCATCACGCCGTCGAAGGTCTGCAAATGCTCCTGGCACTGTTCGAGGGTCTTGATGCCGCCGTTGAGGATGATCTCCAGTTCAGGGAAATCCTGCTTCAACTGGGCGGCAACGTCGTAGCGCAAGGGCGGGATGTCCCGATTTTCCTTCGGTGACAGCCCTTCCAGAATGGCGATTCGCGCATGCACGGTAAAACTGGTGCAGCCCGCGTCCTTCACCTGGCCAACGAAATCGCACAGCTCGGCGTAACTGTCCCGGCCGTTGATGCCGATGCGGTGCTTCACCGTCACCGGGATCGAGACCGCGTCCTGCATCGCCTTAACGCAATCCGCCACCAAGGCCGGGTGGGCCATCAGGATTGCGCCAATCATGTTGTTTTGCACCCGGTCGCTGGGGCAGCCGACGTTGAGGTTCACCTCGTCGTAGCCAGCGTCCTGGGCCATGCGGGCGCAGGCGGCCAGGTCCGCGGGGACGCTACCGCCCAACTGCAAGGCGAGTGGATGCTCGGCCTCGTTGTGGCGCAGGAAGCGTTCATGGTCGCCGTGGAGGATTGCGCCGGTGGTGACCATCTCGGTGTAGAGGAGGGCGTTTTTGGACAGCAGGCGCAGGAAGAAGCGGCAGTGTCTGTCAGTCCAATCCATCATGGGTGCAACGCTGAAGCGACGGGACAGGGCTTGCGGTGGCGCTATGTCTGAGGGCATTGGGATCTGGGACGGAGATTTCGAAGGGTTAGCAGTTTATCAGTAATGGGTTAGAGGGGCTGGGGTTGATCGTGCGAGGCTAGATCGATGTTAAATAAATCTGTCCCCTTTCCCTCGTTTTCCCCAACCGTTTCGAGTACCCCGCGGACATTCTGTTGAGAGGAGGGGTGTCAGTGCCCCCCCTTCCAATAAGCTACAATCCTCTAATTAGGTCTTTATAATCATCAACATTGAGATGTTTGCTTGTTATCAGGTTGCATTTTAAATAAATCGAAGACCCTGCGGCATTATCCACAGCCTTAAAATTCATCCCTCTAAGTGCAAGGATTACTTGAACAGGACTTGAAAGAGCTCTTAAAAAACTTAAGGTCGAGGGTGTATCTGCATTCCACTGGTCATAGAGTAGTATAGAGTGGTCTTGTTTTTCATCACCGTATTCTATTTCAAAGTGGCGTTTTGAGAAAAACCGAGATATGACAGAAATATCTGTGAAGTATATGTTAGAAATTTTTTCCAGCATCGCATGAGGAAGTCCCCCAACTACGCAAGGAATTATCTCGTCATAGGATACTTGACGACCGAAAGCGGCACTTATCATTTCAGGATGAAACCTCAAACCGGCGACTAGCCTTTCAACCTGAGGTATATCATTGCGAGTTTGTTTAAGGTAATTATGGATTGCAACAGGGCGCCCCTCACAAAGCCATCTATTTTTACACTCCATAACGAACAGCTTATTTTCCCAAAGGACTAATGTGTCATATTCATATTCGCCTTCAGGTTCTGGAAACTTTCTTTTATAACTTACAGCTTCAATGCCGTTCGATCTGAATATGTCTTTAAGCGTATTTTCTAATCCTGCGCCTTTTAATTTGAATTCGCCTTTACGGCTTAGGATGTTTGATGCAATGGCTCTGCTGATCACGCTACTCAAAAGTATATCTGAAACTACGGCGTAGCCGCTTGAGGTTTTTATAAGTGGGCTGTCGAATAAATCTCTAGATTTTCGGTGAAAAGTTACGTTTTTAATAAAGTCTGTAGCGGCGTTTTGTGACATGCCTTTAGACTGAAGATAGGTCAGAGCTGATTCTCTACTGAAGGTTAAAAGCTCAGAGTCTTTAGGCTTATCTTTTGCTGCAGAAGAATGTAGTTCTATGCAATACTCTCTCAAACCGCAAAATCCATCGATCCATTCAGTTAGTTTTAATCCTTCGTAAATTGTTTCATCTTCCGTAATGTCATAATTCAAAAGCATTGAAAGAGAATATGAAGCGAGATAATGCTCCCTAACGGAGTTTGAGCCGGTAATAGCTGCCGTCGCATCAAGGATCGAGTTTAACTCTTTGTCTTTTCTTAGTGAGAAGAAGTTTGAGGATTCTCTTGTGTTGTTTCTAGTGCCCGCAATATAGTCGAAGATTTCTGCGTCAGTGTTTTTCCCAAATTCAATTCCGAACTTAAAATTTTCTGGTGGGTCAGCGTACTCATCTTTATGGCGAATTAAAAAGTCGCGTCCAAGGAAGCGAACTTGTTCTTGCAAGTCATCAAAAAGTGCCCAGATATTTGCATTGTAAAATATCGATCCGGACTTGAATATCTCCGATTCAGAAACCTCAACTTTATCAGGGATCACCACAGTATCTTCGTCGTCAAACCAGCTATTGCGGTAAGCCTCCATTAAAATCGCAGAGCCGAGTGCTCCTACTTGCTGGGCATGATATGACGACGGGTCGACTGGTTCGCCAGACTCTCCAGTTACAGATATGCTGCTAAATAGAACTGGTTCGGATCCGAGGAATTGCTCTTCAATCTTTTTTTGTAATATGTTAGCGTCGCCAACGTACCAATTTAATACCGCCCAGGCTCTTGTTTTAGGCACGAGGTCCTTCAGCGCCAAGAGTTCACCCTCAAATGCTAGAATTTCGCTAAAACATTCATCTATGATACTAAAGAAGTTGAGTTTTTTCTTGAATTGCTGGATGTTACTACCATCAGTTTTTAGCTGGAGGTAGTTTGTTAATTCATTGAATAGCTCGTTTCGTTTATGTGCCTTGTCTAAGTTTTTTCGCTTATTTATTAATGAGTCGCACCGCATTACTGAGTCGAGGAGTTCTAAGGGGTTTTTATACCATGGAAACTTATCTATTTCCTTTTTTAGCAGCTTCCAAGATAGTTTTGACAAGGCTTTATGTACGGCTGCCTCGGGAATGTCCGTCGACTGAGGAATTAATATCACAGCAAAAGCTCCTTAATTTAGTGATAAGAGTGGATGTCTTCAGGCGCAGCAGTACGCGGCTAAGCAAAAAATGTTTTTTCGATCTCGATCAATCGCGTCTGAGTTGAAAATCCAGCGCGTTAACCAGGCGACCCGAATACTTATTTTTTATATCCGAATCCACCGGGGTGTAATATCAGCTTAGCGTTCGTCGCAAGGAGGCTGAAACATGGTCAATAGAACACTCTCCGCCTATAAACCATGTTGTGCGGATACTTCCACTATCCCTTAAAGTTCTTAAAATATGGTCAACCAGAAATGGACTAATCTTCAGTTGTTCTTTCAAATCTGAATTGCTTCTTATGCCGGAGTTGACAATCAAAGAGACCAGTGCGCGTGTATGTTCCGCATAGGATGGCACATGCTCTCGCGCGTAGAGTTCGAATCCAGCATCATTAACGGAAACTCCGCGCAATGACCCCGAAAGATCTTGCTGCCAATTTATAGCGCCATACTCAGTGAGATATTCTAAAGAGTCTCTTAACGTTTGTTCCGGAATTACAAACTCGCCATTTTTTTTAAATGCTTCAGGTCCGACCATCGAGTGTCCGCTTTTCAGCGCAGCTTCGCACGCCAACCTAGTTACTAAGCTATCAATGTTGTTTTGACCAGCAACGCCGCCAGCTTTGAATTGAGTAACATAAGAAGGCGGACTACCAAGGGGGGGCTTATCAGAAGCGCCAAATATAGTGGCTACTATTTCATTAAATGAATCTTCGTAAGTGGAAGAGTTTTTGAAGCTCACCCATTTTGTAGATTTCAGTGCTTGAGGAACTTCGCAATCGTCCAGTACAACCGGAATGATCCTCGTGCCTTCACTGATTTTATTCACAACCGCGAGATCAAGCTCCTCGCGAACCCAAGGCTTATTTACGCTATGTTTTGAAAGTACAACTATTACGGCCTGAGCAGCCCCAAGCCCTTCTTCAAAGATTTTCTTGACGAGGCTGTCGCCAACTTTGATTTCCCATTTATCAACCCACGCATCTATTCCATTAGATATTAATCGCTCGGCAAATGGCATGACAAAACCTAACTTGTCTTCACTGGCGTGACTTACAAAAACTTTGGGGGCGTCCATGTAATATTCCCTATCAGGCAAAAGTTAAAAAATCACTTACTTCGATAGCGTATTTCCATTGCGATACTGTCTAGTTAGCTGCGATATATGCGTATGCGCTTCATGCTTCATGTGAAGTTATTGGAGCTAATATTGCTACGTGGTGATCCACTTCGTAAGAGATGCCGCCGCCGAACTTGTAGTCTTCTATATGGGATTTGAGTTCTGTCGAGTCAGACTCATATAGTGTGAATCTGTATTTCTTACTAAATGATGCGGATTGTGGCTCGGCTAGGACTTCAAGATTTACTACGTACTCGCCGGGCGTCCAAATAAATAAACGGTTGAATAATTCAAGGAAGGGCTTAATTAACTCAGGATCTGCAATCACTGGTTGATCGCTGTCTTTTGCGCGGGCATTGATTTTATTTCGAATGTCTTTAATTAGCGCCGCCTGGCCTTCACGAAAAAGTTTTTCAGTACTGCGATCGAACCAAGTCAAAAAGTTAGTTCCGTGATCCCACGCTTCACCTGGCTTTAGTGAAAATGGAATGAAAAGGACAGAGGTTTTCGATGAGGGAGTTTCGTAGTAGTTTTGAGCCGGAAATACGCCGATTGATACGCCATCTCTAGAGACTGAAGTTTGTAGCGAGCGAATTCTTAGATCGCGTCCGCCGGTGTTTCTGACGCTTACAAACATTCCGACGTTAGGGTTTCCTACTTTGTGAGCTATCTGAATTCTACTATGAACCTCAACCTCCAGCCTTTTAGGTCGAAGCAATAAGTGCACGGGAGGAAGTTGTGATAAGACAATTGCTAAAGCCGCAATGAGTACGGACCAAAACTGCCAATCTAAGTACAGTGGGTCTGTTGATGCTGGCATATCGCCTCCTACGGATTCTCTTCCGTCTTCTGCTTCAATCCCTGTTAGCCATCAGTGCTCACCGGCGCGAACTCATAGCCATCTAAGGTAGGCACGATGCCACTATGAGTAGCGGAATGGAAGCAGATGCCAAGCGAGGATCATGCAGCGTTGGTACAAATGTGGTACGTAAGATTTTTCGTTGCGGTGTGGGCTTTGAAATAAAGGGGTGTTAAGAAAAAATATGTCCAATCCATCATCGGAGCAACGGAGAAGCGACGGGAGAACGATGGCGTTGGTGCTATAGGTGAGGACATTAGGATCTGAGATGGATAAGGCGAAGGGCGGACAGTTTAACAGGAATGGGCGTGGTGCCGTGGTGGCCAGTGCCAGAGCTCCAGCCACCCTGGCACGGTTTTCAGCTTATTTTTTCTTTTTGTCGGGCGCCTGAGTCAGCGCCGAAGCCGCCACAGATTTCACATCCGGCGGAGTGGTGGGATCCGCCAGCAGCTTGGCTGCTTTTGAAGCGACGCTTTCACTGGTTTTTTCGTCTTTAGCCATTATTGAGCTTCCCTCTACGTAGGCCGCAGGCTCATCTAAATTGATGCCTGGTCGGCTTTAATATGTAGGGGCTAACCGTTTATATCGCCAATCAGAATATGTGCCCGGATAATTCGTCGCCAAAACGACATCAACCTGAACCGATCCTGTCCTACGGCAAAGTTTCATAATTCTCACCGGCATTGAGGCCTACGCTCAGCCCATAAGCCCAAAGGGAACTGAAAAAATGATCTCCAATCTCGTCAAAGTCGTGATGGTCGCAGGCACGTTGCTCTTGGCCGCTTGTTCGTCGGGTTCATCTGGCATGAGTAGCGACCTGAGCAGCGACCCTTGTTATTCAGGGGGATGCCAAGCGTTTGGCGACCACAGCCCCAGCAAGGCCGCCAAGATGAATTTTGGCGGCAACGCGCTGGGGAGCAGTTACGGGGAGTATGGTTCGGGGTTGATGCATGATGACTGACTGAGCGGGTGGGGCAGTCAATTACTCAGTGACTGACCCACCGCTTTCGCGAGCAAGCCCGCTCCCACATTGGATCGTGGGAGGGCTTTAGTGACCGCCTTTCATACGTCGGGCGATCAGGTAGATGCCCAAGCCTACCAGCGCCGTAGCCGCGCCAATGTAGCCCGTGCTGGTCCACCCATACCCCGCCGTAATCGCCATCCCACCGAACCACGGCCCCAGCGCATTCGCCAGGTTGAACGCCGCGTGGTTGGACGCCGCCGCCAGGCTCGGTGCCTCATGCGCAATGTCCATCAAGCGGATTTGCAGCGGCGCGGCCATGGCGATCATGGTGCCGACCAGGCCAATACCCAGCAGTACGCCCCACAGCGAACTCGCGGCGAAGGTGAAGAAGATCAGCACGGCCATCGACCACACCATAATCCAGCCCACTGCGCGAAATTGCAGGCGATCAAACAGCTTGCCGCCGGCGATGTTGCCGATGATGCCGCCTACGCCAAACGCGGCCAGACCGAAGGGGATCCACTGCGGCGAGACTTTGGTCACTTCGAGCATGGTCGGCGCCAGGTAGCTGAACACGCAAAACATCCCGGCAAAACCAATAGCGCCAATGGACAGCGCCATCCACACCTGCGGTTTGGTGAAAGCGCGCAGTTCTTTGCGCGGGTCGCTGCGGGGTTCGTCGTGGCGATCCGGCACGAATTGCCAGACCAGCGCGATGGTGCACAGGGCGATAGCACTGACCAGCGCGAACGCCGAGCGCCAGCCAAAGTGTTGACCGAGGAAGGTCGCGATGGGGTTGCCGAGCAGCATGGCCAGGGTCAGGCCCATCATCACGCGGGCGACGGCGCCAGCACGTTTGTCGTTGGGCACCATGCTGGAGGCGACCACGGCGGCGATGCCGAAGTAGGCGCCGTGGGGCAGGCCGCTGATAAAGCGGAAAGCCACCAGCGAACCGAAGGTCGGGGTAAACGCCGTGGCGAGGTTGCCCAGGGCATAAAGGCCCATCAGCAATAGCAGCATGTGTTTACGCAGCAACTTGGCGCCGAGGATCGCCAGCAGCGGGGCGCCGACCATCACGCCCAGCGCGTAGGCGCTGATGGCGTGGCCCACTTGCGGTTCGCTGAGATTGAGGTTGTGGGCGATGTCGGGCATCAGCCCCATGATGGCGAATTCGCCGGTGCCGATCGCAAAGGCGCCCACGGCCATGGCCGCTTCCATTTTGGCGGCGCTGCGCGCGGGCAGCACGTGCCCGGGTGTTTGCTGGATAGTCATGGGTAACTCTGTTTGATGAAGTGCACGAAGGACAGCCGCCGATGCTACGCAAGCAGCGACGAAGGTGTCTAGAACAGCGTGTTGCGCGAGAGTTCCATCGGCGCAAGCAGTGCGGGGCTTTGAGATCCGTCTTATTCAACTACCCTCTCGCCACGCTTACTCTTTTGGCGATGAAGCTCAAACATTTCCTGCAACCACTCGACTCTTCTTTTTCGACGCCCAAGGCCGCGCGCAAGTTGTTGCGGCTGTTTGCCCTGGCATTGGTGCTCGGCGTGTATGTGGGTGCCTACAGCTACTTGCGTGCGGCGTTGAATGAGGAAATTTCGCTACGGCGCAGTTATATGAATGAGGCGATTTCCGATGCGCAGAGTTTTTTTGTCAGCCGCCAGACGCTGCTCAAAAGCCTCGGCCTGTCGACGGTTCGTCATGTCACGCCACCCGTGGGCAACCTCAATAATGTGCCGGCCGAAGAGTTGCACATCACCTTGGGCGAGGCGGGCAATATCTGGAGCCTTTGGCTGACTAGGCGCCTGCTTGATTACCTGCAGGTCAACCAGGTCAACCTGATCTACGTCGCGCAGCGCGCCGAGCCGGTGGTGGAGCGCCTGTTTACCGTTGGGGCGGCCCCGGAGAATGTGCCGCAGCCGGTATTGCAGCGGTTGATGGCGGTGGACACCGGCAAGGTCTCGGTCAGCGATGAGTTGTGGCTGACTGAGCAGAGCCGCCTGGATTCACCGCTATACATCTTCACCCGCCTCGATGACCGTAGCCCCACGTCGGGTTGGCTCGGGCTGGAGGTGGACGGCCCGGACCTGATCAACGCCCTGCAGCATGAAAAAGCCGGGGACTTCATGTTGCTTGACGGCGCCGGGCAGCTGATTTTCAGCAGCACGCCTCATCAACCCTCGGCTGCGCAGGTGCTGCGCCAGTATCACGCCACGGCCAGCTTTGGTTGGGAAGGCAGCCGCTGGCTGCCGGATCGCTTGGCCATTCGCAAGCACCTGGGTTACTCCCAGTGGCAGATCGTCTACAGCCTGGAGCTGAGTTCACTGTTGCCCAGCCTGGCCATGCCGTTGCTGCTGTGCCTGCTGTTGTGCGCAGCGGCCAGCTTGTTGATGGTGCGGTTGGTGCGGCGCATCGATCAGCGTTTGATTATCCCGGCAGCCAATCGCATCGAAGCGCTGGTGGAGAGTGAGGCATTCAGCAGCGCGGTGATTCGCATCGCGCCAGTGGCCTTGTGCGTGCTGCGCCGCAGCGACGGCGAGGTAGTGCTGGAAAACCCCCTGTCCCGGCAATGGCTGGGCAACGGCCACGAGCGCCAGCAACTGTGTCACGGCTGGATTCGCCGCGCGTTCGATGAGTCGGAACAAAGCAGCACCGACGAGCTGCAAATGGCCGACGGTCGTCACCTGTACCTGAGTTTCGCGCCAACCCGTTACCAGCGTGAGGAGGTGCTGATCTGCGCCTTCAGCGACATCACCGAACGCAAGCAGGTGGAGTTGGCCCTGCAGCAGGCGCGCACGCTGGCGGACGCGGCGAATGAGGCCAAGACCCTGTTCCTGGCAACCATGAGCCATGAAATCCGCACGCCATTGTATGGCGTGCTGGGCACCCTGGAATTGCTTGCGCGCACCGACCTTAACAGCCAGCAGCGTGGCTACCTGAATGCCATCGAGGGCTCGTCGGCGAACTTGCTGCAAATGATCTGCGATGTGCTGGACGTGTCGAAAATCGAAGCGGGACAACTGTCCCTAGAGTTCAGCACGTTCTCACCGATCGAGTTGGTGCAGGAAGTGATCCAGGGCTACGCAGGCGCCGCCCAAAGCAAGGGCCTGCAGTTGTTCGCCTGCCTCGACCCGCAGTTGCCCGACCACGTGAGCGGGGATGTCACACGCATCCGCCAGATCCTGAATAACCTGCTGAACAACGCGCTGAAATTCACCGAAAGCGGCCGGATTGTCTTGCGTCTGCGCCTGGAAAGCCGTGAAGGCGAGCGCACGATGTTGCAGTGGCAGATAGTCGACACCGGCAAGGGCATCGCCGAGGAAGACCAGCGGTACCTGTTCGAGCCGTTCTTCCAGGTCAGCGGCAATGCGAATGTGGTCGCCGGCAGCGGCCTGGGCTTGTCGATCTGCAAGCGCCTGATGCACTTGATGAACGGCACCTTGCGGGTGGTCAGCGAACCGGGCCTGGGCAGCAGCTTTTCCTTCACCTTGCCGCTGGAGCAAGTCAACGACGACGACCAGGCTCCCTGGGCGCAGCCGCTGCTCGGCGAGCGGGTGTATGTGGTGTCGCCGGTGCGTGAGCTGGCGGAAAGTGTTGGCGGCTGGTTGCGTCGCTGGGGCGCGCGCGCGCAACTCGGTGCGCCGGAGTCCGCCGAGGCCGACCCCGGCGCGGTATTGGTCGAGCTGTATCCCGGCCCGACCGAGCCCGACCAGTTGCTGCATTGGTCCGGGCCGCGGGTGATGGCCGCGGTCGACGAGCATGGCGCTTATCCCTGGCAGATCGGCCTGAACAACCTGCAGGCGCTCAACCGCGCGGTCAGCCGCGCCCAGGGCAGCGAAGAGTTGTTGTCGCCGAGGATCAGCGAGAAGCCCACCGAGTTCAGCCTCAACCTGCGCCTGCTGGTGGCCGAAGACAACCTGATCAACCAGTTGATCCTGCGCGACCAGTTGGAAGAGCTCGGCTGCAGCGTGGTGCTGGCCGGCGACGGCATTGAAGCGCTGTCACTGTGGGGTGATACCGCGTTCGACATGATTCTCACCGACGTCAACATGCCACGCATGAACGGCTATGAACTCACCGAACAACTGCGTCGCCTGGGTTGCTCACTGCCGATCATCGGGGCCACCGCCAACGCGATGCTCGACGAAGCCGAGCGCTGCCTGAACGCTGGCATGGATCATTGCCTGGTCAAGCCGTTCACCCTGCGCGCCCTCTACCAGTGCCTGCATCGCTATCAGAGGAGGGTGCTTTGAGCGCCTATCGCGTACTCATCGTGGAAGACCATCCTTTCCAGCATGAGTACTTGATCAACGTCTTCCAGGCCATCGGCGGGTTTGACGTCGATGTGGTCTGGGATGGCGCCACCGCGCTGCAACGCCTGGCCCGACAGCGCTACGATCTGCTGCTCAGCGACTTGATGATGCCGGGGATGGACGGTGTGCAACTGATCCAGCACTTGGCCCGCATGCACGCGCCGCCTGCGCTGGCGCTGATGAGCGTGGCGTCGCGGCGCATGCTGGTGGGCGCCGGGCAGGTGGCCGGGAACCTCGGCCTGACCGTCGCCGGGCTAATCTCCAAGCCGGTGCGCGAACGCGAGGTGCGCACCCTGCGCGATTGCCTCGACAAACTCGCCGAGCAGGCGCGCACGCCGTGTTGCCACCGGGGTGTCAGCCATGCCCGGGAGAACCTTGAGCGCGCCTTGGCCAATGGTGAAATCCAGGCGTGGTTCCAGCCGAAAAAATCCCTGCATGACGGGCGCATCGTGGGCGCCGAAGCCCTGGCACGCTGGGTGCACCCGGTGGAAGGGTTATTGATGCCCGGCGCGTTTCTTGACGACATCGAGCGCCTTGACCTGGAAACCCGCTTGCTCACCTGCATTCTCGGCCAAACCCTCATCGCCCAGGCCCAGTGGGCGCAACTCGGTTACCGGCTGCCGGTGTCGATCAACCTGCCCACGCATTTGCTCGACCAGAGCGACCTGGTCGACCGCCTGCTTGCCCAGGTGCAAAGCCGCGACGCCGAACCCCGGCAAATTACCTTCGAATTGATGGAAAGCTCCACCACACGGCTGCCCAGTAACTACTACGCTGGAGCATGTCGCTTGCGCATGATGGGCTTTGGGTTGGCGCAGGATGACTTCGGCAAGGGGTTCAGTTCCTACTTCAACCTGGTGTCGACGCCGTTCAACGAGGTCAAGATCGACCGGTCACTGGTGCATGGCTGTGCCGAGAACGAAAGCCTGGCGTCGGCCTTGCAAAGCATTGTCGAGCTGGGCCGCAAACTCGGGCTGACCACCATCGCCGAGGGCGCCGAGACCCAGGCGGAGCTGGCGATGTTGCGGCGTATCCGCTGCGATCAGGTGCAGGGTTTCCTGATCTCCCATGCCGTGGCGGCGGAAAAATTCAGCGCCCTGTTAATCGAGGATGGCCCTGCGCCAGCACTTATGTGAGTGGCCAGGGTCACACAGTCAAGAAGCCCGAAGGAAGGGTCGCCCGGTCAGCCGGGCGTTATTGGCCAATGCCGGGATCAAGCATAGGCCCCATATCCTGATTCAGGCTTCTGCGGTACTGACGATGAAACATGCAAGTCTGCGCCTGGACAAGCTGGCGCAAAGCTCTCAACGCTTGAACAAAGCCCTGTTATTGCTCACGGGGCTCGCCTTGTTGCTGTCCAGCAGTTGCTATTGGGCGGTGTCGCGGTTGCTCGACGCTGAACAGGAAAAGGTCGAGTTCCACTTCGCCCGCGTGGTGGAGATCATCCATGAGCACGAGGCGTTCCTGCGCAACGTGGCCAGTGGCTACAGCCGCAGCAACGCGCCGCCGCTGCCGGCCGTGCAGTCGACCTCGGTGGTGGAGTTGCAGCACGAAGGCGGGCAGGTGGTGTTGCAGGCCAAGGGGTTTGCGATGTCGCTACCCTTCACCTTGTCCCACGCCGAGACGTTCTCGGCGGATGACACGCGCCGGGCACTGGCGTTTGGCGTGCAACTGACTGACTACTACGGCGGCTACTGGGCCAGCTCGTTTTACGCCTCGCCGCAGCTGTTCGTGTTCACCCCCAATGCCGTCGCCAGCCTGGCCGTGCCCGGCGTGGGCGGCTTGCGCCAGCACCAGCCATTGTTGCGCGAGCAGTACCGCGACGTGGTGAGCCGCTTGCAGCAACTGCAACAGAGCCAAAGCCTCCTGCTGACCGACAGCCGCGTGCGCTGGATGCGTGCGCCGCCGCAGTTGTACCAGAACAGCCGCAGCGTGGTCGCGATGATCGGCCTCGACGCGCCTGCCGCCGTATTGCCGGCCAATCAGCCTCAGGGCCTGCTCACGCTGGCGGCGGTGGTGGACACCTCGCAGGTCGACGAAATCGAGCGAGTACTGCAACTGTCGGTCTACAACCAGTTCACCCTGATCTCGCCCCAGGGCGACGTGTTGCTCGGCAGCCTCGGCGATGAACACATGGCGCCCCTGGGCCTGAGCTTCAACAGCCAGGGTTTGCGCTTTAAGATGCTCAGCGAGGGTGGAGAGCACTGGACCGGCCTGTACGCCATCAGCTATCAGGATTTCCTGCGCTACGCCAAATGGCCGCTGCTGGGCCTTGGCCTGACGTTTCTGGCGGCCGTGCTGCTGGGCTGGTGGATCAACCATTGGTACAAGACCCGCATCGTCAGCCCGGCGCAACGCGCGCAGGAGCGTCTGTTCGAGAGCGAGGCATTCAACCGCATCATGCTGCACAACGCCCCGGTGGGATTGTGCGTAGTGCGCCGCAGCGATCACCAGTTACTCCTGGAAAACCAGCGCGCGCTGCAATTGCAGGGCACCGCACCGCTGCTCGACGTGCTCAAGGCCAACGATGGCCCGGATACCCCCGGCGAGATGTGCCTGGCGGTGGAGGGGCGGTACTTGCAGGTCGTGGTGGTGGCGGCGCGGTACGAAGGTGAGGACGTGTTCCTCTGCGGCTGCAACGACATCACCCGACACGTGGACGAAGCCCAGTTGCTGACCCAGGCGCGCCAGGAAGCCACCGAAGCCAACGAGGCCAAAACCGTGTTCCTGGCAACCATGAGCCATGAAATCCGCACCCCGCTGTACGGCGTGCTCGGCAATCTGGAACTGATGGCCCTGACCGACATGAGCGAGCGCCAGCGCCACTACCTGGAAATTATCCAGGGTTCGTCCACTGTGCTGTTCCAGTTGATCAGCAACGTACTGGATGTATCGAAAATCGAATCCGGGCAAATGGCCGTGGAAGCGGCGCCGTTCAGCCCGGGCCAGTTGGTGGCGGAATCGGTGTTGGCGTTCAGCGCGACCGCGCGCAATAAAGGCTTGCAGATCGATGCCGAGATCGACCCGCTGCTACCGCCGCAACTGCTTGGCGATGCTGGCCGCATCCGGCAGGTCCTGCATAACCTGCTGGGCAACGCGATCAAGTTCACCGACTCCGGGCGCGTGCGTTTGCGCCTGATGGTGCAGCAACTACTTGACGATAAAGTGACCCTGCAATGGCAGGTCACTGACACCGGCGTGGGCATTCCGGAAAAGGCGCTGGACCAGTTGTTCAAGCCGTTTTATCAGGTAGCGGGCGACCAGGACGGCAATGGCGCCGGCCTGGGCCTGTCTATCTGCTCGCGCTTGAGTGAGTTGATGGGCGGCAGCATGCGCGTGGTCAGCGAGCCAGGGTTGGGCAGCAGTTTTTCGCTGTTCATCACCTTGCCGGTGCTTCAGGAAACCCTGCCCTCTGCGGAACAACCGCCGATGCCGCCGTGCCTGGACGCACCGTGCCTGAACGTGCGCGTGCTGGTCGCCGAAGACAACCCGGTCAGCCAGGCCGTGCTGCAAGAACAGCTCGAGGCCCTTGGCGCCCACCCCACCGTAGCGCGTGACGGCGAGCATGCGCTGCAAATCTGGGGTTCGCAGCCGTTCGACCTGGTGATCACCGACATCAATATGCCGCGCCTCAACGGCTACGACCTGGCCCGCGCGTTGCGTGAACAAGGCGTCCAGGTGCCGATCATCGGCGTCACCGCCAATGCCCTGCGCGAGGAGGGCGAGCGTTGCCTGGCGGTGGGCATGAACGCGTGGGTGGTCAAACCGCTGAGCCTGAGCATGCTGCGCCAGGCGTTAATGGCGCACTGCCGGCGGGCCACGGCCTTGCCGGTGGTGCAGGTGGACCGGGACCGTGAAGGCTGGATCGAGCTTTCCCCGGCCATGCGCCAACTGATGGCCGACACGTTGCTGGTGGATGTGCAGCAGATCGAACAAGGCCTGACGGCCGGCGATGCCACCCTCGTACGTGAGCGTTTGCACAGCCTCAACGGCGCGCTGGCCAGTGTGCGTGCCGGGGAACTGTCCAGCGCTTGTCAGGCATGGGAGAACACCCTGTACGACGCACCGCTGGATACATACGCCACCACGCAGATTCGAGGCGTGTGCGCACGGCTTACAGCGGTTGCGCAGTGCTTGCTGGCAGAGTCGCAAACTTGATGAAAGCCCATTACAAGGAAGATAAAGAATGCGAGAAATGAACGTTGTGATCGCCGATGACCACCCGATCGTACTGGTGGGCGTGCGCGAAATTGTGCAGCGTGATTCACGCTACAGCCTGGTGGGCGAGGCGGTCAGTTCCAGTCAACTGATCGAGCAGTTGCGCAAGCACCGGCCGCAAGTCCTGATCACCGATTTCAACATGCCGGGTGACGACACCTATGGCGATGGGTTGAAGCTGATCGAGTACATCCTGCGTCACTTTCCCGCGACCCAGGTGCTGGTGCTGACCATGATTTCCAACAGCCTGATTCTCACCCGCTTGCAGGAATTGGGTGTGGCCGGGGTGATCCAGAAGAACCACCTGCACGGCGAGATCGAAAAGGCCCTCGGCGCGATCAGTGCCCAGCGCAGTTACCGCGCACCGGAGCCCGCCGCGACTTCGGTCTTGGCCAATGTGACCCAGGTGCAGGCGCGCTTCCAGAGCCTGTCGCCACGGGAGATGGAAGTGCTGCGTTTATTCGTGACGGGCATGAGCGTGAGCGATATCGCGCGGCAGTTGAGCCGCAGCAACAAGACCGTCAGCGCGCAGAAGATTTCGGCCATGCGCAAGCTGGAGGTGGACAGTGACCAGGCGCTGCTGACCTATTGCATCGAAGCCCGGCAGTTTCAGTAATCAGCGGTACGTCATCTGCATCAACAGGGTGGCTTTGTAGCTACCCGCCTCGGGCAGCTCGCCCAGGGACACGGGCTTGACGCGCAGGGTCAGCGCCAACGGTTCGTCTTCTACCGGCCAGGTGCCGGTTTGGCCCAGGCCGATCCCCGGCTTGTCGGTCTTGTCACGCAATTGCACCTGCAACCCCAGGGATGGGAGATTGGTGAGCAGCACCGGGCTGACGGTGAGGGCCCGGGCCATGCCCGCCGACAAACTCAGCTCGACCTGAGCGCCCGCCTGACAGTCGAAGACCAGCGGCACATCGGTGGCGACGGTGCTGCCGTCGGCCAACTGGTTGAGGTTGACCTTGCCCAGGTCCACCTGTTGCGTACTCGGAAACCTTGCGGTGCACGGCGGTGCGGTCAGCTTGCCGCTGACGTCGATCTGCGCTTCTTCCGCCGCTTGCGCAAGGGCGGTGCTGGCTACGGCCAGCAGCATCCAGGCGAGCGCTTTCATAGGTAATTGAGGGTCATGACCATCGACGAGGTGAACGCGCCCGGCGCCAGCGTGCCGCGTTCGACCAGTTGCGCCTTGAGGCTGATATCCACGTCGCCGCTGAGGTTGGTGTATTTCTTGACGGTGCCATTGAGATTTGCCGCCGTGTTGTCCGCCCACAGCAACGACACACCGAGGTTATCCGCCGTGGTCTTGGCCACGGTGGAGGTGTAGGTGCCGTTATTGGACGTGAAGCTGACATTTAGCGAAGAACCCGACGAGCACTTCAAGCGCACCGGCACTTCCACAGTGCCGGTGGTCGCCACCTGGTCAGTACGCACGTCGCCAAATGCGGCGGTCAGGGTTGTGCCGGTACTCAATACGCACGGTGGGCGGGTGAGGGTGCCGCTGACGGTGATATTCACCACGTCGGCAGCGTGAGCGGTGCTGCTGAGCAGCATCAGGGCGAGCAGTGGAGTTTTCATGGCAAGGCCCTCATTGATAGTCGATGTTCAGCGTGTATTGGCTCTGAAACGCACCCGTCGGTGATTGCCCGGCCGCCAGTTGTGGCTTGAAGCTCAGGTTTACGTCATTGCTGCCCACGCGTAACTGCATAAAGCGTGGGGTAGTGAAGTTCACCGGGTTCAGGGTGTCGGTCCACAGCGCCTGCATGTTCAAACCTGCCAGCGAGGTGCGCGTCACACCGGTAGTAGGGCTGACTACCGTCTGGTTTGGAAGCAGGTAGACGTTGGCTCGCATCTGCGCCGAGCATTTAATTGACACTGTGGTCGACTGCATCTGGTTATTGATGTCGCTGTTGCTGATAGAGCCGAAGCGCAGGTTGACGCTGCCGGGTGAACTCAGGCTGCAGGCAGGCGGGACTACGGTGTATGAAAACCCTGTGTTAAGAAACCACTCGCCATAACCCAGCCAGTTTTCCGAGGTAACGCCCAGCAACACCCCTATCCAACGTGTGCCTGCAGTTTGGGGTGCTGTGCCCACCAGAATGTAGCGGTAAGGCACCACAGTATTAAGGGGTAGAGGCCGGCAGTAGCCGCCCAGGCAATTGCGGCTGTATTGGCCGATATTCAGATCGTATAAATAGATGTTGTTATACGGGTCGGACCATCTCAACGGGGCTTGATTCGGGCCGCTCATGTAGTTGATTCGCGTATTTAAACCGGCTGAATAGGGGAATGCGCGGCGAACGGTGCACGTGCCCTCGAAGACGATCCTGATCGCCTGGCCCGGTGTAAACGTGTAGCCGCCGCTCGGAACGCCTGGCACTGTGCAGTTGAGATTCCCTTCGACCAACGCTTGCGCCTGTTGTGAAAGGCAGCTCAATACTGCGCACAACAGCGCAAGCATCAGCCGTCCACGCACCTTATGTGTTGCTTTAACGATCATGTCAGGAATCCTTGGCACCCGACCCACCGGCCGCGCGCTCACATTGAATATTCATTTGGGTGATGCCGCCGTCGGCAGGCGCTGTTTCGTCCAGCTTCAATTCGCGGCTGCACCACGGCTGGCCGTCGACGCTGACCAACAACCGCGCCTCGGGCGGCACGCCGGTCAGGAACGCGCGGCCTTTGTCGGCCACCAGGGTGTTGCCGAGGGCGCGGCCATCCGGGGCAAACAATTCGGCGCGGGCGGCAAACGGCGCTGCTTCGCCAAGGGTGTCGCTGATGCGAAACAGGATGCGTTGGCCGCGCCGGGTGTCGAAGTCGGCCAGTACAAACGCGCCGCGGTTTGGCGTGACTTCCTGCACCGGCTCGGCGATGTCGACGTCAGACGGCATCGACTGGGTGTCCAGCGACACGCGGTTTTTGCGATAGGGCAGGGCCTGCGGCACCACGGTGTAGCCATTGCTGTTGGTGCGCACACCGCGCTTGTTGCTGATGCCCACGTCGGCGGCGCCCGGTGTGGCGACGATCACATTGGTTTCGCCCAATGGCTGGCTGAACATCAGGTTGCTGCCATACGCCACCACCGAACCTTCGACGCCCATGTCCAGTTGGCGGCTGCCGGTGGTCTCGTTATAGGCACCGCGCACAATCGCGTTGGGCGCGTCGTATTGCGCGGCGAAGGTGCCGCCGGTCTGGCGTTGCGCGCCGCTGACTTGCTGCGACACACCCGCGCTGTAGGCCAGCGTATCGTCCTCGAACGCGTTGCCGCTCAGGGTCGCGGTGCGTGATGCCGAGCCCCGCGCGCTCTGGTTCATGTTGGCCGTAACGCGCTGGCTGCGCGTGCCGCCCAGGGGCATGCTGATGCTCAGGGACAGGCTGCGGTCGTCGCTGTTGGCGCCTTTGTTCAGGCCCAGCCCAAGGGAGTAGGAAATGTCCCCGACGCTCGCGCTGTATCCCAATTGGATCGAGGTGTCGGCCTTGCTCTTGTCCCAGTAGGCGGTTTTCGACACGTTGGCATAGACCCCGCCGTAGCCGCCCAATTGCTGCGACACGTTGGCGGTGAAGTTGCTTTTCATGTGGCCGCTGCGGTACGTGTCCAGGGTTTGCTCGGTGCTGCGGCTGTTCAGCGCTTCGTTGAACGAGTAGTAGCCGCCGGTGGAGTAGCGGTAGCCGATCAGGCTGAAGTTGGTGTCGGTGGCCGCCAGGGACTTGGAATAGCGAAAGCGAAACGACTGGCCGCTGGACGTGGTTTTCTCCCGGCCCACGGCGTCGCTGCGGGCGTGGGTCACGTCCACCGAGATCGCGCCAAAGCCGGCAAAGTCGTGGGCAAAACCCAGCAGGCCGGCGTTGTATTGATTACTCAGCAGGCTGCCGCCAAACAGCGTGGTGCTGCCGCTCAAACCGCGTCGTAGGGAGGCCTGGATAAATGTTGGGGTTTGCTGCACAAAGGACGATTGCGCCGGGCGGTATTGGCCGGCGAATACCGAATAGCTTTGCTGGCCTTCGCGCAGCATGTAGGGCACCGACGAGAACGACTGGGTGTAGACCTGGCGCTGGCCGTCCGGGCCTTCCACGGTGACTTCGATGTCGCCATTGCTGGCGGTGGGGTACAGGTCGGTCAAGGCGAACGGCCCTGACGGCACCCATTGCTCATGGATCACATAGCCGCGCTGGCGGATGATCACCCGCGAGCGGCCATTGGCAATGCCGCGAATCACCGGGGCGAATTCGCGGGCCTGGTCGGGCAGCATGTCCAGATCAGAGGCGATGCCCAGCCCGCGATAGGGGATCGCGTCAAACAGGTCGCCTTCGGTGGTGGAATCGCCCAGGGTGGCGATCGCCATCATATTGCCCATGTCGCGCTGGGCGTAGGTTTCCAGCGACTCCCAGCGCCCGGGCGTGGTGCTGCCTTTTTGCCAGGTCGAAAAATTGCGCAGGCGCCAGGCCCCGGCATTCACGCCGCTCCTCAGGCTGCCGAACTGGTCCTGGCGGCGGCCGGTATCGGACTCCACGGTGCTGCCGGTGAAGCTGTAGTTGGTGAAGGCCACCTGTTCGCCGTTACTCCATTGCCGACGGCGCACTTCAAAAGGGATGCTGCCCAGGTAGGCCTGTGGGATTTCAATCGACAGGATCTGGCGGTTGAAGTCGTAGTCGTAGCTCACGCCGGCCAGGCCCTGATCGAACGCAATGCAGGTGGGGTCGGCGTCGGTGCGGTTTTGCAGGGCCGTGTCGGCCACGCCCTGGGCGCGGAAGAACTCGACATCCAGGCAGGGGAACAGGCCGGTGCTCGAGCGTTCCTGGGTGCCGGTGGCGCGGATGAAACGCACATCACGCTGTTCGATCGAGCGCTGGTTGAGCTGGATATCCACCCGGTAAATCCCCGGCAACTGGCCGTCGCTCATGGCGCTGACCTGTTGTTTCACAGCGGCCGAACTCTGCCCGCCGCCGATTTCGAGAAACGACGCATCGAACTCGTAGCCGGCGTGTGCGGGGGCCAGGTGCAAGGCGGCGGCGGCCACGAGCGGGCAGCCGAAAGCCTTCACGGCCCGACGGCGCATGACTGGGAATGAACGGAGCATGGTCGTTCCTGAAAAGGCGTTCCGGGGTTGTCGCGTGGGTATCAGTGAATGCGGATGACGGGGGCGGTCACGATGCTGCCGTAGTCATCGATGTAGCTCAGTTGCACTTCATCGCCGGCCTTTGCCTGGATCGGCAGCTCACGCGCTTCGCCTGGGCGCAGCACATCCGGCGCCTGGGTGATCGGCAGGCCGTTGAGCTTCAGTTCGCTGACCACCACGTGCAGCTTGGAGGCGTTATTGACGGCCAATGCACCCGCTTGGGCCTTCCAGTTCACTTGCGCCACCGCGTCCTTGAGCGAACCTTTGAGGCCGGCCGGGCGGTAGAACAGTTTGATCGTGGTCTTGAGCGCGATCTGCAGCACGTTCTTGCCTTTTTGATCGTCGCTCATGGCCGGGATTGCCTTGACGTTCATCAGGAACAGGCTTTCGCGGTCCTGGGGCACTTCTGGGCCACCGGTAAAAATGATGCGCAGGATGTTTTCCTTGTCGGCATCCAGCCGGAACAGCGGCGGCGTGACGATAAAGTTATCGACGCTTTCCTCGTTGCCACTGCCGAAGTGGCTGACCCAGGACTGCACGAGGTAAGGCGAGGTGTCGTCGCGGTTGCTGACGCTCAGGTTGGCTTCGTTGGAAGCGCCGTCGTAGATCAGTCGCGTGGCGCCGACGGTGACGGCGGCGTTGGCGGCGCTGTGCCAGAGCGGCAGCAGGGCGAGCAGAAGATAGACTTTCAAACGCATGACAGGGGGACCTCCGGAAGCCCGCGGGCCGGCGCGCGAACGCCTGGCCCACGGTGTTGACGAGCAATTACTTGTAGGTAACGTCGAAGCTGGCCAGCGCGTGCACCTGACCGGTGCTGATGCCGGAGGTGGTCACCGCGTCGTCGCCTTCACCGGTGGTGGTGTCGGCGACGGTGCGCACGTAGGCAGCGGTAAAGTCGAAGGTATTGGACTGTGCACGCAGGTCGTAATCGGCGGTCGGCGTGTTCAGTGGCAGTTTGTTGCCGTTACGGGAGTCGGTGATCTGGATCGCGATGCCGCGCACCTGGTTTTCACCGGTCAGGCCCAGTAATGTCGGGTCGCTGGCGTCTTGCTGGCCGCTGAAGGTGATCGCGACGTTTTTACGGGTCGCGGTGCTGCAGTTGTCCAGGCTGATGGAAAACGGCTTAGCTTTATCGGTGAGCACCGAACCCACGGTGGGCGCGAAGTCAGCGATGCGCACCGGGTCCAGAGTCACCGACTTGTTCACGTCGCCGGTGGTGATGGTGCAGGCGTTATCGGTGACGGAACCGGTGAATTCGATCTGCCCGTCCGCCGCCTGAGCGGTGCCGGCCAGCAACCAGCAAGCGCCGCAGGCGAGGGTGAGTTGGCTCAGTTTGTTCAGCATTGCAGTGCCTCTTTTAAGAGAAGGAAGGTTGTCTGCCTACCCGTCAGGTAAGCCAATCCATAGTGCAATGCTGTGTTTTAGAGGCACATGAGACGAATCTTAAAAACTGGCGAACTGATGGCCGCCCGACCGCTGAGTCCATATAAGGCGCCGAGCGTGATATTCTGCGCGCCATCTTGGTCTAGCCTCTATCGAGTACGTACACCCGTATACGTCCCGGTGGTTAGCTGGCGCCCAGGTAGCTGAAGCCAATAATGATAAGAAGTCAGCGCAGAAGGGACATAAAAGTGAGGTCGATACGTCGGCCTTGTGTGCCCACCCTGCGGTCCCCGAATGAATGTGCACACCCCGCGGTGCGTTGCCTGGCGCAGCGTGATTGAGGGTTGCCCATGATCAGGGGCAGTGGGGCGGATGGCGTTTTATCATAGGTGCTACTGATGTTTAAAAAAGTAAACACTGCCCTGCTGGGGCTGGCTTTGTCGATGGGGATCACTTCCGTTCACGCGGAAGAGGCAAAGAAAGTCGATGTGCTGCTGATCGGCGGCGGCATCATGAGTGCAACCCTGGGTGTGTGGCTCAATGAGCTGCAACCGGACTGGTCGATGGAGATGGTCGAGCGCCTCGATGGCGTGGCCGAAGAAAGCTCCAACGGCTGGAACAACGCCGGTACCGGTCACTCGGCTTTGGCTGAGCTGAACTACACCCCGGAAGACAAGAACGGCAACGTTGAGATCCCGAAAGCGGTCGAGATCAACGAAGCGTTCCAGATCTCCCGTCAGTTCTGGTCCTGGCAGGTTCAGCAGGGCGTCCTGAAGAACCCGCGTTCGTTCATCAACTCCACTCCGCACATGAGCTTCGTGTGGGGCGATGACAACATCAAGTTCCTGAAGAAGCGTTACGAAGCGCTGCAGGCGAGCCCGCTGTTCGCCGGCATGCAGTACTCCGAGGACCCGGCGCAAATCGCCAAATGGGTTCCGCTGATGATGGAAGGGCGTGACCCGAACCAGAAAATCGCGGCCACCTGGACCCCGATCGGTACGGACGTGAACTTCGGCGAGATCACGCGCCAGTTCGTCGCTCACCTGCAAACTACGCCGAAGTTCGACCTGAAACTGTCGAGCGAAGTGCAGGACATCACCAAGAACGCCGATGGCACCTGGCGTGTCAGCTACAAGAACCTGAAAGACGGCACCAAGACGGAAACCGACGCCAAGTTCGTGTTCATCGGCGCGGGCGGCGGTGCACTGCACCTGCTGCAGAAGTCGGGCATTCCTGAAGCCAAGGAATACGCGGGCTTCCCTGTTGGTGGTTCGTTCCTGGTCACCGATAACCCAACGATTGCCGAGCAGCACCTGGCCAAGGCCTACGGTAAAGCTTCCGTTGGCGCACCGCCGATGTCGGTTCCGCACCTGGACACCCGCGTGCTGGATGGCAAGCGCGTGATTCTGTTTGGCCCATTCGCTACCTTCTCGACCAAGTTCCTGAAAGAAGGCTCGTACCTGGACCTGCTGACCAGCACCACCACCCACAACATCTGGCCAATGACCAAAGTCGGTATCCGCGAATACCCACTGGTCGAGTACCTCGCCGGCCAACTGATGCTGTCGGATGACGACCGCTTCAAGGCGCTGCAAGAGTACTTCCCGAACGCCAAGAAAGAAGACTGGCGCCTGTGGCAGGCCGGTCAGCGTGTGCAGATCATCAAGCGTGACGAAGAGCAGGGCGGCGTCCTGAAACTCGGTACCGAAGTGGTCAGCTCCGCCGACAACACCATCGCCGGCCTGTTGGGTGCATCGCCAGGCGCGTCCACCGCGGCTCCGATCATGCTGACCGTGCTGCAGAAAGTGTTCAAGGAACAGGTTGCTTCCCCGGCCTGGCAGGAAAAGCTGCACCAGATCGTGCCTAGCTACGGCACCAAGCTGAACGACAGCCCGGAAGCTGTGGCTAAAGAATGGGCCTACACCGCCAACATTCTGCAGCTGACGCCTCCACCTGCGATTCCGCAGCTGACTGCTCCGAAAGCCACCGAGGCTGCAAAGCCTGCGGCTGAGCCGAGCAAGCCAGCTTCTGACATCGCGCTGTAAGACGTTGGTGAGGTCCTGATTCAGGGCCTGCGCAACGTAAAAAGCCCGCTGAACCGGTGACGGTCAGCGGGCTTTTTTGCAGGTGTCACCAATGAGCGGGTACTTCGACCTGCCGCTCTGCAGCTGCCAACGCTGCCTTCAGTCCCTCTTTATCCAGAGGTATGCAGTACGCCGGCTTGGCGCGTTCAAACCGCCAGCTCTCATCCAGCCCACCGGCATCTACTGCGTCGAAGCCGATCTCGTCCAGCAGGGCGATGACTTGCGCCTTGGCTGCCGGGTCATCCGCCGCGACCGGGAGCGCGCGCCGGTCGGGTGCGCCGCGGCTGCGAGCATCCTGGGTCAGGTCCGGCGCCAGGATAGCGTTGAACACTTTCACCACATTTGATTGCGACAGGTGCTCGGCCACCAACCGGCTGGTGGTGGTTTCAAAGCGGTCGAGCACGGGAATATGGCCGTCGCGGTTCGGGTAGTAGTTGTTGGCATCCATCACGGTTTTGCCTTCCAGCCACTGCGCCGGCACGCTGCGGTAATGTTCGAACGGAATCGCCAGCAGGACCAGTTCGCCAAATTGCGCGGCGTCTTGCGCAGTACCCACTTGAACCCCACGAATGCCACTCAGCACGCTGCTCATCGACTGCGGGCCGCGGGAGTTGCTCAACATCACTTCATGGCCGGCCGCCAACGCCAACTGCGCAACGGCGCGTCCGATAAAGCCTGCTCCGATAATGCCAATTTTCATGTCGGTGCTCCTGAGTTGAGAGAGACGTTATGATGATTGGCTACTGGATGAGGATAAATGGCCGTTCTGGTCTTGGTGTTGTTACTGGGAGTGGTGAATGATGGACCGCCTTTCAAGCATGAGTGCCTTTGTGATGGCTGCCGAACTGGGGTCCTACGCCCGTGCTGCCGAACGCCTGGGAATGTCGCCGCAGATGGTAGCCAAGCATGTGGCGGCGCTGGAGCGGCGGCTGGGCGCACGCCTGCTCAACCGCACCACACGCCGGCAAAGCCTGACGGAGTTGGGAAGCGCGTACTACGAGCGCTGCAAACATATCCTGACAGAGGCAGAGGCCGCAGACTCCCTCGCCCAGATCATGAATGACACACCACGGGGCAAGCTCAAGATCAGCGCCCCAGTGACTTTTGGCTCCTACAGCCTGATGCCACTGGTGACCGAATTTTTACGCGACAACCCCGAGGTGGAAATCGACCTGCACCTGACCGACCGGTTTGTCGACCTGGTGGAGGAGGGCTACGAAGTGGCGTTCCGTATCGGCCCGCTGGCGAACAGCAGCCTCACCGCCCGGCCGCTGCAGCCCTACCGCCTGGTGGTCTGTGCGGCACCCAAATACCTGGCCGAGCGCGGCACGCCGCTGACGCCCGCTGACCTTGAACACCACGAGTGCCTGGGATACGCCTACTGGTCACGTCCGGCTGATCGCGAATGGTCGTTCTACCAAGGCGCCGTCCTGCACAAGGCCCAGGTCGCCAGCCGCCTGCACGTGAATGAAAGCCGGGCCTTGATGTCGGCCGCGCGGGATGGTTTCGGGATTGTGCTGGGGCCTGAGGATTTCTTGCGCTCGGCCCTCATGAGCGGTGAGTTGGTGCGAGTGCTGCCGGACTATGAGGCGCCAAGTCGGCAGATGCATTTGCTCTACACCGCGAATCGCCAGCGCACCGCCAAGCTGCGGCGATTTGTCGATGCGGTGCTGTTGCGTTTCGGACCACCCTAGACGCTGAAGCCGGCCTTGACCTGCTCATACAGATGCAGTGCCAACAGGTTGCTGCTGTCGCCAAGCAGGTACAGGTGATGCAGCGGCAGCGGCGGCAGTTCAGCTCCAGCAATCTGGCGCGTCAATCCCTTACCCATGCGGCTTTCTTCCACCAACCCCACCGCCATGCCACTGCGGATACACGCTTCAACAGCGGGCGAACTCGCGCTTTCCAGCAGCACCCGATAGTAAGTGCCGTGCTCCTTCAGCGCTCGAATCGCTGCAGCGCGATAAGGGCAACCTGTCAGTTGCACGGCAATCGGCAGCGGCGCCTGCGGTGGGCAGCTGAAGTGTTCGGCGGCCACCCACAGCGGCTGGATTTCTCCCAGGCGCTCGCCTTGTTCCAACGGCTGGGCGCTGACAATCAGGGCCAGGTCCAACTGCCTGCTGGCGAACAGCGTGAGCAGTTCGCCACTGGAGCGCGCCTCTACCTCCAGTTCCAGCAGTGGGTTGTCGGCGACCAGGCGGGGCAGGAACTCCTGCATGAAGTCTGGCGCGTAAGAATCAGGCAAACCCAGGCGAATCTTGCCCTGCATGCGTTGCGGCGTGAGGGAGGCCAGCAAGCGGTCGTGGCTCTTGAGGAATTCGGTGGTTTCGCCCAGGAGTTTCTTGCCGTACATCGTCAGTTCAACCCCCTGGTTGCTGCGGCTGAACAGGCGTTGGCCGACCTGGTCTTCGAGCTTCTGGATCTGCGTGGTCACCGTCGAGGCACTGCGGTGCACATGATTGGCCGCTTCGTTGAATCGCTGGAAGCGCGCCACCGCGTGGAAAGTGCGCAACAGGTCAATATTCAGTTGTTTGCTCATGATTCCACTTTTAAGGATTAGTGGTACAGATTATTCAAATATACAGAATCATGCGCGGCACTTAGCCTTTTGGTCAATCAAGCGAACCGGAGGCTCAATGAAGCGATCAACCGTGGGGCGGTTGCTGTTACAGGCGGTGTTCGTGCTGTCGTGGAGTTCGGGGTTTATCGGCGCGAAACTGGCGACCCGGAGTGATGGCGTGTTCAACGTGCTGTTCTGGCGTTTCTTGCTGGTGTCGTTGTGCCTGGCGCTGTTTTTGAACGTGCGGCTGCTGAAGGTTTCCTGGGCACAGATCCGCCATCACGCGGTGGTGGGTTTCCTCTCGCAGTTTCTCTATTTGACCTGTGTCTACGTGGCGATCCAGAACGGTTTGCCGCCGGGGATTGCGGCGATCATCGCGGCCCTGCAGCCATTGATGACGGCGGCGCTGTCATCGGGTAGCCACGCCGAACGCAGCGGCGGCTGGCAGTGGCTGGGGTTGATGATCGGTTTTGCCGGCGTGTCGATCGTCATCTTCGGGCAATACCGCAACAGCGGGGCCGAAGTCGGGTGGGTCATGTATGCATTGCCCCTGGTGTCGGCACTCGGTCTGACCGTGGCCACGCTGTACGAACGGCGGGCGGCCCGCACTGACTCCGGCGACCTGAGCCTGGCGTTGTTTATCCAGTCGTTGCTGACCTTGATCGGCTTTGCTGCAGCGGTGCTGTACACCGATACGCTGAGCATTCCGCGGACCCCCGACGTATTGATCTCCATCGTTTGGCTGACGGTGTTCTCTACCTTCGTGGCTTACCTGAGCCTGTGGATGTTGTTGCGCGTAATGACGGCTACCCATGTGGCGACATTGGTGTACCTGGAGCCTCCCGTGACACTGGTGTGGGCGGCACTGATGTTTGGCGATGAGATTCATGCGTCGACGTATGCAGGGATCTCCGTGGTGGTGGCCGGGCTGATTCTGGTGCGACTGAAACAGCCGGTCGCAGTCTGTGCCTCTTGAAAAGGTCAGTTTTTCTTTACCTGCTGTCTGCCCGTGGGTTCAGCAAGCTGACAGTTGGCACCTGTTAAAAAGTCTTATGGCCAAGCAGGAGCGCGGCTGGAACAAGGGGGCATTTTTTTACCGGTATAAACGCTGGGCGGTCACGCCCGAGGATTCTGTATGTTGTTACGTTATGCGGCATTGGCGGCTTTGGTCGTCGCGGCTTCCGGGTGTGTAGAGGAGCGGGTCGTGCATGATCGACGACCGGTGCAGCGTGAATATGTAGAAGTCGTCGCGCCGCAACCGCCGCCGGTGCAGGTCATCGAGGTCGAGCCCGAAGGGCGGCCAGGTTACCTGTGGTCGCGTGGCTACTGGCGTTGGGAAGGCGGGCGCTATGTGGCGGTTCACGGCCACTGGGAGCCGGTACGGCCAGGTTATCGTTATGTTCACCCGCATTGGGAGCAGCGTAACGACGGCTATCACTGGCAGGGCGGCGGTTGGGTTCGCTGACCGTTTTCCGATGGCTTAAATCGGCTTCTTCGTACCCAGAAGCCGAACCTCCCTGAGCAGCGCCGCGCCCAACTGGCCGGTGCCAAGCTCCTTGTAACCCACCGCTTTAACATCGCCATTCTCTTCCGCCTGGATGAGGATCACCGGTGTTTCCTTGCCGGTGCCTTCGTCGACATGCATGGCGTACTGCGGGATATCCAGCTTGATCGGCGTGCCTGCCGCCTTGCCCTTCACATTGATCAGAAACGCCGCACAACCGGTGTCCACATCCTGACTGGTAGCGGAACGGCCGCTGACGAAGCAGGTGTCGGGCAGGTCGGGCCAGGCGATGGCTTCGGCGAGGGTCAATGGGGACGTTAATGCCAGGCCGGCGAGAAAAAGCGTGCGCACGTTGGTCTTGTCTCTGGATAAAGTCAGTAAGGGCATTTTCTACCAAAGCCTTGACGCTTCTGCAACGCGACGCCTCAGGTCAGCCGCTGCATGCCGGTAGCCTTGGCCGCGCTGACATCAAATGTCGCCGTATATTCACAGCCTGCTGCGTGGGCGCAGCGTTCAATCAGGCAGTCGGCGAAATCGGCCCTGGTGCTTGTAAATCGCCGGAGTGCCTGCCAGATAACGTCGGCGTGCTCTACGGTCAGTTCGCGGGTACGCAGCAGCGTCTCCAGGACCGCAACCACTTCACTCTTGGCTGACTGGTAACTGGACTGCAGGACCCACACCAATTCCACTACTGAAACCAGGCTGACAAAACCCGGCGAGGCAGTGGTGAGCGACTCGATCAGTCTGGATGCCTTTGGCGATTGGACGGGATCATCCTGGGTGACGTAACGCACCAGCACATTGGTATCCAGTCCAATCATCGTGCTTTGGCTCCCTGTGCAGCGATGGCCAGGTTCATTTCTTCGATGCTGACGGGCTTGGCGGGTTTGCGGATCAGCCCTTTGAGGTCCAACACAGTCTTGCTGGCCGCGATGATCGCAAACTTGCCCTCTTCCATTTCGACGAATTCGACCCGGTCGCCAGTGTTCAGCCCAAGTGCGGCCCTGACTTGAACGGGAATGGTTATTTGGCCTTTTGAAGTGAGTGTGGCGGTAGCCATGTTGAAAGCCTCTCTCGTGATACTCCTTACCTTAGGGTAAGGAATAGTGGAGGGCAAGATCCATTGGTCCATAGGTTACTCATCTGGCGTGGGTGGGTCGGAACAGGTAAAACGATAGTCCGAACGTTTCCCGTCGACACGCCTGAAACCAGCCTTAAGAGATACAACATATGACCGACCGCCACCTCATCATCCCCACTTCCATGCACCCCATCGTCGAGCGCGCCGGCTACGTCCCGGCCGTAAAAGTCGGCAAGACCCTGTACTGCGCAGGGCAGGTCGGCCGCACGGAACACCTGGAAGTCATCACCGATCCCGAGGCACAGTTCGTCGCCGCCTGGGAGAGCCTGCGCCTGGTATTGGAGGAGGGGGGCTGTACGTTTGAAGACGTGGTCGACATGACCACCTACCACGTGAACATGAGCGAGCACATGGCGGTTTTCCGTGAAGTGAAAAACCGCCTGTTCCCTCGCGGGTTGTGCGCCTGGACGGTCATTGGCGTATCAGAACTGGCCAACCCAGGCTTGCTGCTGGAGATCAAGTGCGTAGCGGTTCAGCGCTGACTCACTGCACCACGCGGTAGCACGGCACGTAGGCGGCGCCGCCTGGCAGTTTCATCCGGTGCTGCTCTACGAACGCCTTCAGCAACTCATCCAGCGGTTTCATGATCGCCGGGTCGCCATGAATCTCATACGGCCCGTTCTGCTCGATCAGGCGGATGCCCTTGTCCTTGACGTTGCCCGCCACAATCCCCGAGAACGCCCGGCGCAGGTTGGCCGCCAGTTCATGGGGCGGCAGCGCGTGGCTCAGTTGCAGGCTGGCCATGTTGGCGTGGGTCGGGTCGAACGGGCGCTGGAAGCCCTCGTCGATCTTCAGCAGCCAGTTGAAGTGGAACGCGTCGTTGCGCTCGCGGCGGAACTGTTTGACCGCTTTCAAGCCGGCGGTCATCTGCCGGGCCACTTCAGCCGGGTCATCAATGATGATCTGGTAATGAGCCTGCGCCGCTTCGCCCAGGGTCGCGCCGACAAACGCGTGCAGCTGTTGCAGGTACGGCGCGGCGTGTTTCGGCCCGGTGAGGATCACCGGGAACGGCACGTCGCGGTTGTCCGGGTGCATTAGGATGCCCAGCAGGTACAGGAACTCTTCGGCGGTGCCGGCGCCGCCCGGGAAGATGATGATGCCGTGGCCGACGCGCACGAAGGCTTCCAGGCGCTTTTCGATGTCCGGCAAAATCACCAGCTCATTGACGATCGGGTTCGGCGCCTCGGCGGCGATGATCCCCGGTTCGGTCAGGCCCAGGTAGCGCCCGCCGGTAATGCGTTGCTTGGCGTGGGAAATGGTTGCGCCCTTCATCGGGCCTTTCATCACGCCGGGGCCGCAGCCGGTGCACACGTCGAGGCTGCGCAGGCCGAGTTCGTGGCCGACTTTCTTGGTGTATTTGTATTCTTCGGTATTGATCGAGTGCCCGCCCCAGCACACCACGATCTTCGGCTCGACGCCCGGGCGCAGGGTGCGGGCGTTGCGCAGCAGGTGGAACACGTAGTCGGTGATGCCCTGGGAGCTGCTCAGGTCGATGCGCTGGCTGTCCAGTTCGTTTTCGGTGTAGACGATGTCACGCAGGGCGCTGAACAGCATCTCCCGGGTACTGGCGATCATTTCACCATCGACGAACGCGTCAGCCGGTGCATTCAACAGTTCCAGGCGCACGCCACGGTCCTGCTGGTGGATGCGCACTTCGAAATCTTTATAGGCGTCGAGGATGGTCTTGGCGTTGTCGATGTGCGCGCCGGTGTTGAGGATGGCCAGGGCGCATTGACGGAAGAGGGTGTAGATGCTGCCGGTACCGGCTTCGCTCAGTTGCTGGACTTCACGTTGCGACAGCGTTTCAAGGCTGCCTTTAGGGCTTACGGAGGCATTGATGACTTGTCTTTGGGGCATTCTGATTCCCTGAAAGCACAGCCACCGGACCATGCATGGCCAGTGGCTTGAGGATAGTGCGCGCCGTTTTCGGTCGCATTGGACTGGCATTTTCCCCGGCACTGGAGCCGAGCGCAAACACCGTCGCGCACCATCATGCCGCAGAAGTTACTGAATCAGCTTCCAGTTTTTGTAGAAAAACCGACGCAGGGTAAAGACTGCTCCGGCAAAGCCCGCGATCAGGCCGTTGAGCACCGACGGCACCAGGGTTGGCCGCACGATGTCGATGAACAGGCAGTAGCGCTTGGCGTCGTTCTTGTTGAAGGAGGCATGCATCAGCGTGTCATCGAAGATAAACAGCGGATCATCGTGCCAGTAGTGTTTGTGCTTGCCGACCTGGATGTAGACGCCATCGTGATGGGGCGCCGGTGCCATGTTGTAGAGCACGCGGAACATCATGCGCAGCGGGCCGAAGTGAAACGAGGTGGAACGGTTTTCGTTGAATACCGACACGCCGATGGTTTTCACGTAGGGCAGTTTTTCCCGCAGTTGCGGGATATCCAGGGTGGTCTCGATCGGGCGGCCGTACCATTGGAAAAACAGCATGCCGCGTTTTTTCTCGGCCATGCGCTCATCCAGGTACTGGATGATCTCGTCTTTGTTGGCCATGGCGTCGTCGATCACCTTTTGCAGGTCTTCGCGCCAGGCCGGCGGCAGGTCGTTCATTTTATAAACGTGGCGATTACGCTGGCTCAACAAATCGAACAGCGTGTTGAACGGTGCCAGCAGCCAGGTATTGCGCCCGTTGCCGATGAAATACTTCTTGATGGTCGCGCCGTCGTACAGGCCATTGCGCAGGAAATCGTACAGGCCGCAGAACACCACCAGCATCAGAAACACCAGGGTGGTCTTGGGGAAGCAATAAATGAACAGCAAGACGCCAAGGACCCATGCGGCGGACGCCAGGCGTTTGCGGATGACACTCTTACTCATGAAACTGGGCTCCATCGGACGGTTTTCGATTGCTTCAAAACCGTCCGCGGTTGACTGGCAGGCCAGGCAAAGGCGTCAGTCAACCCGTGGGCATCATGCCCGAGCCGAAACATATCGAAATAATATGGTCATGATAGGGTGTTATCGCCCTCACGTGGCGTTTTAAATGCTGGAAATTTGTGAAGTCGCAGCACAGATTTTTACCGTTGTCCCCCTAAAATGCCTCGGCGGATGGTCAGGTCGGCGGTGTTGCGGATAGCATTTTGTGAACAGAAGATTTGCGACTATCGTGACGCTTCGGTTTTCCGGGCGTCATAGACCGGTACGATTGACGCTGTAATGGCCACCATTGGCCTTCGGCACCTTGGAAGAGGCAGAAATTTTATGATCATCAAACCGCGGGTTCGTGGCTTTATCTGTGTGACCGCTCACCCGGTTGGCTGTGAAGCGAATGTCAAAGAGCAGATCGACTACGTGACCGAACACGGTGCCATTGAAGGCGGCCCGAAAAAGGTGCTGGTCCTCGGGGCTTCCACCGGCTACGGCCTGGCCGCGCGCATCAGCGCTGCCTTTGGCTGCGGCGCCGACACCCTGGGCGTGTTTTTTGAGAAAGAAGGCGAAGAAGGCAAGCTCAGCTCTGCCGGCTGGTACAACAGCGCCGCCTTCGAGAAGTTTGCGCTGGAAAAAGGCCTGTACGCCAAGGGCATCAACGGCGATGCGTTCTCTGACGAGATCAAGCGCCTGACCATCGAAACCATCAAGAAAGACCTCGGCAAGATCGACCTGGTGGTCTACAGCCTGGCCGCGCCACGCCGTACCGACCCGCAAGGCGTGGTGCACAACTCCACCCTGAAGCCGATCGGCAAGGCTGTGACCCTGCGCGGCATCAACACCGACAAGGGCGTCGTGGTCGACACCACCCTCGAACCGGCCACCCAGGAAGAAATCGACGGCACCGTGAAAGTCATGGGCGGCGAAGACTGGCAGCTGTGGATCGACGCCCTGCGTGACGCCGACGTGTTGGCCGAAGGCGCCAAGACCACTGCGTTCACCTACCTCGGCGAGAAGCTGACCCAGGACATCTACTGGAACGGCTCCATCGGCGAAGCCAAGAAAGACCTGGACAAGAAAGTCCTGACCCTGCGCGAAAACCTCGCGGCGCTGAAAGGCGACGCCCGTGTGTCGGTACTCAAGGCAGTAGTGACCCAGGCCAGCTCGGCGATCCCGATCATGCCGCTGTACCTGTCGTTGCTGTTTAAAGTGATGAAAGAGCAGGGCACCCACGAAGGTTGCATCGAGCAGGTCTACGGCCTGTTCAAGGACAGCCTGTATGGCAAAGAGCCCAAGCTCGACGCCGACGGCCGCCTGCGCGCCGACCTCGCGGAACTTGAGCCTAAGGTTCAGGACGCGGTAGCGGCCCTGTGGAATCAGGTCTCCGATGACAACGTCAACGAGATCAGCGATTTTGCCGGCTACAAGGCGGAATTCCTGCGCCTGTTCGGTTTCGAGATCGACGGCGTGGACTACGACGCTGACGTGAATCCGACCGTGAAGATCAAGGGCCTGATTCAGGCTTAAGCGCTTGCGGTAACGAAGAAGCGGCCTCCAGGGGCCGCTTTTTTGTGCGCGTCATGCCAGACTGCGGTCGTTATCACACCCACGCTAACGGAGGATCTACATGACGATTCGTGCAGTCGTTTTTGATTTCGGCGGTGTCCTGTTCGACTGGAACCCGCACCATCTCTACCGCCAGCTGATTACCGACGACCGGGAGCGGCAACGGTTCCTGGACACCGTCTGCACCCAGGCCTGGAACACCGAGCAGGACGCCGGGCGCAGTCTGGCTGAGGGCACCCGCGCGCTGATCGCCGAACATCCGCAGCACGAGCCTTTGATTCAGGCGTACTACGACCGCTGGCACGAGATGCTGCGTGGTTCATTGCCGGAGGGCGTGGCGATACTCGAAGCGTTGCATGAGGCGAAGATGCCGCTGTTCGGCCTGACCAACTGGTCCGCCGAGACCTTTCCCTATGCCCGCGCCCACTATCCCTTCCTGCAGTATTTTCGCGACATCGTGGTGTCCGGCGAAATCAAGCTGATCAAGCCCGATCCTGCTATTTACCACGCCAGCCTGGCGCAGGTGCGCGCCCATTTGCCGGATATCCAGCCGGGTGAAGTGGTGTTTATTGACGACGTAGCCGGCAATACCGAGGCGGCCACTGCGCTGGGTTGGCAGGGGATTCACCACGTGTCTGCCGCGCAGACCCGTGAGCGCTTGATCGAGCTGGGGTGAGCCTCTAGCGCGCCCATTTCTCCATGACGAAATCCACGAACGCCCGCAGCTTGGGCAGGCGATAGCGGTCCTGGGCGTACAGCAAATGCATGGGCCGGCTGGGCAGTTGGTAATCCGTCAGTAATGCCACCAGTTTCCCGGCCCGCAGGTCTGGCTCGACCAGGGCGTCAGGCAGCATCACGATGCCCATGCCTTCCAGGGCAGCCTGGCGCAAGGCCTGCGAACTGTTGATGGTCAATGAGCCGGAAACTGGAATTTCCACATCGCCCTCTGCGCCGCGCATTCGCCACAACTTGTCGGCGTTGCGCCAATCGTCGGTCGCCGGGTAAGCGAACGCCAGGCAGTCATGTTGCTGCAGATCATCGGGGCGTTGAGGTGTGCCACGGCGCGCCAGGTACTCCGCAGAGGCGCAGAGGGTGATGGTGTAATCCTGCATGGGGCGGGCAATCAGGCTTGGCGCGTCCAGGTCGCCCAAGCGGATGGCCACGTCGAAGCCGCTGTCGACCATGTCCATCCGCTGGTTGCTCAGCACCACGTACAGCTTGATCTGTGGGTAGCGCTGGGAAAATTCGCTGAGCGCCGGTGCCAGGCGTTCGGTGCCAAAGGCCGGTGGTGCGGTGATCCGCAGCAGGCCCTTGGGTACGTCACTGTTGGCTTGTTCGGCCATCTGCTCGGAGTCGGCCACCAGGCCCAGCACCTCCAGGCAACGCTGGTAGTAAATCCCGCCAAACTCGGTCAGGCTTTGCTTGCGCGTGGTGCGCTTGAGCAGGCTGACCCCCAGCCTTTGTTCCAGCGCGCGCAGGTGATTGCCGACCATGGTGGTGGACATGCCGCACGCCTGCGCCGCCGCCGTCATGCTGCCGGCTTCCACTACTTTTACGTACACCGTCATCGCCTGGAACAGATCCATTATCAAGCCCTGGTTTAAAGTGATCGCAGTGTTGTGCAGTTTATCCAGCTCGGGTGGCTAACGATACTGGTGCCATCACTACGATGCACTGGAGCCTGATGCCATGACCGCCGCCTGCCTGATGACCACTTATCAACCGTCGCCCCTGAGCTTTACCCGTGGCCTTGGCACGCGCCTGTGGGACCAGCAGGGCCGTGAATACCTGGATGCGGTGGCAGGTGTGGCGGTGACCAACGTCGGTCATTCCCATCCGCGGCTGGTAGCGGCCATCAGTGAGCAGGCCGGTTTGCTGCTGCACACCTCCAACCTCTACAGCATCGACTGGCAGCAGCGCCTGGCCCAGCGCCTCACCCGGCTCTCCGGGCTGGACCAGGCGTTCTTCAACAACTCCGGTGCCGAAGCCAACGAAACGGCGCTGAAGCTGGCCCGGCTGCATGGCTGGAAAAAGGGTATCGAACAGCCGCTGGTGGTTGTGATGGAGAATGCCTTTCACGGGCGCACCCTGGGCACCCTGTCCGCCAGCGACGGGCCTTCCGTGCGGTTGGGATTTCAAAAACTGCCGGGGGACTTTATCAAGGTCGGCTTCGGTGACTTGAAGGCACTGGAGGCCGTGACCCGGGAGTTTGGCCCGCGCATTATTGCGGTGCTGCTTGAGCCGATCCAGGGCGAAAGCGGCGTGCAAGTCGCGCCGCCGGGCTATCTGAAAGCCTTGCGCGAGCACTGCACCCGGCAAGGCTGGTTGTTGATGCTCGATGAGATCCAGACCGGGATCGGCCGTACAGGTCGCTGGTTTGCCTTCCAGCATGAAGGCATCGTGCCGGACGTGATGACTTTGGCCAAAGGCCTCGGCAACGGTGTGCCGATTGGCGCGTGCCTGGCCCGGGCCGCTGTTGCGCAACTGTTTACCCCCGGCAGCCACGGCAGCACCTTCGGCGGCAACCCGCTGGCCTGCCGTGTCGGTTGTACGGTGCTGGAGATCATCGAAGAACAAGGCCTGCTGGACAACGCGGCGCAACAGGGTGAGCGGCTGCTGGCGCGCCTGCGGGTGGAATTGAACGAGCATCCCCAGGTGCTGGCGATTCGCGGGCAAGGGCTGATGATCGGCATCGAACTGGCAACGCCTCAGCGCGACCTGGCCCACCGTGCGGCGCAAGAGCATGGCCTGCTGATCAACGTCACGCGGGGCAAGATCATCCGCCTGCTGCCGCCGCTGACCATCGATGCCAAGGAAGTGGAGATGATCGTGCGCGCACTTTCCCGGCTTCTGGACTAAACACGGATGAGGCTGACGCGGAGCGTCACTGGCTGCATTCCCACGCAGAGCGTGGGAACGATCAGTCAAACGGGGTAGCCGGAGCCCACCTGCACCCCGTTCAGCCATTCCTGATTCAGGGTCTCGGTATCCCCCAGGTAATCCAGCAACCAGGCCATGGCCGGCGACAGTTTGTTCTGTGCCCAGGCCACGCACGACGGGCTGGCAGGGAAGGGCCGGGACAGTTGCAGGGCGCTCAGCTCGCCGCGCTCGATCCACGGCTGTACCAGGTGCGCCGGTGCCATGCCGACGCACAAGCCGTCCCGCAGGCAATCAATCGCCGAAGCCCAGTGCGGCACCACCAAACGACGCTGGTTATCCAGGGTCCAGGTGTCGCGCTTGGGCAGGTTGCGCGAGGTGTCGGTCATGCACAGGGAGGCGAAGGGCCGCAGTTGGTCATCGCTGAGCAGGCCTTCGACCGCTGCCAGCGGATGCCGGCTGCTGACCACGCACAGCCAGTTCAGCAGGCCCATGTCACGAAATGTGAATTGACTGGCCACCGGCACCGCGCTGGTGGCGCCGATCACGATATCGGTGCGGTCATCGGCCAGGGCATCCCACACCCCGTTGTACACCTCGTAATCCAACAGCAATTCCACCTCCGGGAACTGCCGATAGAAATCCAGTACCAACTGCCGGCAGCGCTGCTGTTTAACGATGGAGTCCACCGCGACTTTCAACTGGCCACTCCAGCCATTTGCCACTTGCTGGCACAGCCGGCGGGTGCCGAGCATTTTTTTCATGACGCCGCGGGCTTCGTCGATGAACAATTTACCCGCGGGTGTCAGCTCCACATCCCGATGCCGTCGGACGAACAGCGGCACCGCCAGCCATTCTTCGAGTTGCCGCACGGTGTAGCTGATGGCTGACGGCACGCGGTGCAGTTCCTGGGCGGCGGCGCTGAAGCTGCCGTGGCGGGCCACTGCATCCACCACATCCAGGGAATATTCAGACCACATGGGGTTTGCCTTCAAAATTATTGATAAGAGTGTCCAATTATTATCGCTTCACAGGGATTTGCTCAGCTTCATAATAGGCGCCAGTCAGCAAATAGTTTGATGGCAGGTTATACAAGGCTTCAATGAAAAATTCTTTTGGATTCACCTGGTACCTGGCGGGGCTGAGCATGCTCGGCTATCTGGCCATGGATATGTACTTGCCGGCGTTTGGCGCCATGGGCGAGCAACTGCAGATTTCCCCCGGCGCGGTGGGCGCGAGCCTGAGCATTTTCCTCGCCGGCTTTGCCGTCGGGCAGTTGCTGTGGGGGCCGCTATCCGACCGGTTGGGACGCAAGCCGGTGCTGCTTACGGGCCTTTCCCTGTTTGTGCTCGGCTGCCTGGGGATGTTCTGGGTCGAGACCGCACCGCAGCTGTTGGCCTTGCGTTTTGTCCAGGCGATTGGCGTGTGTTCCGCCGCTGTCAGTTGGCAGGCGCTGGTGATCGACCGCTACCCGGCGGACAAGGCCCATCGGGTGTTCGCCGGCATCATGCCGCTGATGTCACTGTCTCCGGCCCTGGCGCCATTGCTGGGAGCGCTGATGCTGAATCACTGGGGCTGGCAGGCGATCTTCGGTGTGTTGTTGGTGGTTTCGCTGCTCCTGCTGCTGCCTACGTTGTTTCTCAGGCCGCTGCCGAAACGCCTGACAACCGACGGCGAACCGTCCCGACTCGGCTATGGGCAATTGCTCAAGTCGCGGGTGTTCACCGGCAACGTGATGATCTTTGCCGCATGCTCGGCCAGTTTCTTCGCCTGGCTTACCGCCTCGCCGTTCATCCTTGGCGGGATGGGCTACAGCCCGAATGACATCGGCTTGAGCTACGTATTGCCAACGCTGTCGTTCCTGATCGGTGGCTACAGTTGCCGCAGTGCGTTGCAGCGGTTCCAGGGCAAGACTTTGTTGCCGTGGCTGCTGCTGGCGTACTGCATCAGCATGGTCGCGCTGTACCTCGTCGCGACCTTGACCGTGCCGACGCTCGCCACCTTGCTGATTCCGTTCTGCCTGATGGCCCTGGTCAATGGCGCCAGCTACCCGATCGTGGTGGCGAATGCACTGATGCCGTTTGCGGAAAATTCCGGCAAGGCGGCGGCATTGCAGAACACCTTGCAGTTGGGGTTGTGCTTCCTGGCGAGCCTGATCGTGTCGTCGATGATCGACCAGCCGCTGTTGATCACTGCGATCGTGATGCTGGCGACCGCGCCATTGGCCGTGTTGGGCTACTGGCTGGCGCGACCGAAGGTCGACGATGGCGATGCCGACCTGGTGCGCGCCCGCTAGAACGTCACTTCCATGTTCACCGTCGGCGTTGACGTGCGGCTACCCCGGCCGCCGTCCACGCCGAACTTGTTATGCCAATACTCATACCCGACGCCCAGGTAGAGATTGGGCTTGACGCTTTTGCCCGGGCGCACCGCCACCATCAGCGCGGTGCGCATCAGGGTTTCCGGCGCCGTATCGCGGCCATGGAAGTCCTCGCCCTTTTCCCCGACGTGATTGATAAACCCCTGAAACTTCGCCCCGTGGTTGCCGATCTCGAAAGGCCGCATCCAGGTCAGGTTGAGCATGTAGGTATCGTCGAAGGTGTGATCGGGTTCTTTCGCGCCAGGGATGCCGGAATGGTTTCTTTCCTTGTAGTACATCAGGCTCAGGTCCAGCACGCCGACGGTGTTGAACTTCAAGGTCGGGCCAATCACCAGTGCGCGTTTTTTCGCCGACGCCAGGTTGTTGTTGCGGTTGGCATCAAAGCCGAAGCTCAGTGCGTAATCCTTGATCACCCCGGTGCCCAGCGGCACATCGAATACCCGTGAGGCGTACAGCTGGTGCCGGTACACCGCATACACTTCGCTGCCGCCGTGGTCGGTACCCTTGCGCGGGTCGCGGCTGTCGGACAGGAACACATCGAGGTTCAGGTAGTTGCTGCCGTACTGGTAGCCGCTGGCGTGGGTGAAGCTGTAGATGCGCTTGCTGAACTCATCCGGGTTGTTCGGATTGGTGAACTGTTGCCCGTAGCGAAATCCTACGCTGTTGTTCATCCATTCCAGCGCGACAGCCTCCCCGCCGCCGAACAATGTGAGTAATACGGTTGCGCCGTGCAGTGCCTTTTTCATTGTTTTAATTCCTTTGGCGTTTTGGCTCATGGCGACCGCGCAAGGGTCGCCGGGCGCAGTATCGGCACATCCGTTGTAGGTTCCAAAGAACAGAATCTCGCCTGGGCCGATGCCGAAACGGCAGCACTGAAATTGGCCTGAGAGTCAGGAAATACGCGGCGCCCAGGGTGTTTCCTGATGTTCGCGCAAACTGATTTCTTCACTGAGCAGATGGGCCATGGCTTGCACCGCCATCGGCAAGTCCCGGTCTTTGCGGGCGTACAAGCCCAGGTCGCTGAAGATCCCGCCCTGGTCGCTGAGCGGAATGTGCAGCAGTTCGCCGCGGGCTAAATCTACCTCCACGCCAATGCGCGTCTGGAACGCGATGCCCAGTTGCTGGCGCGCCAGTTGCCGGGCCAGCTCCATCGAGTTGCTGTGCAGCAGTGGCTTGTTCGTCGCCGCCGAACGCTTGTGCAGCGGTGCGATCAGGTGGTGAACCGAGAGCTCGCTCTTGGCCTGGATCACCCCGTGTTCACAGCAGCGCGCGTAACTCACGCTGCTTTCACCGGCCAACGGATGCCCCGGTGCCATCAACGCCCCCAGGCGAAAATGGCCGACACACACCTGGATGGTTTCGCTGCTGCGCGGTAAAGCAAAGGCCAGCCCCAGGTCAGCCTGGCCGTTGACCACCGCACCGGGAATCGATTGCGAACCTTGTACCGTGACGCCAATGGTCACTTTCGGATAACGCTCACGCATGCGCTTGAGGGCGGCGGGCAGCAGCTCCACAGTGGCGCCTTCCACCGTGGCGATTTCCACGTGGCCGGTCTGCACACCGTTCAAGCCATCCAGTTCACCGCGCACGCGCTCCACGTCCTGCAACAGGAAACTCACGTGGCGGGTCAGGATTTCCCCGGCCGCCGTCAGGCGCAGGCCGCCGGGCAGGCGCTCGAACAGCGCCGCGCCCACCTCGTCTTCCAGCTTGAGGATCTGCCGGTTCACCGCCGAAGACGCCACGTTCAGGCGGCGCGCGGCTTCGCGGATCGAGTGGCAGCGGCGAACCATGTCGAAGTAGTAAATCGCCGGGGCGTGGATGCGCAGCTTGCGGTTGAGCATTTTTTTCAAGTCCTTGTGCGCAGCGCTTCGAGCCACGGGGCAGGGCGGCTGAATGGATTTTTGTAACGGCATTCAGGGTGTTCTTGTGAAAATGATTGTATACAACTCTATGGACATCCAATCTTTCTATTGCATACAGTGAGTGCACAACAAAAACAGAGAACCCCTCACCATGACTATCCCGAAGGCGTCACCGCAGCGGCCAGAAGATGAGAATCTCGGCGTCGCGGCCAACATGGCTTACGGCCTGCAGCATGTGCTCACCATGTACGGCGGCATCGTGGCTGTACCGTTGATCGTCGGCCAGGCGGCCGGGTTGTCGCCGGCCGATATTGGCCTGCTGATCGCTGCCTCGCTGTTTGCCGGAGGCCTGGCTACGCTGTTGCAAACCCTGGGCCTGCCGTTTTTCGGCTGCCAGTTGCCGCTGGTGCAGGGGGTGTCCTTTGCCGGGGTGGCGACTATGGTGGCGATTGTTGGCAGCGACGGTGCGGGTGGCATCCCGGCGATTCTCGGGGCGGTGATGGCCGCCTCCCTGATAGGCCTGCTGATCACCCCGGTGTTCTCGCGAATCACCAAATTCTTCCCGCCGTTGGTCACCGGGATTGTGATCACTACCATCGGCCTGACGTTGATGCCTGTCGCCGCGCGCTGGGCCATGGGCGGCAACAGCCGCGCCGCAGATTTCGGCAGCATGCCGAACATCGGCCTGGCGGCGCTGACCCTGGTGCTGGTATTGCTGCTGAGCAAGATCGGCAGCGCGACCATCTCGCGACTGTCGATCCTGCTGGCGATGGTGATCGGCACGGTCATCGCGGTGTTCCTCGGCATGGCTGACTTTTCCAGCGTGACCCAGGGCCCGATGTTCGGCTTTCCCACACCCTTCCATTTCGGCATGCCAACCTTCCATCTCGCGGCGATCATTTCCATGTGCATCGTGGTGATGGTGACGCTGGTGGAGACCTCGGCGGACATTCTTGCAGTGGGTGAAATCATCGACACCAAGGTCGACTCCAAGCGCCTCGGCAATGGCCTGCGTGCGGATATGCTGTCGAGCATGTTTGCGCCGATCTTCGGCTCGTTCACCCAGAGCGCGTTTGCACAAAACGTCGGACTGGTGGCGGTTACCGGGGTCAAGAGCCGTTATGTGGTCGCCACCGGCGGGATATTCCTGGTGATCCTCGGCCTGCTGCCGTTCATGGGGCGGGTGATTGCGGCAGTGCCGACTTCGGTGCTGGGCGGGGCCGGGATCGTGCTGTTCGGCACCGTGGCTGCCAGTGGTATTCGGACCTTGTCCAAGGTTGATTACCGCAACAACATGAACCTGATCATCGTCGCCACTTCCATCGGTTTTGGCATGATCCCGATTGCGGCCCCGAGTTTCTACGATCACTTCCCGAGCTGGTTCGCGACCATTTTCCATTCGGGGATCAGTTCGTCGGCGATCATGGCGATCCTGTTGAACTTGGCGTTCAACCACTTCACCACGGGCAACTCGGACCAGCAGTCGGTGTTTGTCGCCGGGACGGAACGCAGCTTGTGCTTCCAGGATGTGGCGGCGTTGCGGGACGGGGATTACTTCAGCGGCGGCAAGCTGTTTGATGCCGAGGGCAAGGAGATTCCGTTGCTGGAGGAAGTGCCGAAGAAAGCGGCGGTGCACGGCAGGGCGCAGACCAGCGAGGTGTAACAGCCACAAAGAGTCCAATGTGGGAGCGGGCTTGCTCGCGAAGGCGGTGTGTCAGTCGCTAAATATGCTGACTGATCCACCGCCTTCGCGAGCAAGCCCGCTCCCACATTTTGATCTCAGCCAGTCTTGAGCGTTCTGTGGGGCACCGAACAAGCCTCATCCAAAAACTGCACCACCGTCCCCATGCACGCCTGTCGCTCTTCAACATGCGGCATGTGGCTGGAGTCTTCGAACAGCGCCCAGCGCACATCGGCGATCTCATCCAGGAACGGCTTGACCACCAGCGGCGTGGCCTCGTCATGGCGACCGGAAATCACCAGGGTCGGCACATTGACCTTCGACAGCCGGCCGATCACGTTCCAGTCTTTCAAGCTGCCAATCACATGGAATTCCGTCGGGCCGCTCATGGCGTGATACACCGTCGGGTCCGAATCCACCTGGGCGAATGTGCGGGCGACTTCTTCCGGCCACGGATTGACCCGGCACACGTGCTGGTCATAGAAAATCCGCGAGGCGGCCAGGTATTCAGGGTCCTGGTAGGTGCCGGCCTGTTCATGCTTGAGCAAGGTCTCGTGCACGCCTTCAGGCAGTAGCTTGCGCAGGCGGTTGGCCTCGGCAACCCAGGTACGCATGCAGGTCGGCGAGTTGGCCGGAATAAATGCACGCAGGCCCTTGGGTTGCAGGATGGCGTGTTCGCTGCCGAGCATGCCGCCCCAGGATTGACCCAGGATCGCGTAGTTGTTGCTGATCTGCAGGTGGTCCAGCAGGTTGTCCAGTTCTTCGAGGAACAAGCCGACAGTCCAGAATGAAGGGTCTTTGTCAGGCAGGTGGGTGGAGCGGCCGTTGCCCAGTTGGTCGTAGTGAATGACCGCGTGGCCACTGGCGGCTACGTCCTTGTAGGCATCGACATAATCATGGGTACAACCCGGGCCACCATGGAGGATGACCAGCGGCGTGAGGCCGCTGTCCAGGTCGCCGGTTACCCGATACCAGGTCTGGTAGTCGCGAAAGGCCGCATAGCCTTCGCGGATTGTTTCGATGAATTCCATTTCGTGCCCTGCCCTGAGAAAAAGTGATCAGGTACACGATAGTCGGCACAGAAAGTTTAAGTAACTAGCAAAACAGCTAGGTTTTTCCTTCGGATCAGTCTTCCAGCAACCGGTAATGAGTGGCCCTTACCACCGCTTGCACCCGGTTCTTGGCCCCCAGTTTGTGCATGGCCGACGCCAGGTGCAGGGTAACCACTGCCAGGGAGCGGCTCAATTGCGTGGCGATTTCGGCGGCGGTCAGGCCGTCGGCGGCCCATTTCAGGCATTCGCGCTCACGCTTGGTCAGGCGGATATGCGGGTAGGAGCGCAGTTCCTTGCTGAAAAGCGGGTAGGCCGCTTCCTGCAAGGCGTGGGTAATCAGGCTGAATTCCGACAGCGTCTGGCGTGCGTCCTGCAACACGGCGCTGGCCTTGCCGGTGCGCAGGCCGGTCAGCGAGGCGAAGCCGCCACGGGGCAAATGGATCGGCACGCTGACGCCGCAGGTCATCTGGCGGTCGTGCAGGTAGCTGGAAACCGGGGCGTGGCAAGGGTCGATGATTTTTTGCAGCGCGGTATCGGCCTTGGCCTCGTAGGACCACACAAACGGTGAAACCGTCGACAGCGCGAGGTGTTGCACCGGATCGATCTGATAAAAACCGGAGCTGCACCACAGGTTGTACCAGTCGGGCGGGGTATTGCGCAGTTGCAGCACAGAAGGGGTGATCAGTGCACCATTATGGTCAATGGGCACGGGGGTGTAGTCGTAGACCAACGCATCAAAACCCAGGTCCTGGGCCAATACGAGGGTGTTGTCCATCTGTTCATCCAGGCTCCTGCCGGGGATGAGACGGTCATTAAACGCAGTTAGCCTGGCCAGCATCCGTTCTGCTCCCGATTTCATTTGAATCTCGTCTTGCTGCAAGTAGAATGCCACGCCCCGGCGAAGGACTGCCAGACCAAACCTATAAGAATTACCAGGTTATGGACACGCGGCATCCTCGGTAGTGTTGGCCTCTAAACGGCCACTCTCCACAGGGCCGACACACAACAAGGAATGTATGCATGTGGCGTGAAATTGCCCCCGACCAGCGGTACAACGTGCAGGTCGATGGCCACAACCTCGTGGCCTATAGCTTTGGCGAAGGCGATGAGGTGTTGCTGTGCCTCAATGGCGGCCCCGGGCTGCCTTGCGACTACTTGCGCGACGCCCATGGCTGGCTCAAGGACAACGGCCTGCGAGTGGTTGCATTCGACCAGCTTGGCACGGGCGCTTCAGCCAGACCGACCGATGTTTCGCTGTGGGAAATCAGCCGTTATGTCGAAGAAGTCGAAACCGTGCGCCAGGCCCTTGGCCTTGGCCGCGTGCACTTGCTGGGGCATTCCTGGGGCGGATGGCTGGGCATCGAGTACGCCATTCACTACCCCGATGCGCTGAAAAGCCTGATCCTGGAAAACACCGTCGGCGACATTCCGCACCTGTCCCTCGAGCTGGAACGCCTGCGCGGCGCCCTGGGCAGCGAAACCGTGGCGATGATGCAACGCCATGAAGCCATGGGCACCCTCGATCACCCGCAGTACCAGGCCGCCATCACCTTGCTCAACTACCGCCACGTCTGCCGCCTGGACGAATGGCCGGCGCCGGTCCAGCGTTCCCTCGGCGACTGGAACATGGGCCCCTACGAAACCATGCAGGGTCCCAACGAATTTCTCTACATCGGCAACCTCAAGGACTGGAACCGCATCCCCGAGATGGCCGAGTTCAAGATGCCGATACTGATCACCACCGGCCAGCACGACGAACTGACCCCGGCCTGCGCCATGCGCATGAAAAGCGCGGCCCGGCACGCCGAGCTGCACGTGTTCCCCAACAGCAGCCATATGCCGTTTTACGAAGAGCCCCAGGCATACTTCCCGGTGCTGCTGGACTTCCTCGCTCGTCATCGAGGCTGACGGATGAACCTGGCGCGTTACCGTTTTGTGCTGTCCCGGCCGCTGCAATTGCTGCCGGTGCTGTTTGGCATCAGCCTGATCACCTTTGTGCTGGTGCGCTCGATTCCCGGCGACCCGGCGCGGGCCCTGCTGGGTTCGCGCAGCACCCCGGACGCCTTGCTGAAGATCCGCGCCCAGTACGGCCTCGACCAGCCGCTGTGGCTGCAATATTTCTACTTCCTGAAAAACCTGCTCAAGGGCGACCTCGGCCAGTCACTGCTGTACAAGGTCGACGCGCTGAAACTGATCGTCACCCGCATCGAGCCGACCCTGTTCCTGGTGCTCGGCAGTGTGCTGCTGGCGCTGTTGATCGCCGTGCCGCTGGCCACCGTGGCCGCGCGTAATAAAGGTGGCTGGGCGGATAACCTGATCCGGCTGTTCACTACGGTGGGCCTGGGCATGCCGGCGTTCTGGCTGGGGTTGATGCTGATCCTGTTGCTCAGCGTGCAATGGGGCCTGTTCCCGGTCTCCGGGTATGGGCGCACCTGGCTGGACAAGGCGCACCACATGGTTCTGCCGTGCCTGACCATCGCCCTGGCGCTGTCGGCGGTGCTGGTGCGCAACCTGCGGGCGAGCATGTTGATGGAATTGCAGGCTGACCACGTTACCGCCGCCCGGGCGCGAGGTTTGTCGGAGGCGGCGGTGTTTCGTCGTCATGTGCTGCCCAATTCCCTGGTGCCGGCGGTGAACCTGCTGGCGGTGAACATTGGCTGGCTGATCAGCGGTACGGTGGTGATCGAAAGCCTGTTTGCGATTCCCGGCATCGGCCAATTGCTGGTGCGCGGCATCTTCACCCGCGACTACATGGTGGTGCAGGGCGTGGCGATGGTGCTGGCCTGTGCCACCGTGCTGGTCAACTTTGTTGCCGATGTGGTGACGGTCACGCTGGACCCGCGAGTGAAGATGCAATGAGCAGCCGCCCATTGATCGCCCCGTGGCGCCTGCGCCTGCGCTTCGGTTTTCGCAATGGCCGGCTGACGGCGGCCTGGGGCCTGTTGATTCTGCTGACATGGCTGGCGCTGGCCGTGTTCGCCCCCTGGATCGCACCCTTTGACCCGATTGCGCAAAACACCGACATCAGTTTGCTGGGTCCCAGCCAGGCCCATCCATTTGGCACGGACAACTACGGGCGAGACATCCTTTCGAGGGTGATCTGGGGCGCACGCATCGACCTGCAACTGGCGGTGGTCGGGGTAATCTTTCCGTTCCTGATCGGCACCTTCGTCGGTGCGGTGTCCGGCTACATCGGCGGGCGTTTCGACAGCTTCTGCATGCGGGTGATCGACGTGATCCTCGCGTTCCCGTTCCTGGTGCTGATGCTGGCGATCATGGCCATTCTCGGTCCGGGTTTGAAAAGCTTTTACATCGCCATGGCGCTGGTGGGCTGGGTGTCCTACGCGCGGCTGATCCGCTCGCAGATCCTGGTGCTCAAGGAAAGCGACTTCGCCCTGGCCGCCAAAAGCCTGGGCTTTGGCCATGGGCGCATTCTGTTCCGGCATTTGTTGCCCAACGCGATGTTCGGTTCGATTGTGTTCTCGATGTCTGACGCAGTGCTGGTGCTGCTCAACGGCGCAGCGGTCAGCTACCTCGGCCTGGGCGTACAACCGCCGACCGCCGAGTGGGGCACCATGGTTGCCGAAGGCCAGGCGTTTATCACCACTGCCTGGTGGATTTGTACCTTTCCGGGCCTGGCCATCGTGACCCTGGCCATGGGCTTCAGCCTGCTGGCCGATGGTGTGGCGCAAGTGCTGGGGGATCGCTCATGAGTCTTCTGCAGGTGCGCGACCTGAGCGTGATCGCCAACAACACCGGGCGCGATGTGACCTTGGTGGACCGAGTCTCCTTCGACCTGGCCGAAGGTGAAATCCTCGGCCTGGTGGGCGAAAGCGGTTCGGGCAAGACCATGGCCTGTCGCGGGCTGATGCGCTTGCTGCCGTCCCCGAGCCTGCGGGTGCAGGGCGGTTCGGTGCGCCTGGCGGGCCAGGACCTTCTGCAGCTGGATGACGCCGGCATGCGCGCGGTACGCGGTGGGCAACTTGGGATGATTTTCCAGAACCCCAGCAGCCACCTCGACCCGTTGATGCGCATCGGCGAGCAGATCGCCGAAGGCATCCGACTGCACCAGGGCGCGTCGAAAAAGGAGGCGCGCTTGCAGGCTATCGAAGTGCTGCGCCAGGTCGGCATTCCCGATCCCCAGGCGCGGATCGACAATTACCCCCACGAGTTTTCCGGCGGCATGCGCCAGCGGGCAATGATCGCGGTGGCCCTTGGCTGCAATCCCAAGGTGCTGATTGCCGACGAACCGACCACCGCCCTCGACGTGACCGTGCAAGCCCAGATTCTGCGGCTGTTGCTGGACCTGCGGGACCAGCGTGGCCTGTCGATCATCATGATCACTCACGACCTGGGCGTGGTGGCGCAAACCTGCGACTCCATCGCCGTGATGTACGCCGGGCGCCTGTGCGAACACGGCAGCAAATACGAGCTGCTGGCACACCCGCAACACCCTTACACCGCCGGCCTGATCGAGTGCCAGCCCGCCACCAGCAGCGGCCACGCGCTGTTGCGCACCATCGCCGGCCAACCGCCATTGCTCGACGCATTGCCCAAGGGCTGCCGGTTCAACCCGCGCTGCCCGCAAGTCGGCAGCTTGTGCACCGAGCTGCTGCCGGAAGGCGCGCGGGTGGCCTGTCACTATCCCCTGGGAGTTCGCCCATGACGTTGTTGCAGGTGAATGACCTTGAGGTGCGTTTCGCCGCCGCCGGCAGCGGCCTGTTCGGCCTGAATAAACAGTGGGTGAGGGCGGTCAACGGGGTGTCGTTGACCCTGGCCGCCGGTGAAACACTGGGTTTGGTGGGCGAGTCCGGCAGCGGCAAAAGCACATTGGGGAGGGCGATCCTGCACCTCAACCCCATCAGCGCCGGGCAGGTGGTGTTTGACGGCATCGACATGGCCCACGCCGGGCCGGTCGATATCGCCCGTTTGCGGCACGAGACGGCGATGATCTTCCAGGATCCCTACGCGGCCCTGAACCCGCGTCTTACCGTCGGCGAAACCATCGCCGAAGTCCTGCGGGTGCAGCGCAAGGTGGCGTCGGAAAACATCCCACGCCGGGTCGACGAATTACTCGATCTGGTAGGCCTGCGCCCCGAGCTTGCCAGCCGCAAGCCCGGCTCCCTGAGCGGCGGCCAGTGCCAGCGCGTCGGCATTGCCCGGGCGCTGGCGGTGGAGCCGCGGCTGATCATCGCCGACGAATGCGTGGCTGCCCTGGATGTGTCGATCCAGGGCCAGATCATCAACCTGCTGCTGGAACTGCAACAGCGCATGAACCTGGCGATCCTGTTTATCGCCCACGACCTGGCCATCGTCCGCCGCCTGTGTGATCGGGTGGCGGTGATGTACCTGGGGAAAATCGTTGAGGAAGGCCCGGTGGAGGCGGTGTTCACCACGCCGCGCCATCCCTACACAGCAGCGTTGATCCAGGCGATCCCGGAGATTGATCCTTACCGCCCGCTGCCCAGCGAACCGTTGCCGGGCGAGCCGCCGAGCCCGCTGAAGCTGCCTAATGGTTGCGCCTTTCACCCGCGTTGCCGACATGCACGCGCCGTGTGTGCCGAGGTATTGCCGCCGACTCACGTTGTGCAAACGCATCGGTACAGTTGCGTGCTTGAAGAACCTTTGCTTTGAACCCTTCCTGCCGATCATGAACAACCGCCGTTATAGACAAGGAGTTATGACATGCAATCCCGTCACTTGAAGTTGCTCGCCGCCGCCACACTCACCGCCTGGTCGCTGACCGCCGGTATTGCCCACGCCGCAGGTGTGCTGACCATCGGTTGCCGCGAAGACAGCACCACGTTTGACCCGATCAAAAGCGCGCAGAACCGCGATACCTGGGTGTTCGCCAACGTCTACGACACCCTGGTACGCGTGGACAACCTGGGCACCAAGATGGAACCGGGGCTGGCCGAAAGCTGGGACATTTCCAAGGACGGCCTGACGTACACTTTCAAGCTGCGTGCCGCGAAGTTCTCGGATGGCTCGCCGATCACCGCCGAAGACGCTGCCTTCAGCCTGTTGCGCATCCGCGACAACAAGGCCTCGCTGTGGAGCGACCCGTTCAGCCTGATCAACACCGCCAAGGCCAGCGACCCGCAAACCCTGGTAGTGACCTTGAAAACCCCGGCGGTGGCCTTCCTCTCGCAACTCGCTTCGCCGACGGTGTCGATCCTGTCGGAAAAGGCCATGACCCAGATGGGCGAAGACGCCTACTCGGAAAACCCGGTGACCTCTGGCGCGTTTACCGTGGGCGAGTGGCGCAAGGGCGATCGGGTGATCCTGAAAAAGAACCCGAACTTCTGGCAGGCCAGCAACGTCAGCCTGGATGGTGTGGAATGGGTCTCCGTCACCGACGACAACACTCGCATGCGCATGGTGCAGAACAACGAGCTGGACACGGCGATCTTCGTCCCGTTTTCCCGGGTTGAAGAGCTGAAAAAAGACAAGAACGTGGTGGTGCACTCCGACCCGTCTACCCGTGAAGATCACCTGTTGATCAACCACGCCCACGGCCTGCTGGCCAAGCCGGAAGTGCGCCAGGCGCTGGACATGGCCATCGATAAACAATCGCTGGTGAAAACCGCCACCTTCGGCCAGGGCACCGTGGCCTATTCCTACATCCCAAAAGGCTCGCTGTACCACTACGCCAACAACCTACAACGCCCGTATGACCCGACCGAAGCCAAGAAGCTGCTGGCGGCTGCCGGCGCCCAGGATTTGAAGCTCAACTATGTGGTCAACGCCGGCAACGAAGCCGACGAGCAGATTGCGGTGATGATCAAGGATCAACTGGCCAAGGTCGGTGTGACGGCCAACCTGCAAAAGGTCGACCCGACCCAAAGCTGGCAGATGCTGGTGGACGGCGATTACGATATTTCGGTGATGTACTGGACCAACGACATCCTCGACCCGGACCAGAAGACCACCTTCGTGCTGGGCCACGACACCAACCAGAACTACATGACCCGCTACAAGAACGACAAGGTCAAGGACCTGGTGGCCGCGGCGCGGATCGAGGCGGACCCGGTCAAGCGTGAGCAGATGTACGTCGACCTGCAGAAAATGGCGAAACAGGATGTGAACTGGATCGACTTGTACTACAGCCCGTACATCAACATCTCACGCAAGAACGTGAGCAACTTCCTACAAAACCCGTTGGGGCGCTTCACGCTTGAGGAAGTGGTGAAGAACTAAGTTCTAGAGATCACCGCAATACAAATGTGGGAGCGGGCTTGCTCGCGAAGGCGGTGGATCAGTCGATATCTCTGTTGACTGACACTCCGCCTTCGCGAGCAAGCCCGCTCCCACATTAGGTTGTACTGTGTTCCAGATGGTTATTGCGCGTCAAACGCCTGCCCATTGATGCCGGTACTGTCCGGCCCCATCAGGTACAGGTACACCGGCATGATTTCCTCCGGTGTCGGGTTATCGGTCGGGTTCTCCCCTGGATACGCCTGGGCCCGCATGCTGGTGCGGGTGGCGCCCGGGTTGATGCTGTTGGCGCGCACTGGTGCGACGTTGTCCAGCTCGTCCGCCAGGGTTTGCATCAGCCCTTCGGTGGCAAACTTCGACACCCCGTAAGCCCCCCAATAAGCCCGGCCCTTGCGGCCCACGCTGCTTGAGGTGAACACCACCGACGCATCCTGGGACAGCTTGAGCAGCGGCAACAGCGTGCTGGTCAGCATGAACATCGCGTTGACGTTCACATGCATCACCCGCATGAAGTTCTCGCCGGACAACTGCTCGATCGGTGTGCGCGGGCCGATGATCGAGGCGTTGTGCAGCAAACCGTCGAGGTGGCCGAACTCCTTTTCGATCATCGCTGCCAGCTCATCGTATTGATGGGGCAGGGCGGTCTCCAGGTTGAACGGGATCACCACCGGCTGCGGTTGGCCGGCGGCTTCGATTTCGTCGTAGACCTGGGCCAGGTTGGCTTCGGTCTTGCCCAGCAGCAGCACGGTGGCGCCGTGGGCAGCATAGGTTTTGGCCGCCGCTGCGCCAATCCCGCGACCGGCGCCGGTGACCAGGATGACCCGGCCCTTGAGCAGTTCTGGACGTGCGGAGTAATCAAACATAAACAACCTCGACAAAGTTCACAGAAAATCCATGTGATTGATTGCGGCTAAGGCTGGCCAAGGCTTCTGTGGCGAGGGAGCTTGCTCCCGTTGGGTTGCGAAGCAGCCCCAGCTTTTCGCGACTGCTGCGCAGTCGAACGGGAGCAAGCTCCCTCGCCACAAAATTGCAGCAACCTCAGGCAGTCCCGATCAGCAGCTGCACAGCGCGCTGTCCAGCACTTTGCGCAATTCCAGCGGGTGATCCACCACCACATCGGCACCCCAGTTGCGCGGGTTGTCGTCCGGGTGGATATAGCCGTAGGTGACCGCCGCGGTGCGAGTGCCGGCGTCGCGGCCCGACTCGATGTCCCGCAGGTCATCCCCCACGAACAGCACGCTGGCCGGGTCCAGGTCGAGCATCTTGCACGCCAGGATCAACGGTTCCGGGTCCGGCTTGCTGTTCTTCACGTGGTCCGGGCAGATCAGCAGCGCGGAGCGCTCGGCCAGGCCCAGCTGCTGCATGATCGGTTCGGCAAAGCGCAGTGGCTTGTTGGTGACCACGCCCCAGATCAGCCTGGATTTCTCGATATCCACCAGCAGCTCTTCCATGCCCTCGAACAGCTTGCTGTGGATCGCGCAGCCCTTGAGGTAACGCTCGAGGAATTCCTGGCGCAGCTCTTCAAAGCCCGGGGACTCGGGGTCCATGGAAAAGGTCACGGCGACCATCGCCCGGGCGCCGCCGGAGATTTCATCGCGGATGTGCTGGTCGTTGATCGGTGCCAGGCCGCGGTCAGCGCGCATGGCCTGGCAGATGGCGATAAAGTCTGGCGCGGTGTCCAGCAGGGTACCGTCCATGTCGAAAAGAACCGCTCGCAACTTCACAGGCTTACTCCTCGCGCAGGGTCTGGATCATGTAGTTGACGTCAACGTCGCTGGCCAGCTTGTAGTGCTTGGTCAGCGGGTTGTAGGTCAAGCCGATGATGTCCTTGACGGTCAGCCCAGCCTGACGGCTCCAGGCGCCCAGCTCGGAAGGGCGGATGAATTTCTTGAAGTCATGGGTGCCGCGGGGCAGCAGCTTCATGATGTATTCGGCACCGATGATCGCGAACAGGTACGCCTTCGGATTGCGGTTGATGGTGGAGAAGAATACCTGGCCACCGGGCTTGACCATGCGGAAGCAGGCGCGGATCACCGAGGACGGGTCCGGCACGTGCTCGAGCATTTCCAGGCAAGTGACCACGTCGAACTGCCCGGGCATCTCTTCGGCCAGCTCTTCGGCGGTGATCTGCCGGTATTCGACGTTCACGCCGGACTCCAGTTGGTGCAACTGGGCCACGGCCAATGGCGCTTCGCCCATGTCGATACCCATCACGGTGGCGCCGCGCTGAGCCATGGATTCACTGAGGATCCCGCCGCCGCAACCCACATCCAGTACCTTCTTGCCGGCCAGGTTGACGCGCTCGTCAATCCAGTTCACCCGCAGCGGGTTGATGTCGTGCAGGGGTTTGAACTCGCTTTCGCGGTCCCACCAGCGATGGGCGAGGGCTTCGAATTTGGCGATTTCAGCGTGGTCGACGTTGCTCATGGGGAATCCTCTAAATCTGATAAAACGTTTTGCCGGCCCTGGCATGCGTTGCCAGGGCGGGTGTTATTCGCTGTGTCCGCTGATGCGCTGGCCCCAGGCGATGGCCGTGGCGCACAACTGTTGTTCATCCAGGCGGGTCAGTTGCCGGTCGTCGAGCAATTGCTTGCCGCCGACCCAAAGGTGTTTCACACAATCGCGTCCGGTGGCATATATAAGCTGTGAGACCGGATCGTAGATCGGTTGTTGCGCCAGGCCCGACAGGTCGAAGGCCACGATGTCAGCGGCCTTGCCGACTTCCAGCGAGCCGATTTGACTTTCCAGGCCCATGGCCCGGGCGCCGTTGAGGGTGGCCATGCGCAGGGCGCGGTGGGCATCCAGGGCGGTGGCCGAGCCGGCGACGGCCTTGGCCAGCAGCGCGGCGGTGCGGGTCTCGCCCAGCAGGTCGAGGTCATTGTTGCTGGCCGCGCCGTCGGTGCCTACTGCCACATTGACGCCGGCTTGCCACAGGCGTTCCACCGGGCAGAAGCCGCTGGCCAGTTTCAGGTTGGATTCCGGGCAATGGATCACGCTGGTGTTACTTTCTACCAGCAAAGTCAGGTCGTCATCGCTGATTTGGGTCATGTGAACGGCCTGGAAGCGCGGCCCCAGCAAACCCAGGCGGCCAAGCCGTGCCAGCGGGCGTTCACCACGCTGTTCAACGGACTGCTGCACTTCGAAGGCGGTTTCATGCACGTGCATGTGGATCGAGGCGTCCAGTTCCTCGGCGATCACCCGGATTTTTTCCAGGTTTTCATCGCAGACGGTGTACGGCGCGTGCGGGCCGAAGGTGATTTTGATCCGTGGGTGATGCTTGAGGTCGCCGAACAGCTCGACGCCCTGGCGAATCGCCTCGTCGGCGTCAGCAGCGCCGGGAATCGGGAAATCCAGGATCGGGATGGCGATTTGCGCACGCATGCCGCTGTTGTGCACGCGTTCGCTGGCGACTTTCGGGAAGAAGTACATGTCCGAGAAACACGTGATGCCGCCCTTGATCTGCTCGGCGATGGCCAGGTCAGTGCCGTCGCGGACGAAGGCTTCGTCGACCCACTTGGCCTCGGCGGGCCAGATGTGGTTTTCCAGCCAGGTCATCAGCGGCAGGTCGTCGGCCAGGCCGCGAAACAGCGTCATGGCCGCGTGGCCGTGGGCGTTGATCAGGCCGGGGCTGAGCAGCATGCCCGGCAGTTCACGCACTTCGCTCGCTGCGAGCTTCAAGGCCGCGGCGCGTGGGCCGATAAACGCAATGCACCCGTCACGAATGCCCAGGGCGTGCTCCTTGAGCACTACGCCGGCAGGCTCGACAGGTACCAGCCAGGTGGGCAGCAGCAATAAGTCGAGCGGGGCGGCAGTCGGTGTCATCGAGGGCAGTTTCCCAGGCATCTATAAAGAACGGCGAAGTATACCCGAGCGTCCTGGCTGGCGGATCGCTATAATCGGCGGCTTTTGTTCATGAGTGCGGGGTGAGGGATGCGCGATCGACTGTTGGCTGCGGAGAAAGTGAAGGCCATCGACTGGCGTGATGGCGCACTGTACCTGCTCGATCAGCGTATTTTGCCGTCTGTAGAAACCTGGGTCGCCTGCACCAGTGCTGCCGAGGTGGCCGAGGCCATTCGCACAATGGTGGTGCGCGGTGCGCCGGCCATTGGCATCAGTGCGGCGTATGGCCTGGTGCTGGCCGCTCGTGCCCACATCGCCGAGGGCGATGACTGGCAGGCCGCCTGGGAAGAGGACTACGCGCTGCTGGCGGATACCCGCCCGACCGCGTCGAATCTTTTCTGGGCCATGAAGCGCATGCGCGATTGCCTCGATCGCCTCAAGAAACACGCCGATCCGTTGAAGGTGCTGGAGGCCGAGGCGGTGGCGATTCACCAAAGTGATCGTGAAGCCAACCTGACCATGGCGCAGCTGGGTGTAGAGCTGATCCGCAAGCACCAGGGCAATGTCCAGGCGATCCTGACCCATGGCAATGCGGGTGCGCTGGCCACGGGCGGCGTGGGTACGGCACTCGGCGTGATTCGCGGGGCGTTTCTGGAAGGCATGGTGGAGCGGGTCTACGCCAACGAAACCCGGCCCTGGCTGCAAGGTTCGCGGCTGACGGCCTGGGAATTGGCCAATGAAGGCATTCCGGTCACCGTGAATGCCGATTCGGCTGGCGCGCATATTCTCAAGACCAAGGGCGTGACCTGGGTGATCGTCGGTGCCGACTGCATTGCGGCCAACGGTGACGTGGTCAGCAAGATCGGTACCTATCAGTTGGCGGTGTGCGCCATGCATCACGGCGTGCGTTTCATGGTGGTAGCGCCCAGCTCCACCATCGACCTGATGGCGACCAGCGGTGATGACGTGCCGCTTGAAGAGCGCGACGCCCGTGAACTGCTGGAAGTCGGCGGCACCCGCGTAGCCGCTGATGTAGACGCCTTCAACCCGGTGTTTGACGTGACGCCGGCGGACCTGATTGATGTGATCGTCACTGAAAAAGGCATCGTCGAACGCCCCGACACGGCGAAGTTGGCGCAACTGATGTGTCGTAAACGCCTGCATTGACGCAATTTGCCCGCAAAAATCCCCTTGGATCCAGCTCTAAGGCCCTCTCGTCGCCGTCAAGCCTGTCATCCGTCAACTTACTATGCTCCATGCGCATCAGGGGGATAGGTGCGTGGCGGCGATTGTGATAACATCCGGCGGTTTCCAGGGTCACCCCAAGGGGTAACCTTTAATGCGCAGATCCGTGTCATAACTCGTTGATTTGTCGTAAGTCGTTGCCAGGCATCATGCCGGCAGCGGCGAGCTTCGTTCGTCCCATAGGATGTGACGAGGTTTCACCCGAAAAAGGAATCAGGCTTCTCATGGGCGAACTGGCCAAAGAAATCCTCCCGGTCAATATCGAAGACGAGCTGAAACAGTCCTACCTCGACTACGCGATGAGCGTAATTGTCGGTCGGGCACTGCCTGATGCGCGCGATGGCTTGAAGCCCGTGCACAGGCGTGTGCTGTTCGCGATGAGCGAGCTGGGTAACGACTGGAACAAGCCGTACAAGAAATCTGCCCGTGTTGTCGGTGACGTGATCGGTAAGTATCACCCTCACGGCGACACTGCGGTGTACGACACCATCGTTCGGATGGCCCAGCCGTTTTCCCTGCGCTACCTGCTGGTAGACGGCCAGGGCAACTTCGGTTCGGTCGACGGCGACAACGCTGCGGCCATGCGATACACCGAAGTGCGCATGACCAAGCTGGCGCACGAGCTGCTGGCTGACCTGCACAAGGAAACCGTGGACTGGGTGCCGAACTACGACGGCACCGAAATGATCCCGGCGGTCATGCCGACCCGTATTCCCAACCTGTTGGTCAACGGCTCCAGCGGTATCGCCGTGGGCATGGCCACCAACATCCCGCCACACAACCTCGGTGAAGTCATCGACGGTTGCCTGGCCCTCATCGACAACCCCGAGCTGACCGTCGATGAGCTGATGCAGTACATCCCGGGTCCGGACTTCCCGACCGCCGCGATCATCAACGGTCGCGCCGGCATCATCGAAGCCTACCGTACCGGTCGCGGCCGCATTTACATGCGTGCCCGCTCGATCATCGAAGACATCGACAAGGTCGGTGGCCGCCAGCAGATCGTCATCACCGAACTCCCTTACCAGTTGAACAAGGCGCGTCTGATCGAGAAGATCGCCGAGCTGGTTAAAGAGAAGAAGCTGGAAGGCATCACCGAGCTGCGCGACGAGTCTGACAAGGACGGTATGCGCGTGGTGATCGAACTGCGTCGTGGCGAAGTGCCTGAGGTGATCCTCAACAACCTCTACGCCCAGACCCAGCTGCAAAGCGTATTCGGTATCAACGTGGTAGCGCTGATCGACGGCCGCCCGCGCATCCTGAACCTCAAGGATCTGCTGGAAGCCTTCGTGCGTCACCGCCGCGAAGTGGTAACCCGCCGTACCGTATTCGAACTGCGCAAGGCCCGTGAGCGCGGCCACATCCTGGAAGGCCAGGCTGTTGCGCTGTCGAACATCGACCCGGTCATTGCCCTGATCAAGGCTTCGCCGACCCCGTCGGAAGCAAAGGAAGCGCTGATCAAGATGCCGTGGGAATCCAGCGCTGTAGTGGCGATGGTGGAACGTGCCGGTGCCGATTCGTGCCGTCCGGAGACCCTGGACCCACAATACGGCCTGCGCGACGGCAAGTATTTCCTGTCCCCGGAACAGGCCCAGGCCATTCTGGAACTGCGTCTGCACCGTCTGACCGGCCTGGAACACGAGAAACTGCTGGCCGAGTACCAGGAGATCCTCAACCAGATCGGCGAGCTGATCCGCATCCTCAACAGCGCGGTGCGCCTGATGGAAGTGATCCGCGAAGAACTGGAAGTGATCCGCGCCGAATACGGCGATGTGCGCCGCACCGAGATTCTCGACGCCCGTCTCGACCTGACCCTGGGTGACATGATCCCGGAAGAAGATCGCGTCGTGACCATTTCCCACGGTGGCTATGCCAAGACCCAGCCTCTGGCTGCGTACCAGGCCCAGCGTCGTGGCGGTAAAGGCAAATCGGCTACCGGCGTCAAGGATGAGGACTACATCGCTCACCTGCTGGTTGCCAACAGCCACACCACGCTGCTGCTGTTCTCCAGCAAGGGCAAGGTGTACTGGCTGAAAACCTACGAAATCCCGGAGGCGTCCCGCGCTGCCCGTGGTCGTCCGTTGGTCAACCTGCTGCCGCTGGACAGTGATGAATACATCACCACCATGCTGCCGGTAGACGAGTACACCGAAGGTCACTTCATCTTCATGGCCACTGCGAAAGGCACCGTGAAGAAGACCCCGCTGGAATCCTTCAGCCGTCAACGCAGCGTGGGCCTGATCGCCCTCGAACTGGACGAAGGCGACGTATTGATCAGCGCGGCCATCACCGACGGCGAGCGTGAAGTCATGCTGTTCTCCGACGGCGGCAAGGTCACGCGCTTCAAGGAGTCCGACGTTCGTGCCATGGGCCGTACCGCCCGCGGTGTGCGCGGCATGCGTCTGCCGGAAGGGCAGAAGCTGATTTCGATGCTGATCCCGGAAGAAGGCAGCGAGATCCTCACTGCATCGGCCCGCGGCTACGGCAAGCGTACGGCCATCAGCGAGTTCCCCGAGTACAAGCGTGGCGGCCAGGGCGTTATCGCCATGGTCAGCAACGATCGCAACGGCCGCCTGGTCGGCGCGGTCCAGGTGCTGGATGGTGAGGAAATCATGCTGATTTCCGACCAGGGCACCCTGGTACGTACCCGGGTTGATGAAGTGTCGAGCCTGGGGCGTAACACCCAGGGCGTGACCTTGATCAAGCTGGCCAGCGACGAAACGTTGGTAGGCCTGGAGCGTGTCCAGGAGCCATCGGAAGTCGAAGGCGAGGAGCTGGAAGGTGAAGAGGGGATTGCACTCGAGGGGCAAGTGATCGGCGATGCCGATGACGGCGTCGACGAGCCAACACTCGACGCTGCCGCAGACGAAGAAGAACCGCAGGAATAAGCGGACACACAGGGGGCGGATGAAGATTCGCCCCCTTGTTGTTTGTCCCGTTTGAAATACGACGCCGCGCCGCTCTTGTAGGAGCCGGCTTGCCGGCGATGGCACCAACTCGATTCAAGTGAAGCACCGAGTCGTTTGCATCGCTGGCAAGCCAGCTCCTACAGGGTTCCGCGTTGCGGGATGTTGATTGCAGTCCCACCAGATCAGAGAGATTGGATGTGAGCAAGAGAGCCTATAACTTCTGTGCCGGTCCCGCGGCGCTTCCTGAAGCAGTCCTGCAGCGCGCGCAGGGTGAACTCCTCGACTGGCATGGAAAAGGCCTCTCCGTGATGGAAATGAGCCATCGCAGCGATGAGTTCGTGTCCATTGCCACCAAGGCCGAGCAGGATATGCGCGACTTGCTGGACATCCCGTCCGATTACAAAGTGCTGTTCCTGCAGGGTGGTGCGAGCCAGCAGTTCGCCCAGATCCCGCTGAACCTGCTGCCGGAAGACGGCACTGCGGACTATATCGACACCGGTATCTGGGGGCAGAAGGCCATTGAAGAGGCCTCCCGTTACGGTCACGTCAATGTGGCAGGCACGGCCAAGCCCTACGACTACTTCGCCATCCCCGGTCAGAACGAGTGGAAACTGTCGAAAGACGCGGCCTACGTTCACTACGTGGCGAACGAAACCATCGGCGGCCTGGAGTTCGATTGGGTGCCGGAAGTGGGTGATGTCCCGCTGGTCTGCGACATGTCCTCGGACATCCTCTCGCGCCCGATCGATGTGTCCAAGTACGGCATGATCTACGCCGGTGCACAGAAGAACATCGGCCCGAGCGGCATCCTGGTCAACATCGTCCGTGAAGACCTGTTGGGTCGTGCGCGTTCGCTGTGCCCGACCATGCTCAACTACAAGGTCGCGGCCGATAACGGCTCGATGTACAACACCCCGCCGGCCTTCGCCTGGTACCTGTCGGGCCTGGTGTTCGAATGGCTGAAAGAGCAGGGCGGCGTGGCTGCCATGGGCAAGCTCAACGAAGAGAAGAAACGTACCCTGTACGACTTCATCGACGCCAGCGGCCTGTACAGCAACCCGATCAACCTGACCGACCGTTCGTGGATGAACGTGCCGTTCCGCCTGGCGGATGACCGCCTGGACAAGCCATTCCTCGCCGGCGCCGACGAGCGCGGCCTGTTGAACCTCAAGGGCCACCGTTCGGTAGGTGGCATGCGCGCCTCCATCTATAACGCTGTCGATATCCACGCCGTCAAGGCGCTGGTGGCTTACATGGCAGAGTTCGAAAAGGAACACGGCTAATGTCTGAGCAAGAACTCAAGGCCCTGCGCGTACGCATTGACAGCCTGGACGAGAAAGTCCTGGAGCTGATCAGTGAGCGCGCGCGGTGCGCCCAGGAAGTAGCACGGGTGAAGATGGCTTCCCTGGCTGAAGGCGAAGTGCCGGTATTCTACCGTCCGGAGCGTGAAGCCCAGGTACTCAAGCGCGTGATGGAACGCAACAAGGGCCCGTTGGGCAACGAAGAGATGGCGCGGTTGTTCCGTGAAATCATGTCTTCGTGCCTGGCATTGGAGCAGCCGCTGAAAGTGGCTTACCTGGGCCCGGAAGGCACCTTCACTCAAGCCGCGGCCATGAAGCACTTCGGTCACGCGGTGATCAGCAAGCCGATGGCTGCGATCGACGAAGTGTTCCGTGAAGTGGCCGCCGGGGCGGTGAATTTTGGCGTGGTGCCGGTGGAAAACTCCACCGAAGGTGCCGTCAACCACACCCTCGACAGTTTTCTTGAGCACGACATGGTGATCTGCGGCGAAGTCGAGCTGCGTATTCACCACCACTTGCTGGTGGGCGAAAACACCAAGACCGACAGCATCAGCCGCATCTACTCCCACGCCCAGTCCCTGGCCCAGTGCCGCAAGTGGCTGGACGCGCACTACCCGAATGTGGAGCGCGTGGCGGTGTCCAGCAACGCCGAAGCGGCGAAGCGGGTCAAGGGTGAGTGGAACTCGGCGGCGATTGCCGGCGACATGGCTGCCGGCCTGTATGGGCTGACGCGCCTGGCCGAGAAAATCGAGGATCGCCCGGATAACTCGACGCGCTTCCTGATGATCGGCAGCCAGGAAGTGCCGCCGACCGGCGACGACAAGACATCGATCATCGTCTCCATGAGCAACAAGCCCGGCGCGCTGCATGAGCTGCTGGTGCCGTTCCACGACAACGGGATTGACCTGACGCGAATCGAGACTCGTCCTTCGCGCAGCGGTAAATGGACTTATGTGTTCTTTATCGACTTCGTCGGCCATCACCGCGACCCACTGGTCAAGGGTGTGCTCGAGAAAATCAGTCAGGAAGCCGTGGCACTCAAGGTGCTGGGCTCCTACCCGAAAGCGGTTTTGTGAGGCTTTAACATGAGTGGCAACTTCCTCGCCCTGGCGCAGCCGGGCGTGCAACAACTGTCGCCTTACGTTCCGGGCAAGCCTGTGGACGAGCTGGCGCGCGAGTTGAACCTGGATCCGTCGAAGATCGTAAAGCTGGCCAGTAACGAAAACCCGATGGGCCCAAGCCCCAAGGTACTGGCTGCGATTCGTGAGGCGCTGGCCGAACTGACCCGTTATCCCGATGGTAACGGCTTTGAACTCAAGTCCCTGCTGGCGAAAAACTGCCGCGTTGATATCAACCAGGTAACCCTGGGTAACGGCTCCAACGATATTCTGGAGCTGGTCGGCCGTGCCTATCTGGCGCCGGGCTTGAACGCGGTGTTCAGCGAGCATGCATTTGCGGTCTATCCGATCGTCACTCAGGCCGTTGGCGCCGAGGCGCGTGTGATTCCTGCGAGAGACTGGGGTCATGACCTGCCAGCCATGCTGGCGGCCATCGATGACAATACTCGTGTCGTGTTTATCGCCAACCCGAACAACCCGACCGGCACCTGGTTCAGCGCCGAGGTGCTGGATAACTTCCTGCAGGACGTGCCGGAGCATGTACTGGTGGTGCTGGACGAGGCATACATCGAGTACGCCGAAGGCAGCGACTTGCCGGACGGCCTGGACTTCCTCGCGGCTTATCCGAACCTGCTGGTCTCGCGCACGTTCTCCAAGGCTTATGGCCTGGCGTCGCTGCGGGTCGGTTACGGCTTGTCCACTGCGGTGGTGGCCGATGTGTTGAACCGTGTGCGCCAGCCATTCAACGTCAACAGCCTCGCGCTGGCGGCGGCTTGCGCTGCGGTGCAGGACACCGAGTACCTGGAAGAAGGCCGTCGCCTCAACGAAAGCGGCATGCTGCAATTGCAGGAAGGCTTCCGTGAGCTGGGCCTGGGCTGGATTCCGTCCAAGGGCAACTTCATCTGCGTCGACCTCGGCCAAGTGGCGGCTCCTGTGTTCCAGGGCTTGCTGCGCGAGGGTGTGATCGTGCGTCCGGTGGCCAATTACGGCATGCCGAACCACCTGCGCATCACCATCGGTCTGCCTGCGGAAAACAGCCGCTTCCTCGAAGCGCTGGCCAAGGTTCTGGCTCGTGGTTGATGTCACTGCATTGCAACCTGCTGTACCTATGATCGGTCGCCTGGTGGTGGTCGGTCTGGGATTGATCGGCGGCTCCTTTGCGAAGGGCCTGCGGGAAAGCGGCCTGTGTGGCGAAGTGGTCGGTGTGGACCTGGACCCGCAATCGCGCAAGTTGGCGGTGGAGTTGGGTGTGGTGGACCGTTGCGAGGCTGACCTCGCTGTAGCCTGCCAGGGCGCGGATGTCATTCAGCTGGCGGTGCCGATCCTGGCCATGGAGAAGTTGCTGGCGCTGTTGGCCGGCATGGATCTGGGCCAGGCAATCCTGACCGATGTCGGCAGTGCCAAGGGCAATGTGGTGCGTGCGGCGCGGCTGGCCTTTGGTGGCATGCCTGCGCGGTTTGTGCCCGGGCATCCGATTGCCGGGTCCGAGCAGAGCGGGGTGGAGGCGTCCAATGCGCAGCTGTTCCGTCGCCATAAAGTGATTCTGACACCACTGGATGAAACCGATCCTGCGGCACTGGCCGTGGTGGATCGGCTCTGGCGCGAGCTGGGGGCGGATGTCGAGCATATGCAGGTCGAGCGCCACGATGAAGTGCTGGCAGCGACCAGCCATCTGCCGCATTTGCTCGCATTTGGCCTGGTGGATTCGCTGGCCAAGCGCAACGAGAACCTCGAGATTTTCCGCTACGCCGCCGGTGGTTTCCGCGACTTTACCCGGATCGCCGGTAGTGATCCGGTGATGTGGCACGACATCTTCCTTGCCAACCGCGATGCGGTGTTGCGCACCCTGGACACGTTTCGCAGCGACCTCGACGCCTTGCGCGACGCGGTCGATGCTGGCGACGGGCACCAGTTGTTGGGCGTGTTCACCCGTGCGCGGGTGGCACGGGAGCATTTCAGCAAGATTCTGGCGCGTCGGGCCTATATGGATGCTGCAGTAAACGCGGATGACCTGGTGTTTCTCGCCAGTCCCGGTGGCCGCTTGAGCGGGCAGATCCGCGTGCCTGGGGATAAGTCGATCTCCCATCGCTCGATCATGCTCGGTTCTCTGGCGGACGGTGTCACTGAGGTCGAAGGTTTTCTGGAGGGTGAGGACGCCCTGGCGACCTTGCAGGCGTTCCGCGACATGGGCGTGGTGATTGAAGGCCCGCACCATGGGCGCGTCACCATCCACGGGGTTGGCCTGCATGGCTTGAAGCCGGCGCCAGGTCCGATCTATCTGGGTAACTCCGGCACCTCCATGCGGTTGTTGTCCGGTTTGCTGGCGGCCCAGCGCTTCGACAGTGTGTTGACGGGGGACGCCTCGCTGTCCAAGCGCCCGATGAATCGCGTGGCCAAGCCATTGCGCGCAATGGGCGCGGTGATCGAGACCGGGCCGGAAGGGCGCCCGCCGCTGACCATTCGTGGCGGCCAGGCACTCAAGGGGCTGACCTACGCATTGCCGATGGCCAGCGCTCAGGTCAAGTCCTGCCTGTTGTTAGCCGGGTTGTATGCCGAGGGTAAAACCTCGATTACCGAACCGGCGCCGACCCGCGACCATACCGAGCGGATGTTGCGCGGTTTTGGGTATCCGGTGGAAGTGGCGGGCGCTACGGCTGCGGTCGAGTCGGGCCATGCGTTGACCGCGACCCATATTGAGGTGCCTGGGGATATTTCCTCCTCGGCGTTCTTTCTGGTGGCGGCTTCAATCGCCGAAGGCTCCGAGCTGTTGCTTGAACATGTGGGTATCAATCCGACCCGTACCGGCGTGATCGATATCCTGCGACTGATGGGCGCGGACATCACCCTGGAAAACCAACGGGAAGTGGGTGGTGAGCCGGTCGCTGATTTGCGTGTTCGTGCGGCGCCGTTGAAGGGGATCGAGATTCCTGAAGCCCTGGTCCCGCTGGCTATCGATGAGTTCCCGGTGTTGTTCGTGGCTGCGGCGTGCGCCGAAGGCCGGACGGTATTGCGTGGGGCAGAGGAGCTGCGGGTCAAGGAGTCCGACCGGATCCAGGTCATGGCCGACGGTCTGCTTGCGCTGGGCGTGAAGTGTGAACCGACACCTGATGGGATTATTATCGATGGTGGCGTGATCGGCGGTGGTGAAGTCCACGCCCATGGCGATCACCGGATTGCCATGGCCTTCAGCGTGGCTTCCCTGCGAGCGGCTGCGCCGATTCGTATCCATGACTGTGCCAACGTGGCTACGTCTTTTCCGAATTTTCTTACACTGTGTGCCCAAGTCGGCATCCGTGTTGCCCAAGAGGCTCAATTGTGAATATCAAAGCACCGGTGATTACCATCGACGGGCCAAGTGGCTCGGGCAAGGGCACGATCGCCGGCATCCTGGCCAAGCGCCTGGGCTGGTGCCTGCTGGATTCCGGGGCGCTGTACCGCTTGCTGGCCTTTGCCGCCCGCAACCATGGCGTCGACCTGACCAACGAAGAATCGCTGAAGCTGCTGGCTGCGCATCTTGACGTGCAGTTCGTCGGGGCGACCGAAGGTCATCCCCAGCGCATCATCCTGGAAGGGGACGATGTGACCGACGACCTGCGCAACGAGCAGGTCGGCTCCTGGGCCTCCCAGGTCGCCGCATTGCCGGCGGTGCGCGATGCTTTGCTGCAGCGCCAGCGGGCTTTCCAGGAACCGCCGGGTCTGGTGGCCGATGGCCGCGACATGGGCACGGTGGTCTTCCCCGAGGCGCCGCTGAAGATTTTCCTCACGGCCAGCGCCGAGGAGCGGGCCCGTCGCCGTTACTTGCAGTTGAAGGGCAAAGTCGATGGTGTTAGTCTGTCGAGTCTGCTAGATGAGATCCGTGCACGCGATGAGCGTGATACCCAGCGTGCGGTAGCCCCGCTCAAGCCGGCGGCTGACGCCATACAGCTGGATTCCACGGAGTTGTCCATCGAGCAGGTGCTGGAACGCATCTTGAGTGAGATCGCCATTCGCGATATCGCCGGGTGACCAAGAAGGCCGCAGGGGACCAGTCATAGTCCTGTGGTGCTTCTTTTAATTGAAACTGACCCACACCGTCTGGGGTGTGGAGATGGGCGTATTCTTCGCCCTTATCAACAGGAATTAAAATGAGCGAAAGCTTTGCGGAACTCTTTGAAGAAAGCCTAAAAACCCTGAACCTTCAGGCAGGCTCCATCATCACCGGTGTTATCGTTGATATCGATTACCAAGCTCGCTGGGTAACCGTTCACGCTGGTCTGAAGTCTGAAGCTCTGATCCCGCTGGAACAGTTCTACAACGATGCTGGTGACCTGACTATCAATGTCGGTGACGAAGTTCACGTTGCTCTGGACTCGGTTGAAGACGGTTTCGGTGAAACCAAGCTGTCCCGTGAAAAAGCCAAGCGCGCTGAATGCTGGATTGTTCTCGAAGCAGCCTTCGCAGCTGAAGAAGTGGTCAAGGGCGTTATCAACGGTAAGGTTAAAGGCGGCTTCACTGTCGACGTTAACGGCATCCGTGCGTTCCTGCCAGGTTCTTTGGTCGACGTTCGTCCTGTGCGCGACACCACGCACCTGGAAGGCAAGGAACTCGAATTCAAGGTCATCAAGCTCGACCAGAAGCGCAACAACGTTGTCGTTTCCCGTCGCAGCGTCCTGGAAGCAGAGAACTCCGCCGAGCGTGAAGCTCTGCTGGAATCCCTGCAGGAAGGCCAACAAGTCAAAGGTATCGTCAAAAACCTCACCGATTACGGCGCATTCGTCGATCTGGGTGGCGTCGATGGCCTGCTGCACATTACCGACATGGCTTGGAAGCGTATCAAGCATCCATCGGAAATCGTCAACGTTGGCGACGAGATCGATGTCAAGGTTCTGAAGTACGATCGTGAGCGCAACCGTGTTTCCCTGGGCTTGAAGCAGCTGGGCGAAGATCCATGGGTCGCTATCAAGGCTCGTTACCCAGAAAGCACTCGCGTAACCGCGCGTGTTACCAACCTGACCGACTACGGCTGCTTCGCAGAGCTGGAAGAAGGCGTGGAAGGCCTGGTACACGTTTCCGAAATGGACTGGACCAACAAGAACATCCACCCTTCGAAAGTCGTACAAGTCGGCGACGAAGTGGAAGTTATGGTTCTGGACATCGACGAAGAGCGTCGTCGTATCTCCCTCGGCATCAAGCAGTGCAAATCTAACCCATGGGAAGATTTCTCTGGCCAGTTCAACAAGGGCGATAAAATCTCCGGCACCATCAAGTCGATCACCGATTTCGGTATCTTCATTGGTCTGGACGGCGGCATCGACGGTCTGGTTCACCTGTCCGACATCTCCTGGAACGAAGTTGGCGAAGAAGCTGTTCGTCGTTTCAAGAAGGGCGACGAGCTGGACACCGTTATCCTGTCGGTTGACCCAGAGCGCGAGCGCATCTCCCTGGGTATCAAGCAACTGGAAAGCGATCCGTTCTCCGAGTACGTTCAAGAGAACGACAAAGGCGCAATCGTTAAAGGCATCGTGAAGGAAGTTGACGCTAAAGGCGCCATCATCACTCTGGCCGACGATATCGAAGCGACTCTGAAAGCCTCCGAAATCAGCCGTGACCGCGTTGAAGACGCGCGCAACGTTCTGAAAGAAGGCGAAGAAGTAGAAGCCAAGATCATCAGCGTTGACCGCAAGAGCCGCGTAATCCAGCTCTCCATCAAGTCGAAAGACGATGCTGAAGAGAAAGAAGCCATCCAGAGCCTGCGCGACAAGCCAGCTACCTCTGAGCCTTCTGCTGGTCCTACCACTCTGGGCGACCTGCTGCGTGCACAAATGGAAAAGCAGAACTAAGTTCTGTCAGACCATAGAAAAAGGGCGACTTCGGTCGCCCTTTTTTGTGCCTGGGATTTGGTGTTGTGTGCAGCGTCGCCTTGGTGTTCTGCAGGTGGAGCGCTGTCGGCACGCTGGCAGCGCATCGGCTCCTGTAGGCTCTATCTGGCAGTGATTGTCGTGGAGTGGCTTCAGTGAAGCTGAGCGGCGGCTAGCGGCCGTGCGGCGCAATGCCAACTCTCATCGAGTTACGCCCCAACTCTTTGAATATAAGTCAATACATGGGCTGTTCAAATTCCTCCGGTCATGCTAAAACCTTCGAAGCGCTTTTCCTAGCTGCTTGAAAAAGAAGGGAAAAATATGACGAAGTCGGAGTTGATCGAACGAATTGTCACCCATCAAGGGCTTCTCTCATCCAAGGATGTGGAGCTGGCCATCAAGACCATGCTTGAGCAGATGTCCCAATGTCTGGCTACCGGCGATCGGATTGAAATTCGTGGGTTTGGTAGCTTCTCGCTGCACTATCGTGCGCCTCGTGTGGGTCGCAACCCAAAAACCGGGCAGTCCGTCAGCCTTGACGGCAAGTTCGTGCCTCATTTCAAGCCGGGCAAGGAATTGCGCGATCGGGTGAACGAAGACGAAGAAGAAAGCGTCTGAGTGTTTTTGGGGTAGGAGAAGGTTATGCGTGGGGTTAAGCGCGTTGTTCTGGTGCTGGCTATGCTAATTGTCGTGCTGGCAGTGTTGGGGTTCGTGCTGGAAAACCAGCAGGGCGCGTCTCTTTCATTCCTGGGCTGGGTGACCGGGCAGATGCCGGTGTCGGTGTTTGTGGTCGTGGCCTTGATAATTGGAATGCTGCTGGGACCGCTGTTTAGTGTCATCGTTGGGTGGGGCCGACGTCAAAAGTCCATGCCCGCAAGGCGTGGGTAGAGCTTCCATGGTTATTGTGTCACTCGCGAGCCGTTCGTCGGATTTTTCTGGTGCGGTGCGCATCAGTTACGTCGAGTGAACGGCATGTGGTAAGTCCGGCGATACCACTGACTATTGTCTCGCGGCTACGAAATTTGCTTTTCTGTCCTTCTCGGACGGCCTATATAAGGGTTGCCCCTATCTGTGTAGGAAGACTCCTACAGATATGTCAAGACTTGTAATATGTCAGTGAGATGGCAAAATGGAATCTGTTCTCGATAACAGGCATTTTGTGCGCTAAAGTCCGGCAGCGACGCTGGGTTTTTTCGGCCATATAACTAAAATAAAAATACACAATCTTGTCTGCATAACGAGCCCGCAGTTTCTCTTTGAAGGCAGGTTTTTGTTGTGAGTAGTAGCTTCCGTGCTCCCCCGGTTCGATCGTCCGACGAAATTGATTTTGTGCGACTTTTCGCGTCTGTCTGGCAACAAAAAAAACTTCTGCTTTTCGTCACTCTCGGGGCGGGATTGATTGCGGCGTCCTACGCATTTTTAGCTGCCCCTGTATATAAGGTCAGCACGGTTTTGCGGCCTGCGGCGATTAATGATTTGGATGCGCTAAATCGATCAGAGATATATCAGCTTCCTCCGGCTGACGCGCTCCTCAAAGTGGGCGCAGCGCTCGACTCTTATGATACGCGCCTGAGCTATTTCAAGAAAAACCAGAAGCTTTTCGAGAAATTTGTTCGTCCTGGGCAGACTCTGGAGCAGAGTTTTCAGGAGTTCAATCATGACTCTATTCGTTTGATTCTTCCTGATGCAGATAAGAAAAATTCGCTGAGTTCCTACATCAAGCTCGAGATGATGTATCCGAAAGGCGTCGACGGCGTCTCTATTCTTAATGGCTTTGTCGACTACGCTATCGAAAGTGAGCGCGAACGCGTCACGGCTGATTTGAATGTGATCGTTAAAAACCGTTTGAGGGAGCTTAAAGGCAAGCTCGATTCGGCTCGTTCAAACTACGATATTGAAAAAGAAGCCAAAATAGCGTCATTGCGAGAAGCTGACTCGTTGAAACGCGCGCAATTGCAGGATGAGTTGAAGGCGCTGCGTTCGCAGTTGAAAACCTTGCGTAGCGACCGTATTGCTCAGCTGAATGAGGCTATAGGGATTGCCCGTTCCCTGGGCATTCAAAAGCCGGCTACGCCTTCTTCACTTGGTGAATCGGCCGTGACGAACGCTGGTAGCGTGATGCGTACTGAGGTGAACAACCAGCAGATCCCACTTTATTTTATGGGGGTAGATGCGCTTAAGGCTGAGCTTGCTGCATTGCAGTCACGCAAGTCGGATGATTTTACCGAGTCGCGCATCGCTCAAATCGCCAGGGAGCTTCAGTTGCTCGCATCCAACCGAGAGATTGAGGTCCTGGATGCTCGAAAAAATGAAGATATCTTTCTTGCCGGCGTTCAACCGTTGAGAACAGAGATTTTCCGTTTGAGTAGTCTGAATATCGACCTGGCGAAGCTGCGGCTGGTGAGTATTGACCAGCAGGCCCTTGAGCCGTTGGTTCCGTCGAGCCCGAATCGTCCATTGATCATTTTTCTTGGCCTGCTCCTGGGGGCGATTGTCGCGATTGGTATTGCGTTGGTCAGGCAGGCGTTACGTGCTGCTCGCGACAATGCAGAGCGCGATGGGCGCGAGCCGGCAGGCTCACTTCTCCATTCGGTCGCTCAGTTGGATCGGCAACAAGAGCCTGGCAATAAGTTAAACCGAAAATAACTCCAAGGCCGTGAAGCTTTTGGCTTCACGCGTTTTCCCCTCGGGGCCGTATTTCTTGCTTTCATACGGAACCTGCATTACGTGCTTGCGCAACTGTGAACCGCCGAGGGGCATTCCTGGGTGGTTTCTCGGCTATCAAAAGTTACTAAGACTTTGCGTCGAGTCTTCATGGCGTTTCGGCATTTGATCTTTGTTTACTTGTGCGGGCGTCAAGCGGCCTGCACAGGTTTGTATTGTTGGTTTAATAGTTGATGGTGCACCGCCTAATACGGTTTGATGTGGATTTTTATGTGCGGTCTCCAGGTTAATGGCTTATGGCTAGTATTGGTTCGGAATTTGATAAGGGCGTACTGTTCGGCCAGGTCGGTCGTGCAGGGTGCGCCGGCGATTAGCAACGAGCTGCATGGCACAGTCGAGCGTGGGCCCAATAGCGATCTCGGATAGGTCGGGTTCCTGTGGGGCAATAACCAAAAGCCCAATTTCAATGAGAGGTTGCGACGCACCATTGCGGTGAAGCGGCTCACCGCAAATGTTGCGGTAAAACGTTGTCCTGTCCTGAACTGAGGGGGGGATGATGGGGTCTCATGGGGCGTGTGGTTGAGCCAGCCAGGCGTTATGTTGGCACGCTTGTTGATGATATGCTGCGCTGCAAAGCAGAGGCGGTTGCAGTTGGAGCGGCGAAAACTCGCTTGCGCGTAATCGGTAGGTCAGGCAGGGGCATGGCAGCGTTGCTGGTTTCCAGACTGATTCTCTGACTAAATAATGATATGGAATCGTTGGTAATCTAATGACTTTAAAGATCTTGAGTGTTTTCGGTACGCGACCGGAAGCTATAAAAATGGCTCCATTAGCTTTAGCGTTGAATGCAGATGAGCGTTTTGAGGCCAAAATCTGCGTCACGGGTCAACACCGTGAAATGCTGGATCAAGTGTTAGAGTTATTTAAACTTGAACCTGACTTTGATCTTAATATCATGAAGTCGGGTCAAGACCTTACCGACGTGACAACTGGTATTCTTCAGGGAATGAAAGAGGTCTTCCGGACTTATCGGCCGGATATCGTCTTGGTGCATGGTGATACCGCTACGACCTTTGCAACTACATTGGCGGCGTACTATCAGCAAATTCCTGTGGCTCATATCGAAGCTGGGCTTCGCACCGGAAATTTATATTCTCCCTGGCCGGAAGAGGCCAATCGAAAGTTGACGGGAGCACTCGCGCTTCTTCACTTCGCTCCTACTGAACGATCGCAACAGAATTTACTGCGTGAAGGGGTGTCACCTGACGCGATTCATGTGACTGGGAATACTGTAATCGACGCTCTGCTTGAGGTCGTACAGAAGCTCGAAACCAATGACCAGTTAAAACAGAAGTTCTCCGAGCAGTTCGCATTTTTACCTGCTCAACGCCGCGTCATCCTTGTGACAGGGCATCGGCGTGAAAGCTTCGGCGATGGATTCGAAAGGATCTGCAGTTCGTTGGCTTCGATTGCCCATGAGTTTGATGATGTGGAGATCGTGTACCCCGTTCATTTGAATCCAAATGTCCGTGAACCGGTCAACCGTTTGTTGGCTGGTATAAAAAATATTCACCTCATCGAACCATTGGATTATCTACCTTTTGTCTATTTGATGAATCGGTCGTACTTGATTCTGACGGACTCCGGTGGTGTGCAGGAAGAGGCACCTTCTTTGGGCAAGCCCGTGCTGGTCATGCGGGACACTACCGAGCGGCCTGAGGCGATTGAGGCAGGTACCGTCAGATTGGTCGGTACAGAGAAGGACAAGATAGTTCACCACTTGCGTGAGCTTTTACTTGATCAAAAGGCTTACGAGGAGATGAGCGTTGCTCATAATCCTTATGGTGACGGTCACGCCTGCATGCGTATTGTTAATGCTCTAGCCACTTTCAAAAATTAAGGTTTGGTCATGGATTTTTCCACTATTTCTGTAATTGGTTTGGGCTATATCGGTTTGCCAACCGCAGCCGTTTTTGCTGCGCGAAAGTTAAAGGTCATTGGTGTCGACGTTAATCAAAAGGCCGTCGATACGATCAACGGCGGACAGATTCATATCGTTGAGCCTGATTTGGACATAGTCGTGCACGCGGCCGTGACCGAGGGGTATCTGCGCGCCAGTACACGACCTGAGCCGGCGGACGCCTTCTTGATTGCGGTGCCCACTCCTTTCAAGGACGGTCATGCTCCGGACCTTTCTTACATTGAGTCCGCAAGCAAATCCATTGCGCCAGTATTGAAAAAGGGTGATCTGGTCATCCTCGAGTCCACTTCTCCCGTGGGTGCGACTGAGAAGATGTCGGCATGGCTGGCTGAAGCACGCCCTGACCTGACGTTCCCGCAGACCCATGGCGAGGCGTCGGACATTCGCGTGGCTCACTGCCCTGAGCGCGTGCTTCCCGGCCACGTGTTGCGTGAGTTGGTACAGAATGATCGCGTCATCGGCGGGATGACCCCCAAGTGCTCAGAAGCCGCGACACGTCTGTATAAATTGTTTGTAGAGGGCGAGTGCATTATCACCAACGCCCGAACAGCAGAAATGTGCAAGTTGACCGAGAACAGCTTTCGCGATGTGAATATTGCCTTCGCGAACGAATTGTCGATGATATGCGATAAGTTCGATGTCGATGTGTGGGAGCTTATCAAGCTCGCCAACCGGCACCCTCGCGTCAATATCCTCCAACCAGGACCTGGCGTGGGTGGGCATTGCATCGCCGTCGACCCTTGGTTCATCGTGAGTCAGGCTGAAGGCCAGGCGAAACTGATCCAAACTGCACGTGAAGTCAATGACTCCAAACCGTCGTGGGTTATGGAGAAAGTTGATGCTGCTGTGGCCGATCATCTGTCGAGTCACCCCGGGAAGTCGGAAAAAGACATTGTTATCGCGTGCTTCGGCCTGGCATTCAAACCTGATATTGATGACCTGCGGGAAAGTCCATCTCTGGAAATTACGAAAAATATCTCAAGCCGGCACGCCGGGAAGGTTATTGTCGTAGAACCTAATATTGATTCTCTGCCTGCGACGTTGCCGAACGCTGAGTTGTGCACAATAGAAGAAGCGTTTGAGCGCGCGGATGTCTTGTTGTTACTGGTGGATCACAAGCCATTCAAAAGTGTTTCTTCTTCACTTCTCGAGGGTCGCCGGATTGTTGATACCCGGGGAATCTGGCTTGTATGAAAATTCTTCCGGTTATTATGTCTGGAGGCTCGGGAACGAGACTCTGGCCGCTTAGCAGAACTCTTTACCCGAAGCAGTTTCTGGCAATTTCGGGGCGGGAGACGTTGTTTCAGCAGGCGATTGCCCGACTGTTGAAGATTGACGGTCAAGGCTCGGATTTATTGGCTCCATGCATCGTTGCCAACGATGAGCATCGTTTCCTGTGTCTCGACCAGATCCGGGAAATGAACGTTTCTAAAGCTGTTGTCATTCTTGAACCGGTAGGACGCAATACGGCCCCTGCGCTTACGTTGGCGGCGCTTTATGCGCGCGATGAGGTGGGAGAGGAGATTGACCCGGTTCTGGTCGTTGTCCCGGCCGACCAGATGATTCTCGATATTCAAGCTTTTACTGACACGGTCAGTAAAGCGGTCGATGTTGCGAAAGATGGCAGCATTGTGATCTTGGGGATTACGCCTGATCGCCCTGAGACGGGTTATGGTTATATCCACTCGGCAGACCCCTCTACCGTCAAGAGGGTGGATGCGTTTGTTGAAAAGCCTGAGCGGACAACCGCAGAAAAATACCTGGAAGATGGAAGCTATTTCTGGAATAGCGGTATTTTTGTGCTGCGCGCGTCAGTCTGGTTGAAAGCACTGGGCGCGTTCAGAAGTGACATCTTCGATGCCACTGAGGCCGCGTGGAAGGGCCGAGTTGAAGATAATGGGTTTATTCGACCACAACTTGACGCGTTTTCCCTGATACCGCCTGAGTCGATTGACTATGCCGTGATCGAGCATTGCGCGAAAACGCCTTCAGCTGGCCTGACGTTGAAAATGCTCACGATGGATGCCGGTTGGTCTGACCTGGGAGCATGGGATGCTGTTTGGCGTTCGAGTGAAAAGGACGAAAAACAAAACGCTGCCCATGGCGACGTAATAATAGACTCCAGCTCCAATACATTGGTTTACGCCTCTCACCGTTTGGTAACGGCCGTGGGGCTTGAAAATATTGTTATCGTCGAGACGCCTGATGCCGTATTGGTTGCGGATAAAGATCGTAGCCAGGGTGTGAAGGCTATTGTCGAAGCGTTGAATATCAAGGCCAGGCCAGAATCAAAGCTTCATCGTCGTGTTCATCGCCCATGGGGCTGGTACGACAGCATAGATTCGGGCTCGCGCTTTCAGGTGAAGCGGATATTGGTGAAGCCGAAAGCAACCTTGAGTTTGCAGAAGCATTACCATCGGGCGGAGCATTGGATTGTCGTGTCTGGCACCGCTGAAGTCACCTGTGAAGATCGTGTTTTTCAGCTGAACGAAAACCAGAGTACTTATATCCCTATTGGCCATGTTCATCGCCTTTCCAATCCTGGCACCATTCCTCTTGAGATCATAGAGGTGCAGTCGGGAACGTACTTGGGTGAGGATGATATTGTTCGATTTGACGATACCTATGGACGTGTTTAAGGCTTAAATTTTTAGGAGTTGTACAGATGCAGAAGCATGCGCTGGTTACTGGTGTTACAGGTCAGGATGGGGCTTACCTTGTCGAACTGCTGCTGTCCAAGGGTTATAAGGTCTATGGCGCCTATCGCCGCACAAGTTCTGTAAGTTTCTGGCGATTAGAGGAACTTGGTGTTTTTGGGCATGATGATCTTCATCTTGTCGAATTTGATTTGACTGATCTCTCCGGAACTATTCGTTTAATTCAGAATTGCGCCCCGGACGAGGTTTATAACCTGGCGGCTCAAAGCTTCGTAGGCGTTTCCTTCGATCAGCCAATTACAACCGCGCAGATTACCGGAGTCGGTGCGCTTAATTTGCTCGAAGCGATCCGAATAGTAAATCCGAAGATTCGTTTCTATCAAGCTTCGACATCTGAAATGTTTGGGCTGGTACAGGCTGTTCCTCAATCTGAAAGCACGCCTTTCTACCCACGCAGCCCTTACGGTGTTGCGAAGTTGTTTGCGCATTGGACAACCATCAACTATCGCGAATCATATGATATTTTTGCCACCAGCGGCATTCTGTTCAATCATGAGTCTCCTCTGCGAGGAAAAGAGTTCGTTACTCGTAAAATTACCGATGCTGTCGCCAGTATCGAAATGGGCGAGCAGCAAGTGCTGGAACTCGGAAACATGGATGCCAAGCGAGACTGGGGTTTCGCTAAAGAGTATGTAGATGGCATGCACCGGATGTTGCAGATCGACACACCGGAAACATTTGTGCTTGCTACCAACCGTACTGAAACCGTTCGTGATTTTGTTGCCATGAGCTTCAAGGCCGTAGGGGTTGATATCGATTGGTCTGGAAGTGGCGAGAACGAATTCGGCGTTGACCGTCGTACCGGCATCACCCGGGTAAAAGTTAACCCACGCTTCTATCGACCCGCGGAAGTCGAGTTGTTGATTGGCGACGCTTCGTTTGCAAAAGAGCGGTTAGGCTGGAAACCAGAAACGACGCTGGAGCAACTGTGCCAGCTGATGGTTGAAGCTGACTTGAGAAGGGTTCGCAATGGCACTTCAAAGTAAAGATCGCACAGTACTGATTACAGGGCTCTCGGGTTTTACTGGAAAGCACTTGGCGCAAAGCCTCACCAAGGCCGGCTGGCGGGTTGCCGGCCTTGGTGGGGAGCGCCTGGCCTGTGAGTTTGACCACTTGGATGCGGACCTGAATGACACGGCGCGACTCAGTGGTTGGATAAAGCAGGTTCAGCCCACCCATGTTATTCACTTGGCCGCGCTGGCGCATGTCACCAGCAGCGATGCCTTGTCATATTACCGAGTCAATGTATTGGGTACAGAAAGCCTTCTTAATGCGATTAAGGAGGCTGAGGTGGTCGTTGAAAAAATCATCATTGCGAGCAGTGCAAACATTTACGGGAACGCTATTTCATCGCCCATTTCAGAAAGCAGTGAACCGCAGCCCGTTAATCATTACGCACTGAGCAAGCTGACGATGGAGGCCCTTGTCCGCAAGTGGTTTTCTCGTATGCCTATATTGGTGGTACGGCCATTCAATTACACTGGACCCGGCCAGTCGGAGTCATTCGTTTTCTCCAAGATCGTGGGCGCATTTGCCCGTGGAGAAAAGGAGCTCAGATTGGGCAATCTGGATGTATCCCGCGACTTGTCTGATGTCGGTTTTGTGGTGGAGGCCTATTCAAGGCTGTTGACGTCCAATCAACGTGGTGAGTTTATAAATATCTGCTCGGGGCGCAGCATTTCCTTACTGAGCGTGATTGATGAAATGGAACAGATTGCAGGTTATCGGCCAACGATAACAGTTGATCCTGCCTTTGTCAGGGAAGATGAAGTTAAAGAGCTTTATGGTAGTCCGGCCAAGCTCTTTGATGTGGTAGGTGAAATTAATGTGCCTAGTTTGCACGATACATTGCTGTCAATGTATCAGCAGAAGGCACGTGTTTAATACGGTTGGCAAGTAACGGGTTGGTGCACTGTGCGTATATGTTTTTTTGCTAATATGTCCGCTCACGCTAATTGGCGCGAGATGTTTGATAAAGTTGAGTTTTATCGGGTTGATATTCGAATTCTCAAGGAGCTCGGACACGAAGTCGTTCTGTCCGGGACGCCGGGCACATTAGATTGGAAAGCGGATCTGTATTTTTGTTGGTGGTGGGGGCATTCGCCGCTTCCGTTGCTCGCCGGAAAACTCCGTCGTCGGCCGGTAATTGTAACTGGGGCCTTTGACTACTCCACCTGCCGGAAAGAGATCCCGGGTCTGTGTTATCTGGACCGTCCGCTATGGCAGAAGGCAGTGCTGCGTACCTCGCTGTTATTAGCCGATCGAAACCTGTTCATCTCAAGATCGGAGTGTGAGGAAGTCACAACCAACCTGCCGGTGAGAAACCCCGTGTACGCAACGCTGGCGATTGATACAGATTACTATTCTCCTGGCGAGCTTCCGGCGGTTGGATCGAATTACTTTTTTACGGTGACCTGGACCAGTCGTACGAACGCCATTCGTAAAGGGCTGATTCCGACGATTGAGGCGTTTGCAAAGGTTTCGGCTAACGCAAGTCATCTTCGCCTGGTTGTTGCTGGCAAACATGGTGACTACCTGCAGGAACTAAAAGACCTGGCGCAGCGCCTGGGTGTGGCAGACAAGGTGGAGTTTGTCGGGATGATTTCCGATGAAGAAAAGCTGCACCACTACCGCAATTGCCTGGCCTATGTTCAACCAACGCTCTATGAAGGTTTCGGGCATGCGATCGGCGAAGCGCTGGCGTGTGGCGCGCGAGTGATCACGTCGCCTCGGGGCGCGGTGCCTGAGGTCGCGGGTAACTTCGCTTACTGGGTTCAACCAGATAGCCAGGAAGAAATTGCTGCGGCCATGGAGACGGTTGTCGCTACGCCGACTTGCGCTGAAGATGCCAAAGCCAGGCATCAGTGGATTTCTTCCAATTATTCCATCGCAGCTCGTCGTGTGGCGCTTAAAAGTGTCCTGGATTCCTTGTCGCTGGTGAAATAAAGGAGAGCTTCGTTGATAGTGTTTATAAAGATTCATGGTGGTAGCGTGTGTTGAATCGTCTGATCAGCATGTTTGAAAGTTCGAAGCTGTTACAGCTGATCGTTATTACTGCCTGTATTCAAGGTGGGGTAATAATAAGTCAGTTTTTGATCACGCCTTGGGTTGATCCGTCGGTCGTCGGTGTGGTGCGCTCGCTGGAAACAATTATTGCTCTTGTCGTACTGGCAGGAAGTTTGGGCATGCAAAGCATCGCGATTCGCGATACGGCGGCGAGTCATGGTACTTCTCGTCAAAGTGAAGTGCTTCGGCAAGTGTTTTTGTTGGTCGGAATCGCTTCAGGTGTCGTGATTGCTGGTATATACGTCGCCCATGAGTTTGTGCTGACCTCTGCGATTAGTTCTTATGTTTTTACAACCTGTGGCTTGGTGCTGTTGACTAATTTGCTTCGTGTAACGACTGGCTTTGCTCAGGGGGCGAAGGCGATACGCGAGATCTACTTCGTTCTGATGCTGGTTACCGGGGCGGGCGTTATTCTGCATGTTGTGTTGACGAAGTTGTATGGTATCCAGGGCTGGATGGCCGCTCGTTATCTTGGTGAGTTCTTTTGTCTCGCTGCCGTTTGGTGGAAACTGCGAGCGCATATCTTTCTGGCGCTTGATTTTCGCCAAGTGAACGGGCGCGAATTAATGACAACGGCCAAGTCCGGTGTCATTGTCAATGCCAGCCTGTTTGTTCGTCTGTTGGTGGATAGTCTGCCTGTCCTGATGTTGACTGCTTATCATGTGAAAACCGACGAGATCGGTTTTTTTGGTATTGCTATATTGAGCCTTATTCTTGGCTTGCTGCCATTGGCAATCATTGCACAAAGGGCCCTTCCTGAGTTGGTCGAGGTCATCCATGATAAAAGCGAGCTGCGCGAAAGGTATCATGCATTCTCAAAAAGCATGTTAAAGATCTCATCCACGGTTGCTTTGCTGTTGATCTTTTGCTCTTGTATATGGTTGGTGTGTGTGGGCGGTGTTTATAAGCAGACGGCCATGTATATCATTGTGTTGGCGTTGACTTTGCCCTTGAAGGCTATGGCTCTTGCTTGCGGTACAATACTGGTCGCATTGCGTGTTTTTAGTTTAAGCCTTAAAACCAATATTGTAGAGGGCTTGCTTGTTCTTTTAATTCTATACGTCGGTATCCCTGTTTTGGATGCTTGGGCTGGCGTTTTGGGGTATGTGGTTGGTGCTGTTTTGTCCGCCGTGCTGCTTCTGATTGCGGTGAGAGTCCGCCTCGCTGATTTATGACCCAAGAGGTTGATACCTTGGAAGAAAAATATTTAGGGCCTGAGCACTTGCGAGTCCCGCTTGAAAAAAAAGCGTTTGATTGTTTTGGCGTTGGCTTTTTCTTTTTGGTGATCTGGTTTGCAGGCGTTATTGTCCCATTATATCCTTTTATCATGGGGTTTGATGGGTTTAGTCAGTTTTGGGAGTTTGCCTTTTTCGATAAGCAGAGTTCTATTGACTATGCCATTTTGCTGTATGCCGGGGCTTTGATTTTTGTTTTGATGGGGTGTTGGTTAGGACGGAAAACGCATTTTAATTTTCCCGTCGGGATACGCTACATAGTAAGTCCACGGATTTTTTCGCAACGGGCCTTAGGTTTTTCGTTAGTGGCGCTGCTGGCGTTTACAACTATTCTTGTAATCCTAGGCGGGGTCTCGGGGTTGCTTCAAGGTGCCAGTGACAGGATAAGGGCGTTTGCAGGTTTGAACGGCTTGTTCCTCTTGGAGAACTTGCTGCTCTCTGTCTCGCTGGCCTGGTATATACGATTGACCCGGGCCGGGAAGAAGTCACTTTCCGAGCGGTTTTGTTTCTGGTTATATTTTTTGGGCGGTTTGTTTATTTGCGCTCTCCAGGGTCAGAAATCGACAATTTTTATTATCGTATTGTCGCTGATTATAGTTCGGCATTACCGCGTTAAGCGTGTCAGTCTTGTAAAAGGAGCGGTGCTTGGGGTGGTGATGTTTGTTTCGCTGATGACCTATCACCTGTTTAAGCAGGAGTTTCTCGCGACAGGTAGATTCTTTTTCATTAACGAAGATCAAGGTGTTTTTCTGTCGTTCATTCATTTTTTGGCGACTCAGTTTACGGGTAATCTAATGCAGTTGCAGACCATGACTGTGCTCATAGATGCTATGCCCGAGAGGCTGGAATGGCAGAATGGCACGACGCTGCTGATGGTTGTATTGATTTTAATACCTTCGGGTCTTTTCCCGAATAAGCCACTTACCGCAGCCGGGGTGTTTACAGGTGCCTTTTGGCCAGATAAATGGCTCATGGAAGGTACGACATTGCCGCCAGGTATTTTTGGTGAGCTTTATATGAACTTTGGCACGCTGGGCGTACTATTCGGCGGTTTTCTTCTTGGCGTTATAGGTGGGCGGCTTTATGGCGCAGTTGTCTATAACCCTCAAAGCGACCGAGCGTTAGGTCTTTATGCATTGGCGATCGCCTCCCTGCTTCACCTTTTTCGAGGGGAATTGGCGTCGGTCGCTCTTCTCATAGCGTCTATATGGCTTCCTTTTTTATTCTTGAGCTCAAAGCGCGAAGAGCCAGTCAATAACCCAATCTAGAGAAACTGATATGTGCGGAATTTTGGGCTACATTCACAACGGAACGCGGGAATCTATTGACTTCTCTTCAGCGCTTTCGTTTATTCGACGTCGTGGGCCTGATGATCAAGGCGTCTGGGCCGATACCGACGTTGGTGTATGGTTGGGCCAGGTGCGCCTTTCCATTCTCGATACCACTTCCGCCGGTCACCAACCCATGGTCTCCGCCGATGGGCGAGTGGTCATGGTGTTTAACGGTGAAATCTATAACTTTCGGGAGTTAAGGGCTCATCTCGAAGCGGCGGGTGATCATTTTTCCAGCCAGTCCGACTCCGAAGTATTGCTCGCACTGTTCTGTCGTTATGGGATTGAGTGTTTAAACCGCTTGAACGGGATTTTCGCGGTCGTATTCTGGGAACGCGACACTGAAACGCTTTGGGTGGCTCGAGATCAGATGGGCGTCAAACCCCTCTATATCCATTCCAGTGATGGTTGTTTTGCATTTTCAAGTGAAATGAAGGGCTTGATCCGAGGCGGCTTCAGTAAAACTGAAATCGACCCGCAAGCCGTACTCGCGCACCTTGGTTTTCTCTGGTCGCCGGGTGATCGGACGATCGTGCGGGATATCAAAAAGGTTTTACCTGGCCAAGCGTTATGCGTCCGTAATGGGCATATCGAGAAGAGCTGGTTTTACTACGAACTGCCGATTTCCGAGAAACCCCTGACAAAAACGGTTGCTGATGTCGCTGTTGATGTCGCCGATGCCGTCAGGACTGCCGTCCAGCGTCAGTTGGTGTCCGACGTACCCTTGGGCTCATTCTTGTCAGGCGGCTTGGACTCCAGTGCCATCGTCGCGTTTGCAGCGCAGGAAATGCGTGATAAGGGGCGGTTGCAGTGCTTCAGTATCCGAGTAGACAACGGCTCCACTGCGAACGAGGGGTTCGCCGATGACCTTCCGTACGCACAGCGCGTTGCCAAGCATCTGGATGTCGACCTGCATGTCGTAGGCGTCGGCGATGAGATGATGGATCGTCTGCCTGAAATGGTTTATCTGCTCGATGAACCTACGCCGGATCCGGCGGCGCTGAATGCGTTGTTCATCTCGGAACTGGCAAGCCAGAACGGCATCAAGGTTCTGCTGTCGGGTGCCGGGGGAGATGATATTTTCACGGGCTATCGTCGTCATTTCGCGTTGGCGCAAGAGCGTTGGTGGGGCGGAATGCCTCGACCGCTGCGTTCGGTTTTGGCCAGCAGTTCAAACCTGCTTCCTGCATCCTCTCCGCTGTCTCGTCGTCTCGGGAAGGCTTTTCGCTATGCGGACTTGCCTGCTGATGATCGCTTGATCAGTTATTTCCTCTGGCTTGAACCTGAACAGGCGTATGGCCTGTTGGCGCCAGACTTGCGACGCCAGCTGGCGGCCAATGATTTGTTTGCGCCGATGCGAGAAACACTTTCGCGGCTGCCTTCGGATGCCACGCCCCTTGATAAAATGCTCACCCTGGAGTGCAAGCATTTTCTCACCGATCACAATCTCAACTACACCGACAAGATGGGTATGGCGACGGGCGTTGAAGTGCGTGTGCCGCTGCTGGATCTTGACCTGGTCCGCCTGGCTGGCTCACTGCCATCGGATATCAAGCAAAAAGGCCGGGAAGGGAAATGGATTTTCAAGAAGGCCATGGAACCCTATCTGCCTCACGACGTCATCTACCGGCCCAAGACGGGCTTCGGCGTACCGCTTCGCAACTGGTTGCAAGGACGCCTGAAGCCTTTGGTCGATGAGGTGCTTTCTCCTGCATCCCTGCTGAAAAGGGGGATATTCGATCCCAAGGCGGTGGCGCATCTGATCGAAGCAGATCGTTCAGGCCGGATAGACGCTGCTTATACGTTGTTCGGCATCGTTTGCATGGAACTCTGGTGCAAACAGTATCTGGACGGCGATTTCGCCCTCGACGGTTGAGTGGGCGGCGACGCCACGGCCTTATCCGATGGTAGGATACATAGCTCTATACAAGTTTCTCAGTGATGAGTGAATTTTTAACTTTATTGGTGTGAATGCATGAAGCAGGTTGTTCAGAACATGGCTAGCGGTGAGACGTCATTGGTTAATGCACCCGCTCCCGCCGTTCGTAGTGGCACGCTAAAGATCCATACAACCAATACGCTGATTTCTGCTGGCACGGAACGCATGCTGGTAGGGTTTGGCCGTGCCAACTGGTTGGAAAAAGCTCGCCAGCAACCTGACAAGGTCCGCATGGTTCTGCAAAAGGTCCAGACCGATGGCTTGGCGACAACGGTGGAAGCCGTTCGCTCGAAGCTTGCGCAGCCGTTGCCGCTTGGATACTGCAACGTGGGTGTTGTGGGTGCCGTGGGCAATGATGTGTCCGGGTTCAAGCCGGGCGACCGTGTGGTTTCCAATGGTCCTCATGCCGATATCGTTGTTGTTCCCAAGAATCTGTGTGCCTTGATTCCGGACTCGGTCAGCGACGAAGCCGCTTCGTTTACCGTGCTTGCCAGCATCGGCTTGCAGGGCATTCGTCTGGCTCAGCCGACATTGGGTGAAACCTTTGTAGTCACCGGCGTAGGCCTGATCGGACTGATGACGGTCCAGCTCCTGCGGGCTCAAGGCTGCCGGGTACTTGCCGTTGACTTCGATGAGCAAAAGCTGGCATTGGCTCGCAGTTATGGCGCCGAAACCTGCAACCCCGGCAAGGGCGAAGATGTTGTTTCGGCGGGAATGACATTCAGCCGCGGAAGAGGGGTGGATGGCGTCATCATTACGGCGTCGACCAAGTCGTCCGACCCGGTCACCCAGGCGGCACACATGTGCCGTAAGCGTGGGCGCATTGTTCTGGTAGGGGTAACCGGGCTTGAGTTGAGTCGAGCCGACTTCTATGAGAAGGAACTGACATTCCAGGTTTCATGTTCTTACGGGCCCGGGCGCTACGATCCGAGTTACGAAGATCAAGGCAACGACTTCCCGATAGGTTTCGTTCGCTGGACTGAGCAGCGCAACTTCGAAGCCGTCCTGGACATGCTCGCCAGCGGCCAATTGGAGGTCAACTCGTTGATCTCCCATCGGGTTGCATTCGAAGACGCCGCGGATGCCTATCAGACGCTTACGACGGATAATTCGGCGCTGGGCATCATTCTTCAGTACACCTCGGAAGAGACCGAGCGAAACATCAAGGAAGTGGTGCTGGCACCTGGTGCGGTAGCCAGTTTCGACCCGGTCAAACCCGTGGTGGGCTTCATCGGTGCAGGAAACTATGCATCAAGAATGCTGATACCGGCATTCAAGGCCGCGGGGGCTCAGTTCCATACGATTGTGACTGCCGGTGGCATCAACGGTGTAATACACGGCAGCAAGGCCGGATTTGCACAAGCCTCGACTGATATCAGTGCGATGCTTGGCGAGAGCACGATCAACACTGTTGCAATTGTCACCCGGCACGACAGCCATGCCCGTTTTGTCGCGCAAGCGCTGGAGGCGGGTAAACATGTGTTCGTCGAAAAGCCATTGGCCATTGAAGCCCAGGATCTGGCAACGGTTGAAGAGGCCTATCGAAAGGCTGTCGAACAAGGGCTCAAGCCACATTTGATGGTGGGGTTCAATCGACGCTTTTCGCCGCAGGTGCAAAAGATGAAGGCGTTGCTCTCGGCTGTAAAAGAGCCCAAGTCTTTCATCATGACGATGAATGCCGGAGCGATTCCCGCAAATCACTGGACCCAGGACCCGTCAGTCGGCGGTGGGCGCATTATTGGCGAAGCGTGTCATTTCATCGACCTGATGCGTTTTCTCGCGGGCAGCAAAATTGTTTCGATCCAGGCCCGCAGAATGGGCGATACGCCTGCTGTTGCCATTACGGAAGATAAAGCGGCGATCACCCTGGGGTTTGAGGATGGCTCTTTCGGCACCATCCTCTATCTGGCCAATGGCGCTTCAAGCTTTCCAAAAGAGCGAGTTGAAGTTTTCGCTGCCGGACGCGTCCTGCAACTGGATAACTTCCGCAAGTTGAAGGGTTTCGGCTGGCCGGGCTTCAGCAAGCTGAATCTCTGGAAACAGAACAAGGGGCAAAGCGAGTGCGCTGCAGCTTTCCTGGCAGCGGTGCAAAACGGGGCGGTCACGCCGATCACTTCCGATGAGATTTTCGAAGTGGCGCGCGTGAGCATTGAAGTTGCCCGGATTCTGCGCGAGCAATGAGCCTTCTTCTTGTTAAAGCCAAAACTGCGATAGCTCTCGGTTTTGGCAATCTGGCGCGTGCATTGACGTATCGGCTCGGGGTCAAGACTGGCTTGAACCCGGTCCGACGCCTTCGGGCTGAAATTCCTCAAGGCCCGTTTTTTGCGGAAAGTGCGAGGCAGGCCGGCTCGTTGCCATGTGCGTCCCAATGGGATTCCCAGGTCCGGTATTTCGGGTTCTGGGAGTGCCCGGTATCGGACGCACCCCCTGACTGGCATTTGAATCCGCTGAATGGAGTTCGAGTGCCTGATCCCGGCCGGGAATGGTGGCGGATTCCTGATTTTGATGCCGCTGTCGGTGATATCAAGAATATCTGGGAAGCTTCGCGATTTGACTGGACGTTGGTCTTTGCCCAGAAGTCCTGTGTTGGCGGGTCTTCAGGGACGGCGCAGTTAAACGGTTGGTTGACGGATTGGTGTGTCAACAATCCTCCCTATTGCGGTCCGAACTGGAAGTGCGGTCAGGAGGCGTCCATTCGTGTCCTGCACCTGGCGATGAGTTCGGTCATTGTCGAACAGTTTGCCAACCCGTTGCCGGGGCTTGTGGATCTGGTCCGACTGCACCTCAAGCGTATCGAGCCGACGCTGAGCTATGCGATGGCTCAGGACAATAACCACGGGACTTCCGAGGCGGCTGCACTTTTTGTCGGCGGCAGTTGGTTGACCTCAAGCGGTTGCCCCGAGGGCGAACGCTGGCAGCGATTGGGGCGCAAATGGCTCGAAAACCGGGCCGCTCGGCTGATCGAGCAAGATGGCAGTTTCAGCCAGTACTCCGTCAATTATCATCGGGTGATGCTCGACACATTTTCCATGGTTGAAATCTGGAGAAACAAGCTGGGGCTCCCGGCGTTCTCCGCCACGTTCCAACTCAGGGCTCGCACAGCCGCGCATTGGTTATTTTCGTTGGTCGACGAGCACACTGGAGATGCTCCGAACATTGGCGCAAATGATGGTGCCCGGCTGCTGCCACTGACGGATACGGACTATCGCGACTTCAGGCCTTCGGTCCAGTTGTCCATGGCGTTGTTTGCCGGAAAGAGAGCCTATGAGGCGGCAGGTGAATGGGATTTGCCACTGCAATGGCTGCTGCTGCCCGGCCCATCGGCGGTAGCGGAGCGTCCAGGTAGCCAGCTGTTTGATCAGGGTGGTTATGCATTGTTGCGGCGTGAACAAACCTTCGCTGTATTGCGCTACCCGCGCTTCCGGTTTCGCCCCAGCCAGGCCGATGCCCTGCATGTGGATCTATGGCGTGCAGGCATTAACCTGCTCCGGGATGCAGGTACCTTCAGCTACAACACCTCTGCCCAGTGGCTGAGTTATTTTCCGGGTACCGCCAGCCACAACACCCTTCAATTTGATGGGCGAGACCAGATGCCGAGGCTCAGCCGGTTTCTGTTCGGGGAGTGGTTGCGTACGCGCCAGGTCGAAAGCCTGGTTGAGCAGGCTGGAACAAGCGCCTGCGGCGCCACGTATATCGACGGTAACGGCGTCCGTCATAAGCGGCATGTGAGCCTGAGCGACACCGGCATGCTGGTCAGGGATGAATTTAGCGGATTCAAGGATCGTGCAGTTCTACGCTGGCGTTTGCAGCCGGGGGACTGGCGGCTTGAGGGCGACGTCCTGACCAACGGCTCCCATCGATTGTCGGTTGCAGGCAGCATGCCTATCGTGCGACGAGCGCTCGTCCAGGGTTGGGAGTCTCGTTACTACTTACAAAAAACTGAAGTGCCGGTGCTTGAGGTTGAGGTGACTTCGGCGGGCGTTTTGACTACGGAGTATCACTGGTAGACATGAAAGTCCTTTATTTTCATCAGCATTTTTCTACTCCGAAAGGAGCGACCGGTATCCGGTCCTATGAGATGGCCCGCCGCCTGGTTGCCAGGGGGCATCAGGTGACGATGGTCTGCGGCAGCTACGGTGGTGGCCAAACGGGGCTGGAAAGCCCTTTCGTTGGTGGAAAACGCAAAGGTACCGTCGACGGTATCGAGATCATCGAATTTGACCTGGCGTACTCCAACAGCGATGGCCTGTTCGTTCGAGCGCTCAGCTTTTTAAAGTTTGCAGTGCGCAGTATCGGTATTGCGCTAACCGAGCGTTACGACCTGGTCTTTGCGACCACGACGCCATTGACAGCCGGTATCCCCGGGATATTCGCCCGGTGGTTTCGCAATAAGCCGTTTGTATTTGAGGTCCGGGATCTCTGGCCCGAGCTGCCGAAAGCGATGGGCGTCATTCGTAATCCGGTAATCCTTGCCGCCATGTCTTTTCTTGAGTGGGCAAGTTATCGCTCGGCTCACCGGGTCATTGGATTGTCTCCAGGTATTGTGGATGGAATTGCGCACCGCGGTGTGGCGCGTGATCGAATCGAAATGATCCCAAACGGTTGTGACCTTGATATTTTCAACACGCCTGCTGAGCCATGGTTGCCGGCTGGAGTGGATAAAAGCCATCTGGTAGCGGTTTTCGCGGGTACTCATGGAGTGGCCAACAAGCTGGACGCGGTGCTCGATGCGGCTCGAGAGCTTAAACTGCGTAAGCGCGATGATATCCGGCTGGTTTTGATCGGGCAGGGCAAGCTCAAGCCCGCGCTTCAGAAGCGTGCAGCGGAAGAGCAGCTGGACAATGTGATATTTCATGACCCGGTGAACAAGGCCCGGTTGTCCGGTTTGATGGCCAGCGCGGACCTGGGGCTGCAGATATTGGCAAACGTACCGGCCTTTTACTACGGAACGTCGCCTAACAAGTTTTTCGACTATATCGCGTCAGGGTTGCCTGTTTTAAATAACTACCCGGGCTGGCTCGCCGAGATGATTTCCACCGAGAACTGCGGTTTTGTCGTACCTCCAGATGATGCTGCGCTTTTCGCAGATGCGTTGATACAGGCGGCAGATGATCGTGACGAGCTGCGGGCGAAGGGCGCACGAGGCAGAGAATTGGCGGTCAGAGAGTTTGACCGACGTAAATTGGCTGACCGGTTTGTGGATTGGCTGGAGGGTGTTGCCAGATGATCAAGCGTGGTTTTGATTTATTTGCGTCGTTGCTTGGACTAATTCTGCTTTCTCCGGTCATAGCAGTAATTGCCTGGAACATTCGCAAGAAATTGGGATCTCCCGTTCTCTTTCGTCAGGTTCGACCAGGTCGGAATGGCAAACCGTTCGAAATGATCAAGTTCCGTACGATGCGTGATGCTCATGACGCAAACGGTGAGCCTTTGCCAGACTCCCAGCGCATGACAGCCTTTGGCAGTTTTCTGCGATCCAGCAGCCTGGATGAATTGCCTGAGTTGTGGAATGTGGTCAAGGGCGATATGAGCCTGGTGGGCCCGCGACCGTTGCTGATGGAATACCTGCCTCTCTACAGCGCCGAACAATATCGTCGCCATGAGGTTCGCCCTGGCGTCAGCGGCTGGGCACAGGTCAACGGGCGCAACGCAATAGGCTGGGAAGAAAAGTTCAAGCTGGACACCTGGTATGTCGATAATCAGTCTTTTTGGCTGGATATGAAGGTGATTTTCCTGACGATCAAGAAAGTTCTGGTGCGTGACGGTATCAGTGCCGAAGGCGAAGCTACAGCATCGAAGTTCACGGGCTCCAAGCCATGAGCCGCCTTGCGGTGCTGGGTGCAAGCGGCCATGGCAAAGTCGTCGCGGATACGGCCGAATGCTGCGGTTGGGACACGATTGAATTCTTTGATGACGCCTGGCCCGGTTTGCTTCGAAATGGTGCCTGGAGCGTCGTAGGCAACACCGAGAGACTGTTGGCGGCTGTGCATGAATATGACGGTGTGTTGGTGGCGATCGGCAATAATCGGGTTCGCCAGGCAAAACTGGACCAGCTGAAGGCGGCAGGCGCTACGCTGGTAACGCTGCGCCATCCGGATTCAACCGTCAGCCGGTATGCCACGCTTGGTGAGGGGTCGGTGGTGTTTGCTGGCGCGGTGGTAAACGCCGATGCCAAAGTTGGCAGGGGCGCTATTCTCAATACGGGCAGCAGTGTCGACCACGATTGTCTATTGGGGTCGTGTGTGCACATCAGCCCCGGCGCCCGGCTTGCAGGGGGCGTCTGCGTACAGGATCTGAGCTGGATTGGCATAGGTGCCTGCATACGACAACTCGTGAGCATCGGTTCACAGGTCATGGTTGGTGCGGGTGCCGTAGTTGTCAGAGACGTGCCAGACAAGGTTACGGTCGCCGGAGTGCCGGCCAGGTTATTGGACGGCTCTTGAAAAGTCGTCGCCGCGCGAACAGCGGATTGAGCGAATTGCAACGGGGCTCGTAGTGACGAGTCTTTCATATTTTCGAATGAAAACTGACGGGTACTGGTTGTGTTGAATTCACCATTTTCTCCTTGGCCTTCTTTTACTGAAGAGGAAGCTGACGCCGTACGTGATGTGATTCTGTCCAATAAGGTCAACTACTGGACCGGTACACAGGGGCGTGAGTTTGAGAAGGAGTTCGCTGCATGGGCGGGCACCGAATACGCCATCGGCCTGGCTAACGGAACGGTTGCCCTGGACCTTGCCTTGAAGGCGTTGGGTATCGGTGCTGGCGATGAAGTGATTGTCACCTCACGCACGTTTCTTGCTTCCGTCTCGAGCATTGTGAATGCCGGGGCTGTTCCGGTTTTCGCCGATGTGGATCGCGATTCGCAAAACTTCAGCGCGCAGACTATCCGCGCTGTACTGACTCCTCGCACCCGGGCCGTAATCTGTGTGCATTTGGCTGGCTGGCCTTGCGATATGGATCCGATCATGGCCCTGGCCGAGGAATTCGACCTTAAAGTGATCGAAGATTGTGCCCAGGCCCATGGCGCCCGTTACAAGGGGCGCCCGGTGGGGTCAATTGGCCATATCTCTGCCTGGTCCTTTTGTCAGGACAAGATCATGACCACAGGTGGCGAGGGCGGAATGGTCACAACCAACGATCGTAAGTTGTGGTCGGACATGTGGTCGTTCAAGGATCATGGCAAAAGCTGGGAAGCTGTCTACGAACGTAACCATCCTCCTGGTTTTCGCTGGTTGCATGAAAGCTTCGGTACGAACTGGAGAATGCTCGAGGTTCAGGCCGTCATCGGTCGGATTCAGCTCAAGCGCATGACCGATTGGCAGGCCAGCCGGCTGGCGAATGCCGGGCAGATATGGGAGTGCGCCAGCCAACTCAAAGGCTTGCGTGTGCCAATCATGCCTGAGGGCAGTGTTCACGCGGCGTATAAGTGCTACGTGTTTGTCGAGCCTCAGGCTCTCAAGGCCGGATGGGATCGTGATCGTATTCTGGCGGAGATTTCGGCACGAGACGTTCCGGTATTTTCCGGTTCCTGCTCCGAGGTCTATCTGGAGAAGGCGTTTGACAATACTGGCTGGCGTCCGGCGAGCCGGTTGCCGGTAGCACGGGAGCTCGGCGAAACAAGTGTAATGTTTCTCGTGCACCCGACGTTGACGCAGCATGAGATCGACAAGACATGCTCGGTGCTCAAGACCGTTATGCAGTTGGCTACCGAAGAGTAATCAGTTAGACAGTCAGGAATGCCCGTCTTTGTTTGCAACGCAGAAGGATTTGAGCTGCGGGCCAGTCAAATGGAATTTTCCATCATCATGGTATGAAGTCCCTTGGAATCATCCATGGTGGTGGCGGATGTACTTTAGGAGTAACAGAGGTGTTTCAAGGCGTTATGGATAAGTTGAGAACCTTATTACTGGGTTTAACGCGGCGGCAGAAACGTGCCTTCCAGGTAGTGACCGACGTTTTTCTTGTCTGGTTTGCCCTTTGGATGGCCTTTGTCGTTCGTTTGGGGATTGATGAGCTGATCAATCCTTTCACTGAATACCTATGGCTATTCCTGAGCGCCACGGTCATCGCTATTCCGCTGTTTGTACGGTTTGGTATGTACCGTGCAGTCATGCGCTATTTTGGAAACGATGCGCTGATCGCAATTATCAAGGCCGTCAGCCTGTCATCGTTGATTCTCGCGCTGGTTGTTTACTGGAGCGGCAACCATCAGTTGTTTGTTCCACGCTCGGTCATCTTCAATTACTGGTGGTTGAGCATGGTCATGATCGGGGGGCTACGCCTCGCGATGCGCCAGTATTTCCTGGGAGACTGGTTCGCGGCTGCGCAACATGTTCCTTTTACCAATCGAGATGATGGACTGCCGAAGGTGGCCATCTATGGTGCGGGGGCAGCCGGTAATCAATTGGTTGCTGCATTGCGCATGGGGAGGCTGTTGCGTCCTGTCGCCTTTATTGATGATGACAGCAGCATTGCCGATCGTGTGATTTCAGGCTTGCATGTCTATAAGCCAAAGCATATCCAGCAGATGGTTGACGTCACCGGTGCCCAGCAGATTCTTCTCGCCATTCCGTCTGCCAATCGTGGGCGCCGCCGGGAGATATTGACCTTCCTGGAGGGGTTCGCACTCCATGTGCAAAGCGTGCCCGGTTTTATGGATTTGGCCAGCGGGCGAGTGAAAGTCGATGATATCCAGGAAGTTGATATTGCTGACTTGTTGGGCCGTGACTCTGTCCCTCCTCAGGACGAGCTGCTTGAACATTGCATCAAGGAGCAGTCGGTTCTTATAACCGGGGCGGGCGGTTCAATCGGGTCTGAGCTTTGCCGGCAGATTCTCACGCTGCAACCCACGACACTGCTGTTGTATGAGCATAGCGAGTTCAATCTCTACAGCATCCTGCAAGAACTTGAGCAGCGAATCGTGCGTGAGTCGCTTTCAGTTAAGTTATTGCCAATCCTGGGTTCTGTGCGCAATCAGGAAAAGCTCTTTGACGTCATGAAAACCTGGCGCGTGAACACGGTCTACCATGCGGCGGCTTACAAGCATGTACCGATGGTCGAGCATAATATTGCTGAAGGCGTGCTGAATAATGTGATGGGCACACTGAGCGCCGCGCAAGCCTCTTTACGCGCCAATGTGGCGAACTTCGTGCTGATTTCTACTGATAAGGCGGTGCGTCCCACCAATGTAATGGGAAGCACCAAGCGTCTCGCAGAAATGACACTGCAGGCGCTCAGCAGTGAAATTGCTCCGGTGCTATTCGGTGAGACTTCGAATGTTTCCCGTGTGAACAAGACCCGCTTTACCATGGTGCGGTTCGGCAATGTGCTGGGCTCATCAGGATCAGTGATCCCGTTGTTCCACAAGCAAATCAAATCCGGTGGCCCGCTGACGGTTACGCACCCCAAGATTACCCGGTATTTCATGAGCATCCCTGAAGCCGCTCAATTGGTTATCCAGGCGGGCTCCATGGGGCTGGGCGGTGACGTATTTGTTCTGGATATGGGCGAGCCGGTGAAAATCGTCGAGCTGGCCGAGAAGATGGTGCACCTTTCCGGCTTGAGTATTCGCTCTGATAAAAATCTTCAAGGTGACATCTCCATTGAGTTTACGGGGCTGCGTCCCGGCGAAAAACTTTATGAGGAACTGTTGATCGGCGACAACGTAGTCACGACGCCGCACCCGATGATTATGAGTGCCAATGAAGACTACTTGCCCTGGGAGGTGTTGAAGGCCCGTTTAACGGAGCTGCTCAGCGCCGTTGAACAGGATGACTACACGCGTGTGCGTCAGCTGCTGCGCGAAACGGTCAGCGGCTATTCCCCGGACGGTGAAATCGTCGACTGGATCTACCAGCAGCGTCGTCTTGAGCCCTGAGCTCACACCCTGTAACTCACCCATTTTTGACTCTCCCCAAACATCGCCTAAGTTTGAAAAGCAGCTTCGGAAAAGCTGCTTTTCCCTTATCGATGTCATGGAGTGTCACCTATGCGTAAAGCTTATTTCTCATCCTTTGTCTTTGCCTTTCTTGCCAGCCTCTCCCTAGCCACTACTGCCGCACCTTCCACCAAACCCGAAACGCCAACCTCCATTTCCACACAAATGACCAAGGTCGACCACACCACCAAGGTCAGCCTCAACTCCGCAGACGCCGAAACCCTGCGCCGGGACCTCTTCGGCATTGGCGCAGCCAAAGCCAAGGCCATCGTCGCTTACCGCGAAACCAACGGGCCCTTCACTGCGATAGATGAGTTGCTGGAAGTAAAAGGTATCGGCAAGGCATTGCTGGAGAAGAACCGCGACAGGCTTGAGGTCAATTGAACATCTGAAAAGCAGGCGAGGAGGCCGGTCATTGACCGGCTTTCTTCTGGCCGCAGAACCCCGCTTTCAAGCTCCCCCGCACCACATCAAGAATCCGCGTGGCCAATTCGGCGCTCTCCACACTTCTTGCCAACACCAACGCTCCCACCAGCGTCGACATCAGCACAAGGCCCTGTTCGCGGGCATTCGGGCTCTCGAGGGCGGCTTCGACCTGCTTGAGCCGGGCGTTAAGCACCTCATCCGTCGTCCTGCTGTTCTGCCCGCGCAACCCCAGCTCGGAAGACATCGTGGGCAGCGGGCACCCCTCATGAGGTGATGTCTGATGCCATTGCGACAGGTAGCTATCAATGAACGCGTCCAACGGTCGCTGTTGGCTGAACAGCTTTTTGCAATGTTCATCCAGTTGAGCTGCGGCCTCTTGCAACGCCTTTTCCACCAACTCGTCCTTTGACCTGAAGTGCGCGTAAAACCCGCCATGCGTCAGGTTCAGCGACTTCATCAGCGGCTGCAGGCCGGTCGCACCAATGCCGTCGCGGCGAAAGCGTACCGAGGCCTCCTTGATGATGCGCCGGTGGGTTTGGGCTTTGTGGTCTTGTGAATAGCGCATGGGAAGGCCTCCGAAACATCAGGCCATATTAACCAAGCTTGGCGGGGCATACGCGGGTGTTTACAAAATTGTGCGGCTCAACGGGGAGCCGCTTCAGTCTCAGCGATCCTGCGCATCCTTGGCGTCCGCTTGGGCATTGCGTTCTGCCACGCGCTTACGTTGTTCATCAGTCAATTCAACCTTGTTGGCGCTGTCTCGCAGCATCAACAAACCACCGACGATCGAACCGATCGCGACCACTAAAATCAACCAGGCATACCACGGCATAGGGCTCTCCTTGAGGCAGCAAACCGTGGGGAAATTTCCCACGGTAATGACTGCTTTGAGTAACGGGCTTTCTTAGTAGTTCATTGTAGGCCCGTTCTGCCCCGGTAGCCTTACAGCCCGGTCAACATAGCGTCCGCCGGTGCATCGGCGCGGTCTTGCGCGGTCAGTTGGAAGTACACAAAACCCACCACCATGAAGCCCAGGAAGATCAGCCCGATCAGCGCGTTGAACCACGCCATGGCCACCAGGCAGACCACGGCCAGTACCAGCGCAATCCCCGGCACGATTGGATAGCCCGGGGCGCGGAAGGTCCGCTCCAGCAGTGGCTCGGTCTTGCGCAGTTTGAACAGGCTGAGCATGCTCATGATGTACATGACGATGGCACCGAACACCGCCATGGTGATCATCGCGGCGGTCAGGGTCATGCCGCCCAGGTTGATCAGCCCGTCGCTGTAGATGGCGGCGATGCCGACGATGCCGCCGGCGATGATTGCCCGGTGCGGCGTCTGGAAGCGCGACAGTTTGGCGAGGAAGGAGGGCAGGTAGCCCGCGCGCGCCAGGGCGAAGAATTGGCGGGAGTAACCCAGGATGATCCCGTGGAAGCTGGCCACCAGGCCGAACAGGCCGATCCACACCAGCATGTGCAGCCAGCCCGAGCTGTCGCCGACCACGGTTTTCATCGCCTGGGGCAGCGGGTCGTTGATGTTCGACAGGGTGCGCCAGTCACCCACGCCACCGGCAAAGAACATCACGCCCATGGCCAGAATCACCAGGGTGAGGATGCCGCTGATGTAGGCCTTTGGAATAGTGCGCTTGGGATCTTTCGCCTCTTCGGCCGCCATGGCGGCGCCTTCGATGGCGAGGAAGAACCAGATGGCAAAGGGTATGGCCGCAAACATTCCGGCGATCGCCGGTGCGCCGAAGGTGTCGGAGCCGGCCCAGCCGTTGAGGGCGAAGTTGCTGAAGCTGAAGGCGGGAGCGACCACGCCCATGAACACCAGCAACTCGGCCACGGCAAGCACGCAGACCACCAATTCAAAGGTGGCGGCGAGCTTCACCCCGAGGATGTTCAGGCCCATGAACACAATGTAGGCGCCGACGGCCGCATGTTTCGGATCGAGGGCCGGAAACTGCACGTTCAGGTATGCGCCGATGGCCAGGGCGATCGCGGGTGGGGCGAAGACGAACTCGATCAGCGTCGCCAGCCCGGCAATCAAGCCACCTTTCTCGCCGAACGCCCGGCGGCTGTAGGCAAAAGGGCCGCCAGCATGAGGAATCGCGGTGGTCAGCTCGGTGAAACTGAATATAAAGCAGGTGTACATGGCGGCGACCATCAACGAGGTCACCAGGAAGCCCAATGTTCCCGCCACGCCCCAGCCATAGCTCCAGCCGAAATACTCTCCGGAAATCACCAGCCCGACTGCGATGCCCCACAAATGCAGAGTGCCCAAGGTGGGTTTGAGTTGTGTGTTCATCGTGTAGCGCTCCCTGAACGGTTTGGAATGTTTCAGGGCATTGCAGCGGACATGCCATTAACCAAAGCCGTGTCGTAAAGGCGCCGAACTGTCGCCGAGGGAACGGTTTGGCGTTTGAATCATTTCAAGCGCTGCACCAGATAAGGGCGTTGGTGTCTGGTCTGACGCTATCGCGGGCAAGCCCGGCTCCCACATTTGAAGTGCATACCCCCGTAAACCCCGCATAAACCCACTCTTTACGCCGTCTTTACGCCCCACCCATACCGTCGCTCTCGTTCCTTTACGCCACTCCTGCGGACAATCCTCCTACACGCGGCAGTCGCCGCACGACGGAGAAACTTCCATGAGCGTTCTGGACGGGGTGTCACTGCTGTTGGCTGTGGCGCTGTTCATTTATCTGCTGGTTGCGCTGTTACGCGCGGATCGGAACTAGGAGCAGGCTATGCACAGTTATGACTATTGGCTGATCATCGCCTTCTTTGCCTTGGTGCTGATTCCGGCACCGGCCCTGGGGCGGTTCTACTACAAGGTAATGGAAGGGCAGCGAACCTGGCTCACGCCGGTGTTCGGCCCGGTCGAGCGCGTGTGCTATCGCCTTTCGGGTGTCGATGCGGACCAGGAACAGAGCTGGCAGAAATACGCGCTGGCGTTGCTGGCGTTCAACCTTGCCGGTTTCGTGCTGCTGTTCGCGATCCTGCTGTTCCAGGAATACCTGCCGCTGAACCCGCAGAAATTGCCGGGTCAGGAATGGACCCTGGCGTTCAACACCGCCATCAGTTTCATGACCAACACCAACTGGCAGAACTACAGCGGTGAAGCGTCCCTGAGCTACCTCAGTCAGATGGTCGGCCTCACCGTGCAGAACTTCGTCAGTGCCGCCACCGGCCTCGCCGTACTGGTCGCGTTGTGCCGTGGGATCGGTCGCAAATCCACCAAGACTTTGGGCAACTTCTGGGTCGACATGACTCGCGCCACGCTCTACGGCCTGTTGCCGTTGTGCCTGGTGTTCGCGTTGTTCCTGGTCTGGCAGGGCGTGCCACAAACCTTCGCTCACTATGTGAACGCGGTCACCATGCAGGGCGTTGACCAGGTCATCCCACTGGGCCCGGCTGCCAGCCAGATTGCGATCAAGCAACTGGGCACCAACGGTGGTGGCTTCTTCGGCGTCAACTCGGCGCATCCGTTCGAAGACCCGACTGCCTGGGCCAACCTGTTTGAGCTGGGCGCGATCATCCTGATTCCGGTGGCGCTGGTGTTCACCTTTGGCCACTACGTGAAAGACCTGCGTCAGAGCCGGGCGATCCTCGGTTGCATGCTGGCCCTGTTCATCATCGGCGGTGCTACCGCGATGTGGGCCGAGTACCAACCCAACCCGGCGCTGAACAACCCGGCGGTTGAACAGGCCGCGCCGCAGGAAGGTAAAGAAGCGCGCTTCGGCACCACTGGCACCGTGTTGTGGTCGGTGGCGACCACCGCCGCGTCCAACGGTTCGGTCAACGGTATGCAAGACAGCCTCAACCCCCTGAGCGGGATGGTGTCGCTGGTCAACATGATGGTCGGCGAAGTGATCTTCGGCGGCGTCGGCGCCGGCATGTACGGCATGTTGCTCAACGTGTTGATCGCGGTGTTCCTCGCCGGTTTGATGATTGGCCGTACACCGGAATACCTCGGCAAGAAACTCCAGGCCAAGGAAGTGCAGTTGCTGGTCGTGACCTTGCTGGTGATGCCGGTCGGCACCCTGGTACTCGGTGCCATCGCCGCCAGCCTGCCTGGCCCGGCCGGTGCCATCAGTAACCCTGGCCCCCACGGTTTCAGCCAGTTGCTGTACGCCTACACCTCGGCCAGTGCCAACAACGGTTCGGCGTTCGGCGGCTTCAGTGCCAACACCGCGTTCCACAACCTGATGTTGAGCCTGTCGATGTTGCTTGGTCGCTTCGGTTACATCCTCCCGGTACTGGCCCTGGCCGGCAGCCTGGCGATGAAGAAGACCGCACCGATTGGCCAGAACAGCTTCCCGACCCACGGCCCGCTGTTCGTGACCCTGTTGACCGTGACCATTTTGCTGGTGGGCGGCCTGACCTTCCTGCCGACGCTGGCACTTGGGCCTATCGCTGAACATCTGAGCATGGGCTTCTAAGGGGATATGAAAATGAATATGCCTGCAAAAAACGCGGCTCCGGTGAAAACCCAGGAGCCGGCCAAAACCGCAATGTCGGCCCTGTGGCGCCCGGCGCTGGTCCAGGCGTTCGTCAAGCTGGACCCGCGCCAGCTGCAACGCTCGCCGGTGATGCTGGTGGTCGAGCTGACCGCGATCCTCACCACCATCCTGTGCTTCGTGCCGGATGTTGCCGTACCGACCTACGTCGCCGTGCAAATCGCCGTTTGGCTGTGGTTCACCGTGCTGTTTGCCAACTTCGCCGAAGCCTTGGCTGAAGGCCGCGGCAAGGCCCGCGCCGACAGCCTCAAGGCCGGCAGCGAGGGCCTCAGCGCCCGCCGCAAGGAAGCCGACGGCAGCTTCAAGGTCGTGCCGGCCACCAGCCTGCGCAAAGGTGATGTGGTACGCGTGGTCGCCGGGGAAATGATCCCGGGTGACGGCGAAGTCATCGAAGGGATTGCCGCGGTCAACGAAGCGGCCATCACCGGTGAATCGGCCCCGGTTATCCGTGAATCCGGCGGCGACCGCTCGGCCGTCACCGGCAATACCCGCCTGGTCTCGGACTGGTTGATGATTCGCATCACCGCCAACCCGGGCGAGTCGACCCTGGACCGCATGATCGCCCTGGTGGAAGGCGCCAAACGCCAGAAAACCCCCAACGAAATCGCGCTGGACATCCTGCTGATCGGCCTGACGCTGATCTTCCTGCTGGTGGTGGTGACCCTGCAGCCGTTCGCCCACTTCGCCAATGGCAACCTGCCGCTGGTGTTCCTGGTGGCGCTGCTGGTGACGCTGATCCCGACCACCATCGGCGGCCTGTTGTCGGCCATCGGTATTGCCGGCATGGATCGCCTGGTGCGTCTGAACGTGATCGCCAAGTCCGGCCGCGCAGTGGAAGCGGCGGGGGACGTGCACGTGCTGTTGCTGGACAAGACCGGCACCATCACCTTCGGTAACCGTCGTTGCACCAACGTGATCGCCGCGCCGGGTGTCAGCGGCAAGGAACTGGCTGAGGGCGCGCTGCTGGCATCCTTGGCGGACGACACGGCCGAAGGTAAGTCCATCGTCGAATACCTGCGCGGCCAGCACCCACAAGCCGAGCCGTCGACGGATGAGCTGACCTCGGTACCGTTCAGCGCGGAAACCCGCCTGTCCGGCGTCGACTACCAGGGCCGTGTGTTCCGTAAGGGCGCCGTGGATTCGCTGTTGGCGTTCATTGGCCTGCAACGCCGCGACCTGCAACCGGCGCTGTCGCGGGAAATCGACAAGATCGCCCAGAGCGGCGGCACGCCATTGCTGGTGTGTGCCGACGGCAAGTTGCTCGGCGCGATTCACCTCAAGGACGTGGTCAAGCCCGGCATCCGCGAACGGTTTGCCGAGCTGCGCAAGCTGGGGATTCGCACGGTGATGGTGACCGGCGACAACCCGCTGACCGCCGCCGCGATTGCCGCTGAAGCCGGCGTGGATGACGTGCTGGCCGAGGCTACTCCGGAGAAAAAACTCGCGCGCATTCGTCACGAACAGAACGATGGTCGCCTGGTTGCGATGTGCGGCGACGGCGCCAACGACGCCCCGGCGCTGGCCCAGGCTGACGTCGGCATGGCAATGAACGACGGCACGCAAGCCGCCCGTGAAGCGGCCAACATGGTCGACCTCGACAGCGACCCGACCAAGCTGCTGGACGTGGTGCAGATCGGCAAGGAATTGCTGGTGACCCGTGGTGCGCTGACCACCTTTTCCATCGCCAACGACGTGGCCAAGTACTTCGCGATCCTGCCGGCGCTGTTCGCCTCGATCTACCCGCAACTGGGTGTGCTCAACGTGATGCACCTGCAAAGCCCGCAGAGCGCGATCCTCTCGGCCATCGTGTTCAACGCGCTGATCATCGTGGTGCTGATCCCCCTGGCGCTGCGCGGTGTACGCGTACAGGCGGCGAGTGCGGCGGCGTTGCTGCGTCGCAACCTGCTGATCTACGGCCTGGGCGGGATCGTGGTGCCGTTCGTGGGCATCAAGGCGATCGACATGCTGTTGACCGCGCTGCACCTGGTTTGACTCGATGCCCGCAGGTACCGGCAAACCGGTGCCTGCAGGTTGCAATGACCGAATTGAGGAATTTGAAATGTCCAACATTATCCGCCCGGCCCTGAGCCTGCTGGTGTTGATGAGCCTGATCACCGGCGTGGCCTATCCCCTGGTTGTTACCGGCGTGGCGCAAGTCGCGTTCCCTGACCAGGCCAACGGCAGCCTGGTGCACGATGCCAGCGGCAAGGTTCGCGGTTCGAGCCTGATTGCCCAGGATTTCACCGGTGACGGCTGGTTCCACCCACGGCCATCTGCCGGTGCGTTTGCTACGGTTTCCAGCAGCGCCAGCAACCTCGGCCCAAGCAACCCCGCACTGGCCACTCGTGTATTTGACGATGCCAGGAAAATGCTGGTGCCAGACCAGGGACCGGTGCCGATGGCATTGCTGACTACCTCCGGCAGCGGTCTTGATCCACACTTGCCACCGCAGGCAATTGCCTATCAACTGGCCCGGGTAGCCGCCGCGCGTAATCTGCCGGTGGCGACCCTGCAGCGCTTGATGGATGAGCACATCGAAAGCCCGCTGGTGGGGCCGCCGGTGGTGAACGTGCTGGCGTTGAACATGGCCTTGGAAAAACTGTAAGCCGTGGCGCCGCTTTCGCGAGCAGGCCCGCTCCCACATTCGACTGAGTTTCACCTTTGGAATGCGGTCAAATGTGGGAGCGGGCTTGCTCGCGAAGGCGGACTCAAGAAACCCACATCAACACCTGAAGGAAGACCGCCCGCATGAGCGACTCCGGCCGCGCCGATGCCCTGTTAGCCGATCTACCCCGGGACGGCCGTGGCCGGCTCAAAGTCTTCCTCGGCGCCGCGCCCGGCGTGGGCAAGACCTACGCCATGCTCCAGGCCGCCCACACCCAGCTGCGCCAGGGCGTGCGGCTGATCGCCGGCGTGGTGGAAACCCACGGTCGCGCCGAGACCGAAGCCTTGCTCAGCGGCTTGCCACAACAGCCGCTGCTGCGTTCCGAATACCGCGGCGTGATGCTGGAGGAAATGGACCTCGACGGCCTGCTCGCCGCCAAGCCCAAACTGGTGCTGGTGGACGAACTGGCCCACAGCAACGCCCCCGGCAGCCGCCACGAAAAACGCTGGCAAGACATCCAGGAATTGCTCTCGGCGGGCATCAACGTCTTCACCACGGTCAACGTCCAGCACCTGGAAAGCCTCAACGACCAGGTGCGCGGCATTACCGGCGTGCAAGTGCGCGAGACCTTGCCCGACTGGGTCTTGCAGGAAGCCGATGAACTGCTGCTGATCGACCTGCCATCCCGGGAACTGCTGGAGCGCCTGCGGGACGGCAAGGTCTACGTGCCGGAACAGGCCCGTGCTGCCATCGATGCCTTCTTCACCCAGACCAACCTCATGGCCCTGCGCGAGCTGGCGATGCAAACCGCCGCGGCCCATGTCGACGATGACCTGGCCCAGGGTTATCGCCAATTGGGTCAGGCCGCACCGGCTGTGCGTGGCCGCTTGCTGGTGGGCGTGGATGGAGATGCCCAGGCCGAACGCCTGGTGCGTCATGCCAGCCGCGTAGCCCAGCGTCGGCATTTGCCGTGGAGCCTGGTGCATGTGGATAACGGCCGGGTGCGGGATGAACAATCGCGCCTGCGCCTGCAAAACGCCCAGCAACTGGCCGAGCGTCTTGGCGGTGAAGTGGTGTTGCTGCGAGCGGGGGAGGTGGCCAAGACCCTGATCCAGCACGCCGCCGAGCGTCGCGCCAGCTTGATTCTGGTGGGGCAGTCCCGGCCGCGCTGGCATCGCACCGTGTTTGGTGGTGGCCTGGCGTCGCGTTTGTTGCGCAATGCCCGGGGCCTGGAAATCAACGTCCTCGACAGTGACGAAGTGCCGGCTCCGCCACGCCTGCCGGATGTGCGTGGGCTGGTGTGGTTTGACTATGCCCTGGCGGTGGTGGCGACCGTGATCGCGGCCGCAGTCGCATGGGGTGTCGCCAGTGCCTTGCCGTTGCCGAATATCTCGCTGGTGTTCCTCGCCGCCGTATTGCTGGTGGCGGTGCGCAGTAGCCTGGGGCCGGCGCTGGCGTGTGCGGCGCTGTCATTCCTGAGCTACGACTTCCTGTTCATCCCGCCGAATTTCTCCTTCGCGATCCAGCGTGAAGAAGACGTGCTGACGCTGTTGTTCTTCCTGCTGATGGCGGCGCTCACCGGTAATCTCGCTGCACGCCAGCGCCGGCAGTTGCAGGCGTTGCGCGATACCCAGGAAGAAACCACCGAGCTGCTCGACCTGTCCCGCAAACTCACCGCCGCCACCGATCGCCAGGCAGTGATCAGTGCCGCCGCGCATCATCTGGAAGGCTGGAGCGACCTGCAATTGTGCCTGCTCAACCGCGACGGGCAGGGCGACTGGAAGGTCGAGACCGGTGGCCCGATCACCTTTACCGAAGCCGAACGCGCCGCCGCCGACTGGGCCTGGCAGCACGATCAGCCGGCCGGCATGGGCACCGGCACCTTGCCGTTCGGGCGCTGGTGGTGGTGGCCGTTGTCCGGCGAAGAAGGCCCGTTGGGCCTGCTGGGTGTCAGCCCGAAAGCCGGGCTTGAACTGAGCGGCCAGCGCCGTCGCCTGCTCACGGCCTTGAGTCAGCCATTGGCTCAAGCCCTGGCCCGTGCACAACTCGGCCAGGAGCTGGAAGCCGCGCGCCTGCACGGCGAAACCGAGCAATTGCGCAGCGCCTTGCTGGCCTCGGTGTCTCACGATTTGCGCACACCGCTGACCTCCATGCGTGGCAGCATCGACAGCCTGCTGGCCCTCGGCGAGGCGATTCCCCTGGAAGATCGCCGGGAGCTGCTGGAAGGCACTCGCGATGAGGCTGAGCGCCTGGATCGCTACATCCAGAACCTGCTGGACATGACTCGTCTGGGCCACGGCGCGCTGAAGCTGGCGCGGGACTGGGTGTCACCCGGCGATATCGTCGGCAGCTCCCTGGGCCGCTTGCGTGCGGTATTGGCGCCGCTGCAGGTGATCACCGACGTGCCGCCCGAGCTGCCGCTGCTCTACGTGCATGCCGCGTTGATCGAGCAAGCACTGGTCAACGTACTGGAAAATGCCGCACGCTTCTCGCCGCCACAAGGCCGGCTGAAACTCAGCGCGGGCGTGCAGGATAACCAGTTGTTTTTTGCTGTTGCCGATGAGGGACCGGGGATTCCCGAGGAGGAGCGGGCGAAGATTTTCGATATGTTCTACACCGCCGCCAGGGGGGATCGCGGCGGGCAGGGCACCGGGCTCGGCCTGGCGATCTGCCAGGGCATGGTCGGCGCCCACGGCGGGCATATCAGCGTGGCCGACGGCATTGAGGGCCGTGGCACCTGCATCACTTTATTCCTGCCATTGCAGGCTCAGCCTGGCCTGGAAAGCGAACCTTGAGCTACCCTCTTTTCTTCACGGATTTTGATTGGACACCATGAGCCAGACTGCGACGATTTTGGTCATTGACGACGAACCGCAGATCCGCAAGTTCTTGCGTATCAGCCTGGCCTCCCAGGGCTACAAAGTGATCGAGGCCGGCACCGGCAACGAAGGCCTGGCGCAGGCCGCCTTGAGTAAACCGGACCTGCTGGTGCTTGACCTCGGCCTGCCGGACATGGACGGCCAGCAGGTGCTGCGCGAGTTTCGTGAGTGGTCCACGGTACCGGTACTGGTGTTGTCGGTGCGAGCCAGTGAAGTGCAAAAAGTCGAGGCGCTGGACAACGGCGCCAATGACTATGTGACCAAGCCATTTGGCATCCAGGAGTTTCTTGCACGGGTGCGGGCGTTGTTGCGCCAGGCGCCGGCGGGGGAGGCCCAGGAAGCGGCACTACGTTTTGGCCCGCTGACGGTAGACCTGGCTTATCGGCGGGTGCTGCTGGACGGTGTCGAAGTGGCGCTGACCCGCAAGGAATACGCGGTACTGGCGCAACTGGCGCGGCATCCCGGGCGGGTGATCACCCAGCAGCAACTGCTCAAGGATATCTGGGGCCCGACCCATACCGAAGACAGCCATTACCTGCGGATTGTGGTGGGGCATCTGCGCCAGAAACTGGCGGATGATCCGACCCAACCACGGTTTATCGTGACTGAGGCCGGTGTTGGGTATCGGCTATTGAACACCGAAGCCTGAAGCGTTAGCTCACCTGTGGCGAGGGAGCTTGCTCCCGCTGGGCTGCGCAGCAGCCCCAGAATCCTGGGAGCGCTTCGCACTCCAGCGGGAGCAAGCTCCCTCGCCACACAAGCCCTGCTTATAAAACCTCAGTGTTGCTCGCTCTCGTAACGATCCAGCGTATCGCTCGCGATCTCCCGCCCCAGCGCGATCAACTCCGGCGCTTTGTAAAACTCGAAAAACCGGCACACGCGCTTCGGCACGTTGATCAGAATATCCGGCGGATACCCGGCGATCTTGTACTGCGCCAATGACGTCTGCATCACCTCAAAGCTCTGGTTGATCAAATCCAGCAGCGATGCAGGCCCCACGTTATCGATGATGAACGAGCCGGTCGCCGACTTTGGCGCCCCGGCCTTTTCCGGTGCCGCCGCCGGTTGTTGCGCCTCGGGTTCGGCAGAGTCCAGCCACGGGTTGATATCGGCAGCCTGGGCCAGCAGCGCTTCCTGTTCCAGCATCAATAACTGCTCGGCCTGCTTGCGCCGAAACGGCAAGTGCGAACCCAGTGAACGCACCAGGTTGTCGAAGCGGCTCCTGAACGCCGGCGGACGCTGGATCACCGGAAGCTTGTAGTGCTTCTGGTTGGTGGAGTTGAGGTTGACCGCAATGATCAGGTCGCAGTGGCTCGACACCACCGGCACGATCGGCAGAGGGTTCAGCAAGCCGCCGTCCACCAGCATGCGATTGCCCTGCATCACCGGGGTGAACAGGCTGGGAATCGCCGCCGAGGCCCGCATGGCCTGGTGCAGGCAGCCTTCCTGGAACCAGATTTCCTGCTGGTTGGTCAGGTCCGTGGCCACGGCGGTGTAGGGAATGCGCAGGTCTTCGATATTGATCTCGCCGACGATCTTGCGGATCTGCCCGAACACCTTCTCGCCACGGATCGCCCCCAGGCGAAAGCTCACGTCTACCAGGCGCAGTACGTCCAGGTAGTCGAGGCTTTCGATCCAGTTTCGGTACTCTTCCAGCTTGCCCGCGGCATAGATCCCACCCACCACGGCGCCCATGGAGCAACCGGCAATGCAGGCGATGTCGTAGCCGCGTTTTTCGATTTCCTCGATCACGCCGATATGGGCGTAGCCCCGGGCGCCGCCGGAGCCCAGCACCAATGCAACACGTTTCTTCATGACCTGATCCTTCGCAAAACAGGTGACCACAATGCACCCATCGAGGGGCGCGCTTCAATCATCACTGTCACAACCGATTATTTTCGCGAGCGGGCCACCACGCTCGGGTATGCTCTGGCAATCGGGACTGCGGATTCAGGCAGTCGGATAAGGCACTTTTCGGTGTAGGCAACGTCTACACCTGTGACTGTTTTTTCTTTTCTTGAGGTGTCATTTGATGAAAGCCTGGATGTGTGTGCCTGTGATCGTGTTGGCCCTGGCCGGTTGTGCCGGGAAAACCGCTTATCGCGACAGCTGCGGCACGCAACTGGATGCTGCGTGGCACGAGCTGGACCTGGCCAAGGCCGAAGGTTTCGCCGGCACCGTGAGTTACTCCAAGGCTCTGTCGTTGTTGACTGGCGCCAAGACCCAGCAGCAGTTCGAAGCCTTCGAAGGCTGCTCGACCAAGGCCGAGAAAGCCCGCTTCTATATTCGTGAGTCGCGCGCCGGGCGCTAACCCCGCGTAGCAGTTGTCGAGTGCAACGAGGTTGCGTCGGCGGCCTCAAGCCCGAAGGTTTAATCATTGAGGAGGAAAGGATGTCAGCCTTGGTCGATCAGCTAGTCGCGCAGGTCATCGGCCTGGAAGTTGGGTTACTGAGCTGCCAGGCGCGCCTCGCCGCCGTCACGGACGACGAGGCCCTGCATGATCTGCGCACCACGGTGCGGCGCTTGCGCAGCCTGTTGCGGCCATTGCGTGGGTTGCCCGGTGTCGAGCAACTCGAGGCGGCCGCCAGTGCCGTCGGCCAACTGACCACGCCGTTTCGCGACCGCGAAGTGCTGGCGGCGTACCTCCACCAACACGGCCATCATGAGGCGGCCGAGCGGCGTATCCGGCAGCAGCCGGCCACCTACCGCTCGGTTGCACAAGGGCCTGAGCTGGCGCAACTGCTGTTGATCCTCGAAGCATTCCCCCGCTTTATCCGCGCCTCCCAACGGCAGAAATTGCTCAATGGCCTGCGCACGCGCATTGAAAAACGCCTGGCCAAGCAATGGAAGAAGCTCGGCGAAGCGCTGCACGACCCCAACCACGACCGTCATCGCCTGCGCCTGTTGATCAAGCGCGTGCGTTATGCGGCCGAGGCTTATCCCGAGCTGAACAAGCTACCGCCCAAAGCCATATCGCGTCTCAAGGCGGCCCAGGGCGCCCTGGGTGATTGGCACGATTGCTGGCAATGGCTGGCGCAAGCCGGGCACGAGCCCGATTTGCAGCCGTGCGTGCCTGGTTGGCACCGCACCATGGCCGAGGCGGAAGGGCAGGCGGATCGGGTTTTGGATAAGTTGAACGCCGACTGCTTCGCTTGACCCTGCGACCTATCTGTCCGGGATTTTGGCCGGAATAGGCGCTGCATGGTGTAGGCCGGCTGGTTAAGATCCCTCAACTCCTTTTTCAAGTTGAGACCGCCATGCGCTTTAGTGATTTGCTCGACGCTGCCCGCAGCCACCCGTTGGACGTTTCGATCCCGGCCGAATGGGCCCAGGGCCGCGCCAGCTTTGGCGGGCTGGTTGCGGCGTTGGAGTACGAGGCCTTGCGGGCGAAAGTCCCGGCGGATCGCCCGTTGCGCTCACTGGCGATCACCTTTGTGGGCCCGGTGGCGCCGGACGTGCCGGCCCGCTACGAAGTCGAAGTGCTGCGCGAAGGCAAGGCCGTCAGCCAAGTGCTGGGACGTGTGGTGCAGAACGGTGAAACGATGACCCTGGTGCAGGCCAGTTTTGGCGCATCACGGCCTTCGCAGATTGACGTCGCCGCCGAACCGGCGCCCACCTTCAAGCATTGGGATGAATGCCAGGAGTTGCCCTACATCAAAGGTGTGACGCCGGAGTTCATGCGCCACCTGGCGATGCGCTGGAGCGTCGGTGGCCTGCCGTTCACCGGCAATACATCCCGGGAGATGGGCGGCTGGGTGCGCTTGCGTGGCGATGTAAAAGAAGAGCCGCTGACCGAAGCGCACATCCTCGCGCTGGTGGATGCGTGGCCACCGTCGGTGTTGCCGCACCTGAAACAACCGGCGGCCGGCAGCACCCTGACCTGGACCATCGAGTTTGTCCAACCGCTGCAAAACCTGAGCACCCTGGACTGGTGCCAATACCTGGTCCACATCGAGCACGCCCGCGATGGCTATGGCCATGCGGCTGCGCAGTTGTGGAGCCCCGACGGCCAGTTGATCGCTATCAGCCGCCAGTCGGTGGTGGTGTTCGCCTGAGTCCTCAGACCAGCAAGTGTTGATCGCTGGAGGCGTCGCTGCCGCGTGCCTCCAGGCGGCGACCGTGATGCTGCAATGCAAGGGCTGCCAGAATGCCGACGATACCGATGGCGGCACTCGCCAGGTTCTCGCTGAACACGCCCGATGCCATCAACAGAAAACCGATGACCAGGAGTGGCAGCGCTAGCAGCTGCAACACTTGATTGGTCCCGTGCTGGTGATTTTGCGGGTGGGTGCGCCATTGCCAGGCGGGGATATTTGGATGACGTTTGCCCATGATCGTGATTCCTCTGTCCGTTGAAACATCTTGAGCAGAGTTTAGGTCGGGCAGGGTGGGGCCGCGAATCAAGGATGGCTATGGGGGCCATAGCCACCCCTTTAGGGTTTAGAGCCGCAACTGGCCGATGGCTTTGCTCAGTTCCCCGGCCAGGGTCGCCAGCTCATTGCTGGTGGTCGCCGAGTCTACTGTCTGCTGCACGGTGTTTTCGGTGACGTCCCGAATGCTCACCACCGCTCGGTTCATTTCCTCGGCCACATGGCTTTGCTGCTCGGCAGCCACGGCAATCTGCGTGTTGCTCTCGCGCATCTGCGCCACCGCGCCGGTGATCTCGGCGAGGGCAATCCCGGCTTCTTGAGCCTGTTGCACACAGTCGTCGGCCTTGAACGAGCTTTCCTGCATGAAGTCCACCGCGTCCCGGGTGCCGGCTTGCAGGGCGGACACCATGCGGGTGATTTCATCGGTGGAACTTTGCACCCGCTTGGCCAGGTTGCGCACTTCGTCGGCGACCACGGCAAAACCCCGGCCCATTTCGCCGGCGCGGGCGGCTTCGATGGCGGCGTTGAGGGCCAGCAGGTTGGTCTGTTCGGCGATGCTGTGAATCACCCCGACCACGCCATTGATTTTCTGGCTGTCCTCGGCCAGCTTCTGGATCATTTCGGCGGTCTGCTGCACGCCGGTGGACAGCCCGGCAATCGAGCGCTGTACCCGGCTGACCACTTCCTGGCCGCTGCCGGCGAGAGTGTCGGCCGTCTGGGACAGGTCGCGGGTGGCGCCGGCGTGCTGGGCGATGTGGTAGACGGTGGCGGTCATCTCGTTGATCGCCGTGGCGGCCTGGTCGGTTTCGCTTTGCTGGCCGAGCATGCCGTGCTGCACCTCGTTCATGCTGCTGGCCAGGCGTGCGGCGCCGTCGTCCAGTTGCCTCGCGGTGCGCGCAACCGTGTTGACCACCCGTTGATAACCCGCCTGCATCGCGTTGAAGGCGCTGGCCATCTGCCCGACTTCATCCTTGCAGGCCAGGGGGACGCGGGCCGAGAGGTCGCCGGTTTTCTCGACGTGCAGCATCACGTCTTTCAAGGTGTTGAGCTGGCTGAGGAGAAAGCGGATCAGCAGCTGTGAGGCGCCGAGCATGGCCAGCATCAGAATCATCACCGCTACGGCGTAGTTGGCGAAGCGTTCTTCGAACACTTGGCTCAAGCTGGGCCCGTAGGCCAGCACGGCGACCTGTTGACCGTCGGCACGGCTGATTACTTCGGCGCCCATCAGCGGGTTTTCGCCGAGCAGTGGCATGTGATTGAAATCCACCCAGCCACTGGCGTTGGCCAGGGCTGACAGATCTTCGTCGCCCAGTTGTGGGACTTTGCCCCTGGCAAACGTCAGCCAGTGCTCGCCCTTGGGCAGTGGCTGGCCGGCGGGCCAGGCACCGAGCAAGCGCCCCTGGGCTTGCGCCGACGCCTGTGAGGCCTGGCTGCGGGCCTGTTGTTCGAGCTGCACGGCGTACAACACCAGCAGCAGGGTGGTGATGAAGGCGACCGCGTTCACGGCCCAGAATTTATACTTCAGCGAGATGTTGCTAAGCCAGGCACCCATGAAGGTTTTCTCTGATAGCGGAAACAGCATTGGCAAGGTGCCATTATTGTGCCTCTATCGGGATGCCGGGTTTTGATATGGGTCAATGCGCCGCGTCAATCCGGCACAGGCAATCCAAAAAAGGCGCGGGCACAGGCGGTGCTGTGTTGCGCCAGGTCTTCCACGGTTTCTTCGCGGTGCAACGCGACCTCCCGTAGGACTTCCGGCAAATAGGCGGGTTCGTTGCGACCGTTTTTCGGCTTGGGCCGCAGGGTGCGAGGCAGCAGGTAGGGCGCGTCGCTTTCCAGCATCAGACGGCCCCGGGGAATTTCCCTGACCAGTGGATGCAGGTGCGTCCCACGGCGCTCGTCGCAGATCCAGCCGGTGATACCGATATGCAGGTCCAGGTCGAGGTAGCTGAACAGCGCCCGCTGCTCGCCGGTGAAGCAGTGCACCACGGCGGCCGACAGGTGATCGCGGTAGTCCCGCAGGATTTCCAGCAGGCGCTGGTTGGCGTCACGTTCGTGGAGGAATACCGGGAGCTTCAATTCCACGGCCAGGGCCAGGTGTTCTTCGAGGACTTTTTCCTGCTGGGGGCGCGGTGAGAAATCCCGGTTGAAATCCAGCCCGCATTCACCCACCGCACGCACGCGACTTTCCTTGAGCAGGCCGCGCAGGCGCCTGGCGCTTTCGGCGTTCCAGTCACTGGCAGAGTGGGGGTGAATGCCGGCGGTGGCGAACAGGCGTTGGCCACTTTCGTCCAGTTGCTGGCACAGCTCCAGGGCCTGTTCGCTGCCGTCGACACTGGTACCGGTGAGCACCAATTGGCTCACCCCGGCGGCGTAGGCACGGTCGAGAACGGCCTGGTGCTTTTCGTCGAAACTTGGGTTGGTCAGGTTGACGCCGATATCAATGAGTTGCATGGTGCTACCTCCGCCTGCGGTCGGAAAGCATATCAGAGCTGTAGATTTATAAGAAAAGCCAAGAACTACAACGAGTTAAAGCTGTCTTTGAAAGTCGCAAGTAACACCGTGTTTGGTTTGTCGCCATCTGCCGTGCCACCCTTGCGCCCAAAGCCTGCGCTCATGGCGCTCTGTTTCTGTCCCCCAACGCCTCGTTTTTCGCGAAGCAATGGGCAGTATTCTTTCTTCCGGAGAGCGGATGATCCGACCCTCGGCGTTGCTTGTGTTGTGCCTGACGTTACTGTTGCCCATGGCGGCGGTTGCGCGTCTGGACGGGCCGCTGGAAGTGACCCGGCCCGGCAAGGTCCGCGACCTTGCGGAAATCCGCAGCAGCCGCACCTTGCGGGTATTGGTCAACCAGAGCCGCAACAGTTCCGGCGAAGTCCAGGGCCAGGCCATCGGTGTTGAATACCATCGCCTGCGCGCTTTCGAGCAATACCTCAACGGTCACGCCCGTGACGGCGAGGAAATCAACCTCAAGATTATTCCCAAGGCCAAGGATCAGCTGATTGGCGCATTGGCCCGTGGCGAGGGCGACCTGGTGGCACCCGGCGAATTGCTGGATGTGAAGGCCGCCCACAAGATTGCCACCAGCGACCCGATCGCCAGCGACGTGCCGTTATGGCTGGTGGGGCTGAAGGGCGAGCGGCGGTTTACCCGGCTGGAGCAACTGTCCGGGCGCACGCTGGCCTTGACCACGGGCAGTGCCGCGTCGGATGCGATCAGCCAGGTCAACCAGAAGCTGGCGCTGCACAAATTGCCGCCGGTGAAGGTGGAGTGGGTGGATCCGAGCCTCGCGGTAGAGGACGTGCTGGAGATGGTACAGGCCGGGATTTTCCACCTGACCATTGTCGAGCGGCCGATTGCCGAACGCTGGGCGAAGATCCTGCCCAAGCTGCGTTTCGACCGGCAAGTGACCATCAGCGAGCCGGGCGAAGAGTATTGGTTTGTGCGCCAGGATGCCTCGATGCTGCGGGCCAGTATTGATCGCTTCCTCAAGACCTACCGCACGCCGTCCGATCAGGATGTGGCGTTCCAGCGCATCTACCGCCGCCTCTACCAGGTACGTTATCCACTGGCTCGCGTCGACCGCCAGCGCCTGGAAAAACTGCGCCCGGTGCTGCAAAAGCATGCCCGCGAGCAGGGCATGGACTGGCTGAACCTGGCCGCGCTGGCGTTCAAGGAGTCTGCCCTGGACCCTGGCGCTCGCAGCAGCGGCGGCCCCACCGGGCTGATGCAGATCACGCCATCGGCGGCGCAGCGGGTCGGGGTGAACAACATCGAAAGCCTGGACAACAATGTGCAGGCGGGCGCGCGGTACCTGGCGATGATCCGGCGCAAGTTCTTCTCAAGCCCCAAGCTCAACGAGCGCGAGCGCATGGCGTTTGTGCTGGCGGCCTACAACATGGGGCCCGAGCGGGTCCAGGGAATGCGTGCCGAGGCGCGGCGGCGGGGGCTTAACCCAAACCAATGGTTTTTCCAGGTCGAGCGCATTGCCATGGAGCAGGTGGGAATGAGCGGCGTCAGCTATGTTAATAGCGTGAACAAGTATTACCTGGCGTTTGATCGTGAGCGGGAGTCGTTGGAGCCGGCAGCGCCACGGGTTGCCTCACGTAAATAATCTATTAATTCGATAATTATGAGCCGCTTTATCGGCTTTTATCATTGTTTAAACTGATTAATATAGCGGCCAACCCAACCCCTACCTTGAAAAGGATTATCAGCATGAGCCCATTGATCACCCGCATCCTCTCCACCCGCGCCGGCTACGGCCTGACTGTCCTGCGGATTTTTGTCGGGATCATCTTCGCCGCCCACGGTTCGCAAAAACTCTTTGGCTGGTTTGGCGGCGGCGGCCTGGCGGGCACTGCCCAGTGGATGGAAAGTATCGGCCTGGCCCCGGGTACCCTGATGGCGGTGTTGTCCGGTGGTACCGAGTTCTTCGCCGGGCTGGCGCTGATCATTGGTTTGCTGGCACGGCCGGCGGCACTCGGCCTGTCGATCATTTCCCTGGTGGCGATTTTCTCGGTGCATATCCATAACGGTTTGTTCATGGCCAACAACGGCTACGAGTTCGCCCTGGCGCTGCTGGGCGGTACGCTGGCCGTGTTGTTGGAAGGTGCGGGCAAATTGTCCGCAGACCGCGCCATCACTCACTGATACCGCGAACCCCCCTTAAAAGGCCCGCCCAGTGCGGGCCTTTTCGTTGCTCGGGATTCTTGACACCGCCCTACAGGCTTCTCTAGGATGTTGCCCATGCGCCGATTTAAACAGCTAATTGCGGGGCGCCACCGGTGACTGATCACAGTCCCGACAGAAGCCAGAGCCATGGGCCAGCTTCGAAATTCCGCTAAAGCGCTGGTTCGGTGTTGCCTCTCACCTGCCCGCAGACTTTTGAGGCAGAGACACGACACAATGAATGCACTACGCCCCCTCATACGCCTGGCCCCGATCACCGCGGACCTGACCCAACGCAATCCTAAAATCCTCTTGGGCGGCAAGCATCAGCCGACGTTGCTGCGCTATCTGGATGGCTGGCCGCGCCGCACGGGGCGACCTTCGGCCTTTCTGATCCAGTTTGTCGAAGACGGCGACTCCCTTGCGCGCTTTGCGTCCAACAGCTTCGACCTGGCCGTCATTCAGGCGCCCAGTGCCAGCGACGCGGACGAAGTGATACGCCAACTGACCCGCATTGCCCGGCAAGGGCTGATCGCCCGGCGTTGAGCCCTCAGTAGAACGCTGCTGAAGGCAGATGCCGGCGACGGCGACGCAACAGGAAAATACCCCCCGCAATCAGGCACAGTATCAGCGGTACAGGCACGATATTGAGCAGCTTCACTTTGCGTTCCAGGGCGTGAACCTCGGCGTATGACTGGACCTTCAGCGCGTGAATTTCCATGGGGATTCGCAACCGCTCCTTGTTGAGCGCTTGCAGCAGTGTGTTGGAGGTTGCAGCCTGAGGGCCCGGGGAAATTGTCGGGGGGTTGAGCAGTTGCCATTCCTTTTCCGTTTGTTCCAGGCGTTGCGCCAGTTCGGCGGACTTCTCACCGTAGGCCAGTGCCGCGTCTTCGCGCATTGCCTGCAGCACCTGCAGTGATCGAGCACCGCCTGCACGGGGGCGAATGTTCATCAGTGCATCGGGCGCGGCCAGGTTGTCCAGGGTGTTCAATACAAACATCGCGTTATCTGACAACGGGCTACCCGCCGCGCGATGCTTCTGGAGCATTCCAGACACACGATCGCTGAGCAGGTCAGTGTCGGCGACCACGACCACATGGATGTTCGCAGCCTTTTGCAAGCCGGTGTTACGCCCACTGATGCCGTCAGGAAAGGCGGAATAGGCGGGCCCTTCGACGCGGGCGGCGATCACTTGTTGTTGAGCGCGAGTGGCTGTTTCATTGATCAGTGAATTGAGCTGCGCTGTCAGGGCGAAGCGCTCTGCCTCAAACAGCGCGGCGTGCGCGGAGCTTTGCAGCAACGGGGTGAAGGTCATGCGGCTTCTCTTGGCAGGGGCCAGGGCGCCGCTGCTCAAGACGTTGACGTTGTGAAGTTTCCAGGCGCTGATGTCATCCTGTGCCATCGCCTGGCGGGGCAAGGTCAGTGCCGCGGGATGGCGCACAGGCGGCTGGCCTGTGGTCAGGATCACCGAAGTGGCATAGTCGCGATCGGCAATCACCTTGTTCGCGGGCATCTGGATGCCCCAGGCGGACAGCAATGCCTCCAGCCTGGGGTTTTCCGGGGCCGTGACGCTGGTGTCCAGCCCGACAAGCGGGTCGATAAACATCATCAACTTGCCTGCGCCCAATACAAACTGGTCTATTGCGTAGAGGGTTTGGTCAGGCAGGTTGCCGGGATGAATCACCATCAGGGTTTTGACGTGTTCAGGAATTTGCGCGATACCCGGCTCCAGGCTCACCACGTTGAACTGGCGACGGATCTCCTGCAACACCTGCCAGGGAGGCGTATTAACGCCGTTGCGTTCATCTCGCTCACCGTTTATTGGCAGCCGGGAGATCACGCCCATGACGGGTTGCTCGGGGTGGATCACCTTATGAATCAAATGGCTGATTTCATACTCCAGCAGTGACTCCCGGTCCGGGCTGAATGACGGGATGCTATGGGGCGCATGGCCCGCGCTGGTACCCACCAGGCCGAAGAATCCGTGTTGTTCGTCAAGACCCAGTAACCTGGCTTTGTATTCATCTTCAGAAAAAGGGGTGGGGTCGATGAGGTGCAGGTTGATTTTGCCCTTTGCCGCTTTTTCATATTCCTTGAGCAGCAGCTCTACCCGTTTAGCGTAGCTTTCAACGGCGTTGGCTTTGTGTGCACGGTTGCTTGAATTGAAGAAGTACAGATCCACCGGTGTTTCCAGTGAACCGAGCATAGCCTGTACAGGATCGGAAAGTGTATGGATGTTCTGTTCCGAAAAATCCAGCCGTGGATTTGGAAGTTTCAGTGCCCAGACCAGGTTAAAAGCGAGAAACAGTAACAGCAGCGTGATAATTGTGAGGCTGGCACTTAGTCGCGTTTTCATCGTGATGTGTCCTTCTCAACCGTTTCTTACATTCAGGACAATGACCGTCGCGCCAAGAAAGGCGATGATCATACTGATGAAGTACAAACTGTCTTGAAGAGCCAGTACCCCTTGGTCAATGGCGGCAAAACGCGCAGACGGGCTCAGGGAAAGAAGGCGGTCAATCAGCCATACCGGAACTTGATGTTCAATTGCATCAAGAATGGATGACAGGCCACTGGCGGTCAGCAGCAAGCACAGGGTTACGGTGAATATAATCGCGCGATGGTGTGTCAGTGCGCAGATAAAACAGCCCACGGATAGATAACATCCGGCCAATACCCAACTTCCCAGGTATTGTGACGCAATGACTGTATTGTCCGGATTGCCAAAATAGTTGACGGTGATAACTATCGGGAAGGTCAACAGCAGGGCCACGCCAGAAACAATCCAGGCCGCCAGAAACTTTCCGACCACTATCTCGAAACGTGTGACGGGCAGGGTTTTCAGCAACTCCATGGAACCGGTGGTGGGCTCGTCGGCCCAAAGCCGAGTGCATAGAACAGGTGTCAACAGTAAGTAGAGCCAGGGGTGCAACTGGAAGAAGCCCTGCAAGTCGGCACTGCCGACTTCCAGTAACCGGGTTGCATGGAAGCCAAATACAGCAGCGGCGGTCAGGAAAACCGCAGTGCTCAGGTAAGTGAGGGGTGCCGAAAGATAACTGACCAGTTGACGCTTGAATATGACCGGGAGAAGTTTCAAATCGATGCCTCCTGGCTCATATGGTGCACAACGTCATCCAGGCGCCCGGCTTCCAGGCTCAGGGCATTGAGCTTCCAGCGGCGCTGGGTGACCAGTGCATTGATGTGGGGGTAGATGATTTGCCCCGGCAGGGCGAGTACGGTCACTGTGCCGGGAGTCTCGCGGTCTTCCTCGATGCCGGCGACCCCGGGCAATACCGCCAGGGCCAACAGGTCCAGTGGTGTGTCGGCTGCAAGGGTGACCGCCTGGTGATGACGGGAGCTGCGCTGCAGTTCGGGCACCGAAGTGTCTGCCATCAATCGGCCGTCGGCTATCACCAGTGCGCGGGTACAAATACCGGTCAGTTCTTCCGGCGCACGGGACGCGACAATGACCGTCATCTCGTCGCTGAGCGACTTGATGAGCATTCTGACTTTGTGTTTCTGGTCGGCATTCAGACCTTCTGTTGGCTCATCGAGCAACAGCAGGCTGGGGTCATGCAGGATTGCCTGGGCGATGGCTACCTTGCGTTTCAACCCGTCCGTGAGGGTTTCCACCGGGCTTTTGAGTATCCGCCACAACTCAAGCCGTGCAACTGCCCGGTCAATCATCTTGCGTTTTTCCGCGCCGCGGAATCCGCGTATTTCGGCAATGAAACCGAGAAAGGCCTTTACACTCATTGCACCATGGCTCAAGAGTCGCTCTGGCTGGTAGCCGGTGACTTTCTTTGCCTGGAATGCGTTCAGGGCGATATCGTTACCGAATATTTTTATATGGCCTGAAGAGGGTGTAGTCGAGCCTGAGATCATTTTGATAATAGTTGTTTTTCCCGCACCATCATTTCCAAACAGCCCGAGGCATTCCTGGGGTTGGGCGTTGAATGAGAAGTCATGAATAATGTTTTTTCCGCCCATGGTTTTTGTCAGGCTCGTTATCTCGATCATTATGCTTTTCTACTGAATGGATATGGCAAGGCTGGATTAACCTGGGTGAACAGCAGGTTGTGAATGTTCGAAATTCAATGCTTGAAATCTTTTATGTTGAAGCTTTTCCGACGTCGCACTGTTAAAAAATGGTACGTTCAATAAACGCTCTTGGAAATGCTGAGGGGGCTGAATAAGATAAGTCCTACATGCCAGACTATGACTCGCTGAAACAATTGTTTTGCTTTTGATGATTTAATTACAGTCGTTGTTTATTTGGTGTTTATTTAAAGTTTATGCCAATTTGAAATGGAGCCTGATGTCATGCTGCTTCTACGTACCCTTGTTCTTGAACAGTCCGGGCATGATGCGCCGGTCAATGGTGCACTGCTTTGTGGTTTTGCGGTGGCGCAGATCTCTTCAAACTTTCTTGCCTACAGTCTGGATGAAGAAACAGAGCCCGGTAGTTCACGGGTGTACATCGCAGCGTTGCGCAAAAAGTCCCAACGTTACTTTCTGGGGGCGATAGACTCCAAGGAAGACCTGCAAATAGCGACCCATGTCTTCAAGCAAATCCTGACGCTCGCGGCTGCTCCCTGGGCAAAATCTGCAAGCGGCGGCGAAACTCAGATTCCCTTTCATTTTGTTGATTTGAAAGGCTGCAAATTGCCCCCGGCCAGGCCTGAAGATCATCACTCGTTGACGATCAAGAAATCCCTGGTGATGAAGGTGATTACCCTGGGAACGTCGGCGCCCGGTTTGCCCGCCATTGAAAGCAATACGTTGATCGTGCCGTCGATTCGTTTCTCCTCAAGAATGGTGTCTGCTCCCAGGTCCCCCGATCCTTCAGAGCCTGCGCGGTCATTGCCCGAGCCGGTGGCGCAGGCGCCCGAGGCTGAGCTCGAGATATCCGAGCCGCTCGTTGAGGCGCCACTACAGGCACCGATCGAGGCGCCTGCTGTCGCTGCGCCAGTGCCGGCGCCCATAGTCCAACAACCTGAACCGGTCCCCCAGGCGCCGCCGCCCATGCCTGCCCGGAATGAGTCAGCCTCGTTGTTTGAAGTGGACGATACGCTGGCCAATCTTTCCCGATTGTCACAGGAGCTGACGCAGCAAAAGCTCAGCGTGCTCAAGCAGGAAGAAGCGCTTGATCAGTTGCGTCTCGAACTGCGCCAGGAAAGGGCTGACCTTGAGCAGGAGAGTCAGCGGAGTGCCGACAGGATTGCCGAAAAGGAAACGTCCCTGGAACAGTTGGCCCGCACGCTGGCCCTCCGGGAAGAGCATCTGGCTGGCAGCTCGGCGCTGAACCAGACAGAGCAGCGTCGAATGGACGAGCGTGCGCGCTACCTGGAGAGCCAGGAAGCCCAGTTGCATGACCGTGACCTTGCGGTGCGCCTCAAGGAGCAACAGCTGACGGCTGCGCTGTTCCAGTTGCCTGTCCTGCGGGACAACCTGAGGGTTACGCTTCAATCCCTGGATGAGTCACTTGCATGGCTTGGCGAGAACGGGCGCGGCCAGCCTGAATGCGGCCCGACCCAGACGGAGGCTGACTGATACGCGTCGTTGCCGGAATCCGCCGGTGGGTCTGGCTACTTTCCCGAGTTCATTTATCATCGACCCCCACAGCCGACATCGGGCGTTAAATGCGTTGTGCCTGATGCGGCAGCGGGTCTGAAAAATGCAAACTTCCAGGGGATGTAGAGCTTTTGAGCACCAAGCTGATTACCAAAGAAGGTCATGAGGCCCTGAAAAAGGAGCTTGATTACCTGTGGCGAGAAAAGCGCCCTGATACCACCCGCAAAGTGACGTGGGCGGCCTCCCTGGGGGACAGGAGCGAAAACGCCGACTACCAGTACAACAAGAAGCTGCTGCGGGAAATTGATCGTCGGGTGCGTTATTTACGCAAGCGCCTGGAAGACATGCGCGTGGTCGAGTACATGCCCGAGCAGGAAGGGAAGGTGTTTTTCGGCGCCTGGGTGGAGATTGAAAACGAACAGGGCGAGACCAAGCGGTTTCGCATCGTGGGGTACGACGAGATCTATGAGCGTATGGACTACATCTCCATCGACTCACCCATGGCCCGGGCACTGTTGCGCAAGGAAGTGGATGACGAGGCGCTCGTGCAGACCCCGAGTGGCGAAGTGTGCTGGTGGATCACCGCTATCGAATATGTGAAGTGACAACGGATGGCCCGTACGCATGAACGCGTGCGGGCCATTTGCGTTTTCAGCCCTCGCGCAGCACCGTCAACGGGCTGGCATTCAGTGCGCGGCGGGTGCCGAACACGCCGGCACCGCCGATCAGCACGGCGCCGATCACCGGCAGCAGCAAAAGCCACGGATGCGGGTGCCAGGTCAGGTCGAACGCGTAGCGGTACAGCACCAGTGTCACCAGTTCAGTGCCCAGCGCTGCCAACAGCCCGCTGACTGCGCCCAACAACCCGAACTCGATACGCCGGGCCTTGACCAGCAACTTGCGCTCAGCCCCCAGCGCCCGCAGCAGGGCGCCCTGGCGAATCCGCTCATCGAGGGTTGCCTGGAGCCCGGAGAACAACACGGCCATCCCCGCTGCCAGGACAAACAACAGCACGTACTCCACCGCCAGGGTGACCTGGGCCAGGATGCTGCGCAGTTGTTCCAGCAGTGCCTCCACCTGCAGGATGGTCACCGCCGGGAAAGCCCGGGACAGGTCGACGATCTGTTGGTCATGGCCGGGTGCGAGGTAGAAGCTGGTCAGGTAGGTGGCCGGCAGGTCCTTCAGGGTGCCGGGCTGGAAGATCATGAAGAAGTTGGGCTGGAAGTTGTCCCAGTTGATTTCCCGCAGGCTGGTGACCCGCGCTTCGCGGTTTTCCCCGCCGACGGTAAACACCAGGTGATCGTTGAGCTTGAGTTTCAGGCTGTCGGCGACCTTGGCCTCCACCGAGACGCCTGGAATCTCGTCGGTCGGTTGCGCCGTCCACCAGGAGCCCGCCGTCAGCTTGTTGCCCGGTGGCAGGTCGGCGGCCCAGGTCAGGCTCAAGTCTCGCTGTACTGCACGATCGCCGCTGGAGTCCTTGCTGACAATCTCCTGCACTGGCGAGCCATTGATGCTGATCAGTCGTCCCGGTACCACCGGATACAGCGGAGCCGATTGCGCCTGTAATTCCAGCAGGCGTGCGCCGAAGGTGTCTTTGTCGGCGGGCAGGATGTTCAGGGCGAAATAGTTGGGGGCGTCCTTGGGCAACTGGTTCTGCCAGGTGTCCAGCAATTCGCCGCGCAACAACGCGATCAAGCCCATGGATAACAGGATCAGCCCGAACGCCAGTGACTGCCCCGCGGCCGCCAGGGGATGACGCAGCAACTGGCCCAGCCCCAGGCGCCAGGGCAGGGAGGCCCGGGCCAGCAGGCGTCGCAGGCTTTGCAGCAACAGGAGCAGCAGGCCGCCGAGAACCAGCGCGGCAATCACGCCGCCGCCCAGCAGGGCGAAGGTCAGCACCAGGTCGAGGCTCAAGCGCCACATGATCAGGCCCAGGGCGAAGAGCGCCGCACCATAGACCATCCAGGTGCTGGAAGGGATTGGCAGCAAGTCGCGGCGCAATACCCGCAGTGGCGGCACCCGCCCCAGGGCGGCCAGCGGCGGCAGGGCGAAACCGGCGAGGGCTACCAGCCCGGTGCCAATCCCGGCAACGGCCGGCAGCAGCCCGCCGGGGGGAACGTCCGCCGGCAGCAGGTCATGCAACAGCGCAAACAGGCCCAATTGCGCCAGCCAGCCGAGCAGCGCGCCGGTCAGGCTGGCCAGCAACCCCAGCACGGCCAATTGCAGGCTGAACAGCAGCATGGTTTCGCGTCGCGACAACCCGAGGCAGCGCAGCAAGGCGCTGGCATCAAAGCGTCGGCTGGCGAAGCGATTGGCCGAGAGCGCCACGGCCACGCCGGAGAGCAGCACCGCCACCAGGCTGGCCATGTTCAAGTAACGTTCGGCCTTGCCCAGCGCGCCGCCGATCTGCTGGTTGCCGTCGCGCGCATCCTGCAGCCGCTGGTTGGCAGCCAGGCCGGGCTTGACCAGGTCGCGATAGGTTTGCAGCACGGTGCCGCCTTGTGGCGCGCGCCACAGGTCGCGATAACTCACGCGACTGCCGGGCTGCACCACGCCGGTGGCGTCAAGGTCGGCCAGGTTGATCATCACCCTGGGCGTCAGGCTATAGAAGTTGCCGGCGCGATCCGGCTCATAGGTCAGCACGCGGGAAAGGCGCAGGGTCTTCATGCCGACGTCGATGCTGTCGCCGATTTTCAGGTTCAGTGCCGTCAACAGCCGTGCTTCCACCCAGGCTTCACCGGGTTTGGGGCCACCTCCGGCAGTTTCTTCGGCGAAGGGTTCGGCGGCGCTCTTCAGCTCGCCGCGCAACGGATACGCCTCGTTGACCGCCTTGATGCTGGACAGCTGGATGCCAGCGTCAGTGGCAATCACGCTGGAGAATTCCACCACCCTGGCGTGCTGCAGGCCCAGCTCGGTGCCACTCTGGATTTGCTCGGTGCGGGCGGGTGAACTGCCTTCCAGCACCAGGTCGGCCGCCAGGAACTCGGTGGCGCGCAACATCATCGCGCCGTTCAGGCGGGCACCGAAGTAACCGATGGCGGTGCTGGCGGCCACGGCCACCAGCAGGGCGAAGAACAGCACACGCAGTTCGCCGGCGCGGGCATCGCGCAGCAACTGGCGAAGGGCAAGGCTGAACAGGCGCAACAAGGGCAAGCGTGCCATCAAGGCTCCAGGGGCGCGACCATCAGGCCGGCTTCAAGACGGATCAGGCGACGGCAACGGTGGGCCAGGCGCTCGTCATGGGTCACCAGCACCAGGGTCGTGCCGCTCTCTTTGTTGAGTTCGAACAGCAGGTCGCTGATGCGCTCGCCGGTATGGCTGTCGAGGTTGCCGGTGGGTTCATCGGCAAACAGCACGTCTGGTTCGGCAGCAAACGCCCGGGCAATCGCTACCCGTTGCTGCTCACCCCCCGAGAGTTGGCGCGGCGAGTGGGTGAGACGCTGGCCCAGGCCGACACGCTCCAGCAGGTGTTTGGCGCGCTCGCGGGCGTCCTTGCGACCGTCCAGCTCCAGGGGCAGCATCACGTTTTCCAGCGCGTTGAGGCTGTCGAGCAACTGGAAGGACTGGAACACAAATCCCACGTGCTCGGCGCGGATGCGTGCACGCTGGTCTTCGTCGAGGGTACTCAGGGCCTGGCCGGCGAGGGTGACTTCGCCACTGCTGGGCAGGTCGAGGCCGGCCAGCAGGCCGAGGAGGGTGGATTTGCCGGAACCGGAGGCGCCGACGATAGCCAGGCTATCGCCCTTGTTCAGTTCCAGGCTCAGTTCGTGCAGGATAGTCAGTTCACCTTCCGCGCTGGGAACCACTTTGCTAAGGTTTCGCGCGGTGAGAATGCTTGCGCCCATGGAGAATCCAATGCGAATGTGTTTTTTGAGTGCTGGCCTGGCCTTGATGTGCATGGCCCAGAACGCAGCGGCGGGTACAGTCCTGATCGTTGGCGATAGTATCAGTGCCGGTTTCGGGCTGGATACCAGCAAAGGGTGGGTAGCGTTGTTGGGACAACGGCTCAAGAGCGAAGGTTTCGACGATAAAGTGGTCAACGCCTCTATCAGCGGCGACACCAGTGCCGGGGGCCTGGCACGGCTGCCGGCGGCGCTTGCAGAGCATAAGCCGGACCTGGTGATCATCGAGCTGGGCGGCAATGACGGCCTGCGTGGGCAGCCCCCCGAGCAATTGAAACAAAATCTTGCATCGATGATTGAACAGTCCAAGGACAGTGGTGCCAAGGTGCTGCTGCTGGGCATGCAGTTGCCGCCTAATTACGGGCCGAAATACACCACCGCGTTTGCTAATGTCTACCCGGCCCTGGCCAAGGAAAAAAGCGTCCCGCTGGTGCCGTTTTTCCTTGAAGGCGTCGGTGGTCATCCGGACCTGATGCAGGCTGACCAATTGCACCCGGCGGTTGGCGCGCAGGGCAAGTTGCTGGAAAATGTCTGGCCAACGCTAAAACCACTGCTATGACGCTTTTCTAGCAGCGGTCTTTCGGCTAAGGTGGCGCCCCCCCGATTTGGAGCCCCCGATGTCGCGTCCTGCCTGGTCACTGTTTGCCTACCAACTGATCGAGCCTGACGAACAGCTGGATCTGTTCGCCTGCCAGGAAGTCCGGGTGCATCTGGTGACGCGTCAATTGGAGTTGGGCGGGTCCATCGACCGCACCCTCTGCGGCACGTTGTTGCCTGCCCAGCCGCGCTGGTCATCGGTGGATCGCTCGATCTTCCAGGACCAGCGTTTGTGCCCCCTGTGCCGGGCGATCCTCGAGTCGCAAAAACGCGGCACACCGCCGATCTGGCCAGAGCTGCGCTTCGAGCTTTGAATATGGGTGCCCGCCGGGCAGCCGTGTACAATCCATTTTCTACTACCCGTCGATCTGCGAAGGAATTCCCGGATGTTGTCGCGCCTTTCCGCCGTCACCTGCTGCCTGTCTCTCGCTGCGCTCTGCGCGGCCGGTCCTGCTGCAGCCTTGCAGTTGCCTTTGCCGCCACCGGGTGAAGATATCGTTGGCCAGGTCCAGGTGATCAAGGCCAAGTACGAAGATACCTTCGCGGACCTCGGCACCACCTACGACCTGGGTTATTCGGAGATGGTCGCGGCCAACCCGGGCGTGGATGCCTGGCTGCCGGGAGCGGGTACCGAGATCGTGTTGCCGACGCGCTTCATCCTGCCGCCCGGCCCGCGTGAAGGCATCGTGATCAACCTGGCGGAGTACCGGCTCTACTACTACCCCAAGGGCCAGAACGTGGTGTACACGTTCCCGTTGGGGATTGGCCGTGAAGGCTGGGGCTCGCCAGTGGCCCACACCACCATCACGGGCAAGATCCCGAACCCGACCTGGACCCCGCCAGCCTCGATCAAGGCAGAACACGCCGCCAATGGCGACCCGTTGCCCAACGTCGTGCCGGCCGGCCCGGACAACCCGCTGGGGCCGTTCAAGTTCACCCTCGGCACGCCGGGCTACCTGATCCACGGTTCCAACATGAAGTTCGGCATCGGTACCCGTACCAGCCACGGTTGCTTCCGCATGTTCAACAACAACGTGCTGGAAATGGCCGACATGGTGCCGGTGGGCACGTCGGTGCGGATTATCAACGACGCCTACAAGTTCGGCGCGGCCGGGGGCAAGGTCTACCTGGAGGCCCATACGCCGCTGAACGACGATGGCACCCCATCGGTCGTCGACAAGCACACCGCCGTCATCAACGCCTTGCTCAAGCGTGAAGACCTTTCCAGCAACCTGCGGGTCAACTGGGACCAGGTGCGTGACGTGGTTGCGGCCGAAGACGGTATCCCGACGGAAATCGGTGTGCCGGGCGGGGCGCCGATGGTGTCGAGTACGCCGGTCGATCTGCAGCAGTAAGCCTGCACGATCCATAACCCGTTATCGCCTCGCGCGGTGACGGGTTTTTTATTGTCTGGAATCCAGCCAAATCACAGGCAAAAAAAAGCCGATCCAAGAATGGATCGGCTTGATAACAACCCCGGAGGATTATTACTTGCGGCTTGCTTTTTCAAGCATGCGCAGAGCGCGCTCGTTAGCTTCGTCAGCAGTCTGTTGTGCTTTTTGAGCAGCAGCCAGAGCTTCATCAGCTTTACGGTAGGCTTCGTCTGCACGAGCCTGGGAGCGTGCTGCTGCGTCTTCAGTTGCAGTCAGACGAGCTTCGGTTTCTTTGGAGACGCTGCTGCAACCGGTAGCCAGAACTGCGGCCAGAGCCAGAGCAGAGAATTTCAGAACGTTGTTCATCGTGTTCCCCTTCAAGGACTTTCTATTAAATGGCTACTTTCTCAGAGTGAGCTAATAGCCGGCGTACATACTACCCATTACTTGTAGTAAGTAAACTGACGTAGCGCAAGAAGCAAAAAAAATTCTCGCGCCCAATCTATTTTGGCTAATCTTTCGAGAGTCTGTATAAAAAATATGCAGATTTTTGCACTCGGCCGAGGATTGGATCCAGCCTGAAAGGGCCGGCTGGCATGTGTTAAGCCATGTAAACATAAGTCGTTTTATATATCGTCCCTGACACTATTGTTCAGATTGTCTTTTCGCCATTCGGTATCTTTTGTGCATGTTGAGGTGACTTTAAGAGCGCGTGTTCGTCTCAAGCTTCAACTGCCGGCAATGTTCAGGCCATCGACGTAAGGAATCTCGATTGGCCCTTTCTATGTCCGCCAGCGCAACGGAAGACGAGCGCGTCTTGAGCAATTGTGCGATTGGCGCCTACTATTTCCCTGTGCTGGTTGTGAGCGCTAGTGCAAGGCACTGGCCGCTTTTCTCGTTGTCGAAACCGGCACCGGGTGGCGTAGATGTTCCTTCGCCGGAAAAACATCGGTAAGGTAGGGGTCAGAAACCAAGACCCGCGAGGAGTAGTGATGAGCGAGGCGTTGTCCATCCACCATGACCAGGCTGGTCATCAGTTCGAGACCAATGTGGACGGTCATCGTGCCTATCTGACCTATATGGATCTCGGGAAGCAGACCCTGGATATCTATCGCACCTTCGTGCCCAACGCATTGCGCGGCCGTGGCATTGCTGCCGCGCTGACCGAGGAAGCGTTGAAGTTCGCCGAAGAGGCAGGTTATACGGTGATCCCGTCCTGCTCCTACGTTGAGCGCTACATGGAGCGCCACCAGCGCCATGCCGCGAAGCTTTGAGCATTGAGTAGGGCGGTACGCAGAGCATCCCAGGATGCATTCCCACGCAGGGCGGGGGGAACGATCAAAAAAAACGCCGGGTTTAGCCCGGCGTTTTTGTGTCCGCAGTCTGTGCTCAGCCGCGCTGGCGCTTGGGCAACACGTCCTTGAGCTTGGCGTGCATGCTGCGCAAGGTGGTCTCGGTGGCAGACCAGTCGATGCACGCATCGGTGATCGACACGCCGTATTGCAGGTCGGCCAGGTCCTTTGGAATCGCCTGGCAGCCCCAGTTCAGGTGGCTTTCGACCATCAGGCCGATGATCGACTGGTTGCCTTCCAGAATCTGGTTGGCCACGTTCTCCATCACCAGCGGTTGCAGGGCCGGGTCCTTGTTGGAGTTGGCGTGGCTGCAATCGACCATGATGTTCGGCTTGATCTTCGCCTTGTTCAGCGCCTGTTCGCACAGGGCCACGCTGACCGAATCATAGTTGGGCTTGCCATTGCCGCCACGCAGTACCACGTGACCGTAGGCGTTGCCCTTGGTGGTGACGATGGACACGCCACCTTCCTGGTTGATGCCCAGGAAGCGGTGCGGGCTGGAGACCGACTGCAGGGCGTTGATCGCCACGGTCAGGCCGCCATCGGTACCGTTCTTGAAACCCACGGCCGAGGACAGGCCGGAAGCCATTTCGCGGTGAGTCTGGGATTCGGTGGTGCGTGCACCAATTGCCGACCAGCTGATCAGGTCTTGCAGGTACTGCGGGGAAATCGGGTCCAGGGCTTCGGTTGCCGTCGGCAGGCCCATTTCCGCCAGGTCCAGCAGCAATTGACGACCGATGTGCAGGCCGTCCTGGATCTTGAACGAGTCGTCCAGGTACGGGTCGTTGATCAAGCCTTTCCAGCCGACGGTGGTACGCGGCTTCTCGAAATAGACACGCATCACCAGGTACAAGGTGTCGGACACTTCCGCCGCCAGCACCTTCAGGCGCTCGGCGTATTCGTGGGCAGCCTTGAGGTCATGGATCGAGCACGGCCCGATGACCACGAACAGGCGGTGGTCGGTGCCGTCGAGAATCTCACGGATGACTTCGCGGCCCTTGGTGACGGTCTGCAGGGCAGCGTCGCTCAGGGGGATTTCGCGCTTGAGCTGATCGGGCGTGATCAGGGTCTCGTTGGATTCGACGTTAAGGTCGTTGATCGGTAAATCAGCCATCGTGTTACTCGTCAGGGTCACGGGTGCCGGCCGCCAGCGATCCCCGTGCGGCGGAGCACAGCATGATTTAAGTGCAGCGGGGAGCGGAACCTTAGCGCGTTACAAGGCTGCGAGACAATGGGCAACGTCCGCTTTAATCCAGCGCTGGCAGCACAAAAGCCTCATGGGAGAACTCGCCGGCATGGCGCGTGACCCATTCCCGGGCCAGCGCTTCGCTCTGTCCGGGTGTGGGCTCGGCGCCTTCGTGGAGGCGGCAGTACCGTTCGATCTGGCACACTTGCTCACCCATCCGCGCACCGAACAAGGCCTGCTCATCGGTAAAGGCAATGTCGACGCGGTAGCCGTTTTCGGCCTTGCGGCACCATGCCACATAGCCCGGATAGCGGGCCGTCTGGCCCAGTGAGGGGATGTGCAACTCGATGGCCGCGCCCTGGCGCCAGGCGCGCGGGCAATTGCATGCGACGCCGCCCAGGCCGATAGTGTGCAGCCGTTGGCGGGAAATGCCGGAAATGGGGCGTTGGGTTATTTCGACAGCGACATCATCAGGGTGAGGAAAGAAACGACCCATGCACACGGACTCCGAGCACCGTCCAGTTGACGGCGGTGGCAGCAGTATAGTGAAAGAACTGCAACTTACCGACCTGGATATCGACCAGCAATTACTGGGGCTTCCCGGCACGTCGCTGGTGGTGTTTACCGGTGACGGCTGCTCGCGTTGCCGCTTCCTGCACCAGCAACTGCCGGGGTGGGACTTGCCGGTGGACCGGGTGTGCTGGGTAGATGCGGGTCACAATGGCGGGGCAGTGGAGCGCTACGAGATCTTTCACCTGCCAGCGTTGTTTGTGGTGTGTAACGGGAAATTCCATGGAATATTAGCGTCACTGACGCGTCTGACCGCCAGCGACCTGACTCAAGGTGTGCAGCAGGCGCTCAAACGAATACCAGAGGAGTTGCCATGACCGAAGTAACAAAACAGTCGCCACGGATCGGGATCATCGGCACCGGGGCCATTGGTGGCTACTACGGTGTGATGCTCGCGCGCGCCGGCTTCGATGTGCATTTCCTGCTGCGCAGCGAGTACGCGGCGGTCAGCGAGCGCGGCCTGCAACTCAACAGCACGATCCACGGAACCGTGCACCTTCACCCGGTACAGGCTTATGCCCGCGCCGCCGACATGCCGCCGTGCGACTGGCTGCTGGTGGGCACCAAATCGACCGGGAATGTCGAACTGGCCCCGACCATCGCTCAAGTTGCCGCCCCGGACGCCAGGATAATCCTGTTGCAAAATGGCCTCGACGTAGAGGACAGCCTGCGTGAACACCTGCCGCCGTCGCTGCACCTGCTGGGTGGCCTGTGCTACATCGGCGTGCACCGTTCCGGTCCCGGGATCGTCGAGCATCAGGCGCTGGGCCGGGTCAACCTGGGTTACCACAGTGGCCCCGCGGCCAACGATGACAACGGTCGGCAAGCCATCGTCGAAGAAGGCGCCGCGCTGTTTCACCAGGCCGGTATCGATTCCCAGGCCATGGCCAATGTGCACCAGGCGCGCTGGCATAAACTGGTGTGGAACGTGCCTTACAACGGTCTCTCGGTAGTGTTCGGCACGGGCACCACGGCGATGATGGCGGATGAGTCCAGCCGCGAACTGATCCAGGCGCTGATGGCCGAAGTGGTGCAGGGCGCCCACGCCTGCGGGCATGAGATTCCCGCCAGTTACGCCGGGCAGATGTTCACCATGACCGAGAGCATGGATGACTACTTGCCCAGCATGTATCACGATTACGTGCACAAGCGCCCGCTGGAACTGGCGGCGATCTACGCGCGCCCCTTGGCCGCGGCCAACGCGGCGGGTTGTGAATTGCCACGCATGCAGGCGCTGTATCAGGCCTTGAGTTTTATGGATCGGCATAACCGCTGATTGGGGGGAACACCATGGCGAAGGGATTGGGCGACAAACTGGTGCTGGCGATTTCCTCGCGAGCGCTGTTCGACCTGAGCGAGAGCCACAAGGTCTACCTGGCCCAGGGCGTCGAGGCGTACCGCAAGTACCAGATCGACCACGAGGAAGAAACCCTCGAGCCCGGTGACGCCTTCCCGCTGGTGAAGAAACTCCTGAGCCTCAACGCCAGCCTCGGCCGCGCCCGGGTCGAGGTGGTGCTGGTGTCGCGCAACAGTGCCGACACCGGCTTGCGTGTATTCAATTCGATCCAGCATTACGGGCTCGACATCTCCCGCGCGGCGTTTGTCGGCGGGCGCAGCCCTTATCCTTATCTGGCGGCGTTTGGCTGCCACCTGTTTCTGTCCACCCATGCCGAGGATGTGCGCAGCGCCCTGGATGCCGGGTTTGCCGCAGCGACGATTCTGTCGGGCGGCGCAGGTCGGGCCTCCAGTGCTGAATTGCGGATCGCCTTCGATGGCGACGCGGTGCTGTTTTCCGACGAGTCCGAGCGCGTTTATCAGTCGGGTGGCCTTGAAGCCTTCCAGGCCAGCGAGCGCGAATCCGCCCGCGAGCCGTTGCGCGGCGGCCCGTTCAAGGGCTTCCTGGCGGCACTCAACCTGTTGCAGCGCGAGTTCCCCGACGAGTCCTGCCCCATCCGCACTGCGCTGGTGACTGCCCGTTCGGCGCCTTCCCACGAGCGGGTGATTCGCACGCTGCGCGAGTGGGATATCCGTCTCGACGAGTCGCTGTTTCTTGGTGGCCTGGAGAAGTCGGCGTTCCTCGAAGCCTTCGCCGCCGATGTGTTTTTCGATGACCAGGAAGGGCATTGCGAGAAGGCCCGGGAGTTCGTGGCTACCGGTCACGTCCCCCATGGCATCAGTAACGAGTTGAAAATTCAGACCGAGGGCTGAGCACTGCCAAAGGCGCTGCTAAGCTGAATCAATCCCCGCCATCCTGGCTGCCCAGGAGGTTCTATGATTCGTTCGATGCTGTACGCCACTGACCTCGGTCTGTATGCCCCCTATGTGATGCAACATGCCCTGGCGCTGGCGCGAACGTTCAAGGCTGATCTGTATGTGATTCACGTGGTCGAGCCCATCGGGCTGTTCGCCGAATCGGTGTTGCAGAGCTACCTTGATGAGAAGGCCTTGAGTGAATGGCAAAGCCAGGGCCTGACGACGGTGATGGCGACCATCGAGCAACGGGTGCTCGACAGTTTTCGCGAGGAGCTGGGGGACGGGGAGCAGGACCTCAAGTTGATCCGTTCGGTGCGGGTGATCCAGGGTGATCCTTGTGAAGTGATTCTCGACCAGTCGCAGAAACTCTCTGTGGATTTGTTGATCGTAGGTAGTCACAGCCAGGCGGTCGGGGTGGCAACACCCCTGGGGAGAACCGCAGCACGGGTGCTGCAGCTGTCCCAGGTGCCGGTGTACCTGGTGCCGCTGTTGCAGCGTCGACGCAGTGACGACGTGTGATTGGTAGAAAACGATAAAAAGTTCTAGATTTATCCGTCTAACCTTTAATATAGTTATATACCGTCGCTGATACCCGTGGCGTCTATCCGCTTTGAGGGACACATATGAAGCTTCAACAACTGCGCTACATCTGGGAAGTGGCGCACCACGACCTCAACGTTTCCGCTACTGCTCAAAGCCTTTACACCTCGCAACCCGGTATCAGCAAGCAGATCCGCCTGCTCGAAGATGAGTTGGGCGTTGAAGTGTTCGCACGCAGCGGCAAGCACCTGACCCGTGTCACCCCGGCCGGTGAGCGCATCATCACCACCGCCGGCGAGATCCTGCGCAAGGTCGAAAGCATCAAGCAGATCGCCCAGGAATTCTCCAACGAGAAAAAGGGCACCCTGTCGATCGCCACCACCCACACCCAGGCGCGTTATGCGCTGCCGCCGGTGATCAGCAGCTTTATCAAGCAGTACCCGGACGTGGCCTTGCACATGCACCAGGGCTCGCCGATGCAGATCGCCGAGATGGCCGCCGACGGCACCGTCGATTTCGCGATTGCCACCGAAGCGCTGGAATTGTTCGGCGACCTGGTGATGATGCCGTGCTACCGCTGGAACCGTTGCGTCGTGGTCCCACAAGGCCACCCATTGGCCAAGCTGCCGAAGCTGACCCTGGAAGCCCTGGCTGAATACCCGATCGTGACTTACGTGTTCGGTTTCACCGGCCGTTCGAAACTCGACGAAGCCTTCAGCCATCGCGGCCTGACGCCGAAAGTGGTGTTCACCGCGGCTGACGCCGACGTCATCAAGACTTATGTGCGCCTGGGCCTGGGTGTCGGTATCGTCGCCAAGATGGCGGTCGACACCAAGCTCGACAACGACCTGGTGGTGCTCGATGCCAGCGAGCTGTTCGAGTCCAGCGTGACCAAGATCGGCTTCCGTCGTGGCACCTTCCTGCGTGGTTTCATGTGCGACTTCATTGAAAAATTCGCGCCGCACCTGACGCGCGAAGTGATGGCCAAGGCCATCCAGTGCCACAACAAGCAGGAACTGGAAGAGCTGTTCGACGGCGTTGAACTACCGGTTCACTGATCGGCTTACTTCACCTCGGTAACAGCAAACTGTTGCCGAGCGCCCCCCACCAGAATCTCCACCTCATCCCCTTCGAACTTGCCCAACAGGCTTTTGCCCAGGGGCGAGCGTGGGGTGATGACGGTCACTGGTTGCCCCACCACATCGACCTTCAAGCCTGCGCCGTCCGGCGCCAGGAATAGCCACTGCTGGCGATCGTTTTCATCTGCCAACCCCAGTAATGCGCCCACTTCGATGCCGCGCTGGTCATCGTAGGCCCGCAGCTGTATGTTCTGGCAGAGCGTCAGCGCCTGCCGGATCTCCTCGACGCGTCGGGCCTGGCCGGCTGCCAGGTAAGAAGCCTCCAGGCCCAGGGTGTCGTACTTGTTCTCGGCGATGTTTTCTTCGTGGGTCGCGGTTTCGTACGCGGTTTGCGCGGCGCGCTGGGCGATATCGAGATCGACCGCGAGCTTGTCCAAAACCAACTGGTGAACGGCGTGTTTATTCATGGGCGGCTTTCGTGATCAATCGCAAAATTGCAGGACGTTGGCCCGGCTCTTGTCGTTGGGGGCGTTCTGGTCCTGTTGCAGCCAGAACTGGCATTTGGGGTTGGACAGGTTGCGCGGGTTGTTGCGGGCCTGGTCCAGGGTTTGCTGTTGCTCCTGCTTGCGCAGGTTCTCCTGGTACTGCTCGAACATCCGGTTCGGCGGCTCCGGTGCAACCACCTCCGGCTTGCCCAGTTGCTGCACCACTCGGGCCACCGGCGCCACGGTTTGCTCGGGCAGGTAGCGGGAAGCCAGCCACACGCTCAGCACAATGGCGATAAACCCCAGCCACAGGCCGAAGGCCACAGCGATACTGAGCTTGAACAGCGAGAACGAACGATCAGACATGGTGGCCTCCTGGCAGGCACGTGCGGCATGGCGCCGATTGTCCCACAGCCGCGCGCAGAATAATCGCGATCAACCCTTCTGTATCGAGGCATTTATACGGACAATCGAGCCTTTGAGCGTTGGAGCCCGGAATGAAAGCCCGCTGGGATATTTTTTGCAGCGTCGTCGATAACTACGGCGACATCGGCGTGACCTGGCGCCTGGCCCGGCAATTGGTGGCGGAACAAGGGTGTGCGGTGCGCTTGTGGGTCGATGACCTGCGGGCGTTCGAACGCATGTGCCCCGAGATTGATGTGCAGGTGCACCAGCAATGGCAAGAGGGCGTCGACGTGCGCTACTGGCCCTCCGACTGGCCGGCGACCGACGCGGCAGACGTGGTGATCGCTGCGTTCGCCTGTCAATTGCCGCCTGACTACATGGAGGCGATGGCCGCACGCGACCGCACGCCGCTGTGGATGAACCTGGATTACCTGAGCGCCGAAGACTGGGTGGTCGGCTGCCACGGTTTGCCCTCGGTGAAATTCAAGGGCGTGCAAAAGTACTTCTTCTTTCCCGGATTCCGTCCCGGCACCGGCGGCTTATTGCGTGAGGCGGGGCTGCTGGAACAGCGCGATACCTTCCAGCAAGACGCCGCCGCCCGGCAGCAGTTTCTGCAGGCGCTTGGGGTTTTCCCGGTGGACGGTGCGCGGATGATGTCGTTGTTCGCCTATGAAAACGCCGGGCTGGCCAGTTGGCTCGACGTGCTGGCGGCCGATGGGCGCGCCACTCATCTGCTGGTGCCGGAAGGGCGGATCCTCGGAGATGTGCAGGGCTGGCTGGGGGTCGAGTCATTGGAAGTAGGTGATGTGCACCGGCGCGACGGGTTGACCGTGCAAGTGCTGCCGTTTGTGCGCCAGGAGCAATACGACCGGCTGTTGTGGTGCTGCGACTTCAACGCCGTGCGCGGCGAAGACTCGTTCGTGCGGGCGCAATGGGCCGGGCGGCCACTGTTGTGGCATATCTATCGCCAGGACGAAGACATTCACCTGGACAAGCTCGATGCGTTCCTTGAGCTGTATACCGAAGGTCTGTCTCCGGCTGCGAAAGTCGCGTTGGTCGGCCTTTGGCAGGCCTGGAACGCTGATGGCAATATGGCACTTTGCTGGAAAATGCTGCTGGAACACTGGCCGGAAGTGACCGCGAACGCCGAGAAATGGGCTCTGGAACAAGGCTCGCGGACCGATCTTGCGACGGCGCTGGTACAGTTTTATGTAAATTGGATATGATACGCGACCTTGATTTTTGTAAATCCCATCCAAATTTCGGATATTCGCAATGAAAACTGGTAAAGAACTGAAACCCGGTACAGTGATCCGTCTCGAAAACGACCCTTGGCTGGTTCAGAAAGCTGAGTTCACCAAGTCTGGTCGTAACAGCGCAATCATGAAGACCAAGCTGAAGAACCTGCTGACCGGTTACAAGACCGAGATCGTCTACAGCGCCGATGACAAACTGGACGACGTGATCCTCGACCGCAAAGAAGCGACCCTGTCCTTCATCAGCGGCGACACCTACACGTTCATGGACACCACCGACTACACCATGTACGAGCTGAACGCTGAAGACATCGAAGCCGTTCTGCCGTTCGTGGAAGAAGGCATGGAAGACGTCTGCGAAGCTATCTTCTTCGAAGACCGTCTGGTTTCCGTAGAGCTGCCGACCACTATCGTGCGTAAGGTTGCCTACACCGAAGGTTCCGCTCGCGGCGACACTTCGGGCAAGGTGATGAAGCCTGCCAAGCTGGCTAACGGTACCGAACTGCAAGTAGCCGATTTCATCGAAATCGACGACCTGATCGAGATCGACACCCGTGAAGGTGGTTCGTACAAAGGTCGCGCCAAGAAGTAATTCTTGCGCCACCGGTACGATAAAAAAAGCCCGACCATGCGTCGGGCTTTTTTGTGGGTGCCGGTTTTTACTTCAGGTGTTGCTTCAGTTCCTCGGACGCCTGCAGCAGCGCCGAACGAACCTCCGGTACCTGGCTGACGACATTCAGCAAACCGTAGTCATGGATCATGCCGTTGTAGCGCACGGCGGTCACCGGTACACCGGCCTCATCCAGCTTGCGGGCATAGGCTTCGCCTTCGTCACGCAGCACGTCCGAGCCGGCGGTCTGAATCAACGCAGGTGGCAAACCCTTGAGCTGCGCGGTGCTTGCCCGCAGGGGCGACGCATAGATCTCGGCGCGCTGGTTGGTGTCGGTGGTGTAGTTGTCCCAGAACCACTTCATCATGTTGCGGGTCAGGAAGTGGCCTTCGGCAAACTGGTTGTAGGACCCGGTGTCGAAGTTGGCGTCGGTCACCGGCCACAACAGCAGTTGGAACTTGATTGACGGAGTGCCCCTGTCCTTGGCCATCAGGCTGACCACCGCTGCCATGTTGCCGCCGACGCTGTTGCCGGCGACGGCCAGGCGTTTGCCATCGACGTTGATCTCGCTACCGTGTTCGGCCACCCACTTGGTTGCCCCGTACGCCTGGTTGATCGCCACCGGGTAGTGCGCTTCAGGTGATGGCGTGTAGTTGACGAACACCGCCGCCGCTCCCGACCCCACCACCAGGTCACGTACCAGACGCTCGTGGGTCGGGAAATCCCCGAGTACCCAGCCACCGCCGTGGAAGAACATGAACACCGGCAATGTGCCCTTGACCCCGGCCGGACGCACGATGGTCAGGCTCAGCGGCTGGCCATCGACCTGAATGGTCTTCTGGCTCACGTCGGCCTTGGGCAGCGTCAGTTTCACGCCTGACTGTGCACCTGTCAGCACCGCACGGGCTTCCCTGGGCGTCAGTTGCTCCATCGGTTTGCCGGTGCCGGCGTTCAGTACATCGAGAAACGCCTGGGTGTTGTGCTCCACGTCACCGCCGGCCGCAAAGGCATTGGTGATCGAGAAGGCGAGCAGGGTGCCGGTGAGTACTTTGCCAAATGTGTTCATGTTCTTCTCCAAAAAACCGCGTGGGTCAGACGGTTACGTGCAGGCGTACATCGACGTTGCCACGGGTGGCGTTGGAGTAAGGGCAGACCTGGTGCGCAGCGTCGACCAGGCTTTGCGCGTCGTCCTGGGCCAGGCCGGGCAAGCTGACGTGCAGGTCGATGTCCAGGCCGAAACCGCCGGGGATTTGACCGATGCCGACGTGGGCAGTGATCGAAGCGTCATCCGGGATTTTGCGTTTGGTCTGGCTGGCGACGAATTTCAGGGCGCCGATGAAGCAGGCTGAGTAGCCGGCGGCGAACAGTTGTTCCGGGTTGGTGGCCTGGCCACCCGCGCCGCCCAGTTCTTTTGGCGTGGAGAGTTTTACATCGAGGATGTTGTCGCTGGAAACAGCACGACCATCACGGCCGCCGGTGGCGGTGGCTACTGCGGTGTAGAGAGCTTGCATGGTGATTTCCTCGTCAGTGTTTGCGCTAAATGTTTGTGCGCTAAGTAAGTGGCGAGGTGAATGTATCGCGCTAATAGTTAGCGCGCAAGATATATTTGGAAAATATTTTGCGTGCTTTGATAGCCAGGCATTGCACAAACAAATGTGGGAGCGGGCTTGCTCGCGAATGCGGTGTGACAGTCACTAGATGCATTGACTGATCCACCGCATTCGCGAGCAAGCCCGCTCCCACATTTTTTGATGCGTGGTGCCTTTAGAGGGAGACTTGCAGGTTTTTTCGCAGTGCCAGTAAATCGCCCTGCAGCTTGCGCAACTGCTCGATGTCCAGCCCGCTGGCGCCCAGGATGCACTGTGGAATATCCATGGCTTTGTCCCGCAGGGCGCGCCCGGCCTCGGTCAATTCAACCACCACCACGCGCTCGTCTTCGCGGCTGCGGGTGCGGCTGAGCAGGCCTTCGGCTTCCAGGCGCTTGAGCAGCGGCGTCAGGGAGCCGGGATCCGTCAGCAGGCGATTGCTGATTTCGCCTACGGTCAAGCCATCCTCTTCCCACAGCACCATCATGGCCAGGTACTGCGGATAGGTCAGGCCGAGGGCTTGCAGCAGCGGTTTGTAGACCTTGGTCATCAACAACGAGGTGGAATGCAGGGCAAAACACAGCTGGTTGTCGAGCAACAAGGATTCGCAGGTATCGAGGGGCTTGGTCATGGCAGTGCCTTAAAACGTGTCTGGTTTCGAATCTAGCGGGCAAATCTTTAACGCGCCAGACAATTCTGTCCGGCCGGTCAACCCAGGCCGCTTTGCAGTGCCAGGTCCCAGGGCGGCACAGGGCTGAAGCGCGCCTTGAGGTATTCCAGCAACAAGCGGCTGCGGGCGTTGGCGTGTTGCTCCAGGCGTAGCGCATAGATGCCCGCGGTTTCAGGAGTCGGCAGGCCGTTCTCGCAGAACAGCGGGACCAGTTCACCGCGCACCAGGTATTCACTGGCGAGCCAGGTGGGCAGGTGGGCAACACCCAGTCCGGCCAGCGCGCCTGAAAGCAGGGCTTCGGCGTTATTGGCGCTCATGCGAATGCGCTGCGGGCGGTAGGTGGATTTGCGCCCATCGAGCTCAAAACGCCAGGCGAACATCGGTGCCAGGCCTTCCCAGTCCAGGCCGTCATGCTCGCTTAACTGGCTGGGATGGGTCGGCGTGCCACGGCTTTTCAGGTAGGCCGGGCTTGCGCAAGCGATACGCACGATGCTGGCCAGTGGCGTGGCAATCAGCCGGGTGTCGACGATATGCCCGGCCCGCAGCACCAGGTCGACCTTGCCCAGATGCTCGCCCTGCATGTCGACAAAGCTGTCGATCAAGTGCAGGTGCACGTCCAGTCCCGGATAGACGTTGAGAAAGTCAGCGATGGCAGGCGCCAAATGCCGCCTGCCGAAAGCCGCCGGTGCGTCCACGCGGATCAAGCCTTCAGGCGCATGACTCAGCGACACCGCTTCGGTCCGCGCCAGTTGCAGTTCGCTGACAATCCGCCGGGCGCGCTCGGCAAACGCCAGGCCGGCGGGTGTCGGCACCACCGCATGGGTGCTGCGTTGAAACAGCCGGCTACCCACCGAGCTTTCCAGGCTGTCGATGCGCCGCGCCACGGCCGAGGGCGTGAGCGGGTGACGGCGCGCGGCTGCGGAAAAGCTGCCGGCTTCCAGTACGTCGAGAAACAGGCTCAGTTGATCGGTCAATGTATTGGGGTTCATCAGCGTCTGCTTGTGCGAGATTGGCACAGCCATTGTGCGTTGCTGTGCGTTTCCGCACCAGAGCGGACTGCGTAGCATGCAAGGCCTGGGAACAGCAGGAGCGAGCGGGTGGCAGATTTAGCGTTGTATTTAATGCTGGGCGTAGCGTTGGGCACGGTCGGTGGCTTGTTCGGCATCGGCGGCGGGCTGATTGCCATTCCCGTGCTGGGGGTATTTTTCGGCCTCGACCAGCAGATCGCCCAAGGCACGGCCCTGGTGATGGTGGTGCCGAATGTGATGCTGGCGTTGTGGCGTTATCACCAGCGCAACCGGATTGAATTGCGTCATGCACTGCCGTTGGGCGTGATGGGTTTTTCCTTCGCCTGGCTGGGCTCGATCTGGGCGGTGGGGATCGATGCTGACGTGATGCGGGTGGGTTTTATCGCGTTTCTGCTGGTATTGGCGTCCTACAACCTGCTGCGAATGTTTACCCACAATGCACCGCCGTCAGCGCAGATGCGTTATTCCTGGCCGTGGCTTGGGGTGTTGGGCGCGGCGTCGGGCTCCATGGGTGGCTTGTTCGGGGTGGGCGGTGCAGTGGTTGCCACGCCGGTGCTGACCAGCATCTTCGGCACCAGCCAGGTGGTGGCCCAAGGGCTGTCGCTGGCCCTGGCGCTGCCGAGCACCAGCGTGACCCTGGTGACCTACGCCTGGCACCACGAAGTGGACTGGCTGATCGGCGTGCCTTTGGCCGTCGGCGGTTTGCTCAGTATCAGTTGGGGCGTGAAAGTCGCCCACGCCATGCCGGAGCGCATGTTACGCGGGCTGTTCTGCGGGTTCCTGGCGGTGTGTGCGGTGATGCTGACGTTTAAAGTTTGAAGCCTTCGAGGATGTATTCGGCGAGGCATTCGGTAATCGGCGAGGTGGTGCGCGGGTTGCGCAACAGCCGCAGGTTGACCGACGGCAGCGGCGGAAAACCGTCCGCTGTGCCCAATATGCGCAGGTCTTCGGTCACCAGGCTTTCCATATTGATCGTGACGGCCAGGCCGGCACCCACCACTGCCAGGATCGCGGCCCCGTTGGAGCTGTGATACGCCAGTCGGTACTCCTGCCCCTGGGCGTCCAGCGCGGCGCGTGCCCACTGCGTGCAAAAACTGTCGAGGCCGGAAATGGCCAGGGGCAGGGCGCTGTGCTCATCCATGCAGAAGCAGGGCGCCGCCACCCACACCATGCGTTCATGGCGCAGCAGTTCGCCGATTTCATTTCCCGGTTCGCGGCTGATAACGGTCAGGTCGAGGTCCCGGCGCTGCATCAGCACCGGCGACGACTCGCAGTGCATTTCAATCTGGATCAGCGGGTAAGCCTTGGAGAAGCGCTTGAGAATCCCCGGCAAGTAGCGCATCACGTAATCGTCCGGGGTGCCGATGCGCACCAACCCGACCATGTGCGGCTCGCGCAGGGTGTTGAACACCTCGCTGTGCAGCTTCAGGATCCTGCGGGCATAGCCCAATAGCACCTGGCCTTCCGGAGTCAGCCGCACCTGGCGACCATCGCGCTCGAACAACTTGCGCTGCAACACATCTTCTTCCAGGCGTTTCATCTGCATGCTCACCGCCGACTGGGTGCGGTTGACCTGCTCGCCGGCGCGGGTAAAGCCCCCTTGATCAGCGATGGCGACGAAGGTGCGCAGCACCTCGGTGTCGATACTCGGGTAGCTGGACAATTGATCAATCTCCGAGATGTATTGCATAAGAAACATTCGTTGGATTGATCATAGCGCCAGGCACAGACTTCAGTCATCCCCACTGGAGGGCGAGATGATGAAAGGTCAAAGAGGCTTTGTACTGATGGCGAAGCGGCCGTTTTCCGGGCTGCTTCAACTGGGTTCCCGGTGGATGGCCGTGCACCGTGAGCGTCAGCTGTTGATGAGCATGAGCGATGAGGCGCTCAAGGACATCGGGCTCAACCGTGGCGATGTCGAGCAGGAAAGCCGCCGGCATTTTTGGGAAGACCCGCTGCGAAAATGACTCGGGATGCAGTAGGGTGGTTCGCGAGCACACAAGGAGATGCCCATGCCCGCAGAACTGTCCGTTTCCCTCAAGCAGGCGCGACGCCTGGCGCTGGCCGCCCAGGGTTTTTCCGGGCGCCAGCCGCCGGCGTTGATCAAGGCGGCGCAGGTCAATCGCCTGGTTGAGCGTTTGGGCGTGTTGCAGATTGATTCGGTAAATGCGGTGGTGCGTTCGCACTACCTGCCGCTGTTTTCCCGTCTGGGGCATTACTCTCCGTTGATTCTAGAACAGGCCGCCTGGAGTTCGGGGCGGCGCCGCTCGCTGTTCGAATATTGGGGCCATGAGGCGTCGTTGTTGCCAATGGCGCTGTACCCATTGATGCGCTGGCGCATGGAACGGGCGGCCCGGGGGCAGGGGATCTATCAGCAAATGGCGCGTTTTGGTCGCGAGCAGCAGGCCACCATCGCCCGGGTGCTGGGCATCGTCGAACAACAAGGCGCCCTGGGTGCGGGCAGTTTGTCGACCCGCGAGGAGCGCGCCGGCCCGTGGTGGGACTGGAGCGATGAAAAGCATGCGCTGGAATGGTTGTTCGCCGCCGGCCAGGTGACCGTCGCCGGGAGGCGGGGTTTTGAGCGTTTGTATGACCTGCCGGAGCGTGTGATCCCGGCCGACATTCTCCAGCAACCCCCCTTGGACGAGGCTGAGGCGCAACGCGGTTTGCTGCTGCACAGCGCCACGGCGCTGGGGGTGGGCACTGAAAAAGACCTGCGCGACTACTTCCGTCTGGACCCGGCCGACAGCCGTGGGCGCCTGGCGGAGCTGGTCGAGGATGGGCAATTGATCACCTGCGACGTGCAGGGCTGGAAACAGCCGGCTTATTGCCTGCCCGAGCCGAAAGTCCCGCGCAAGGTGCCTGCCAGCGCACTGTTATCGCCTTTTGATTCGCTGATCTGGGAGCGCAGCCGTACCGAGCGGTTGTTCGATTTCCGCTATCGGCTGGAGATCTACACGCCCCAGGACAAGCGGGTATATGGCTACTACGTGCTGCCGTTCCTGCACAACGAGCGGATTGCCGCGCGCGTGGATCTGCGGGCGGAGCGGGCGGCCGGACGCCTGGCGGTGTATGCCGTTCACGAGGAAGAGCCGGGGCTGGACGAGGAGGGCATGCGCGCGCTGGCCCTGAATCTGCGGCAGATGGCCGACTGGCTCGGGCTTGAGCAGATACAGCTCAATTGCCAGCGGGCCAGTGCGGCACGGTTGCGGGTAGAGCTTTTAACGCTTGACCTGTTTTAGCGTCTCGGCAATCAGGAATGCCAATTCCAGCGACTGATCGGCATTCATCCGTGGGTCGCAGTGGGTGTGGTAGCGGTCCGACAGCCCGTCTTCAGTAATCGGCCGCGCGCCACCGATGCACTCGGTGACGTTCTGCCCGGTCATCTCGATATGAATCCCGCCGGCGTAAGTGCCTTCGGCTTCATGCACCTGGAAGAACTCCTTCACCTCACTGAGAATCTGCGCGAAGTCCCGTGTCTTGTAGCCGCTGCTGGCCTTGATGGTGTTGCCGTGCATCGGGTCGGAACTCCACAGCACCTGTTTGCCCTCGCGCTGAACGGCGCGGATAAGGTTGGGCAGATGGTCGCCGACCTTGTTGGCACCCATGCGCGCAATCAGGTTCAGGCGGCCCGGGTCGTTGTCCGGGTTGAGGATGTCGATCAGGCGGATCAGGTCGTCGGGGTTCATGCTCGGGCCGACCTTGACCCCGATCGGGTTGTTCACCCCGCGCAGGAATTCGACGTGGGCACCGTCCAGTTGGCGGGTGCGATCACCGATCCAGAGCATGTGTGCCGAGCAGTCGTAATAGTCGTTGGTCAGGCTGTCGCGGCGCACGAAGGCTTGTTCGTAGTTGAGCAGCAGCGCTTCGTGGGCGGTGAAGAAACTGGTCTCGCGCAGTTGCGGCGAGCTGTCCATGCCACAGGCACGCATGAAGGCCAGGGTTTCGTCGATGCGGTCGGCCAGTTGGCTGTACTTCTCGGCCAGGGCGGAGTTGGCGATGAAGTCCAGGTTCCACTTGTGCACCTGGTGCAGGTCGGCAAAACCGCCCTGGGCAAACGCCCGCAGCAGGTTCAGGGTGGCGGTGGACTGGTGGTAGGACTGCAGCAGGCGGTCCGGATCGGGCACGCGGCTTTTTTCGTCGAAGCCGATACCGTTGACGATATCGCCGCGGTAGGCGGGCAGGGTGATGCCGTCGATGGTTTCATCGTTGGAAGAGCGCGGCTTGGCGAACTGGCCCGCCATACGCCCGACCTTGACCACCGGGCAGCCGGCAGCGAAGGTCATCACAATCGCCATCTGCAGCAGCACCTTGAAGGTGTCGCGGATTTTTGCCGCCGAGAACTCGGCAAAACTCTCGGCGCAATCGCCGCCTTGCAACAGGAAGGCGCGACCCTGGGTCACCTCGGCAAACTGACGGCGCAACTCACGGGCTTCACCGGCAAACACCAGCGGCGGATAGCTCGCCAGGTTTTGCTCGACCTGCGACAAATGCGCGGCGTCAGGGTACTGGGGTTGTTGCTGGATCGGCAGGGCGCGCCAGCTGTCGGGGCTCCAGGGTTGGCTCATCATGAACTCGAGTGATTTGCGGTCGGGCCGTCATGTTATCAGCAATTAGTACGTGACCTGCTGCCGCCGGTTCGCCCACAATCCCGGCTTTCCCGTTGGCACGCCGTTAGGAGTTGCAATGTCTGAGGAGCGCGTCGAGCGCCTGCTGGCCGAGGTCCATGATGACTTCGGCATGATCCGCGTGCTGGAAGTGGCCGATTACCGCTTTCTCGAGTTTGGCGATGCCATCGAGCAGAGTTGTGTGTTTACTGCTGACCCGAGCTGGTTGGAGTATGACTACACCCGCGCGATGCTGATTGGTGCGTTGTGCCATGAGCAGCCGGAGAGTGCGTTGTTCCTGGGGTTGGGGGCTGGGACGTTGACCCAGGCTTGCCTGAAGTTTCTGCCTTTGGATGATGTGGAAGCCATCGAACTGCGGCCTGATGTGCCGCGTCTGGCCATTGAGTACTTGGGGCTGGATGATGATCCTCGGCTGTATATCCGCGTTGGGGATGCGTTGGAATTGCTGCCTTCGGCTGAGTCGGCGGACCTGATTTTTGTCGACCTGTATACGGATGTTGGCCCTGGCGTTGGGCATCTGGCCTGGACGTTTTTGGAGAACTGCCAGAAGAAGCTGAACCCGGGGGGGTGGTTGGTGATTAATCAGTGGGCTACGGATGATGGGAAGCCGTTGGGAGCGGCGTTGTTGCGTGGGTTGTATCACCGGCATTATTGGGAGTTGCCGGTGAAGGAGGGGAATGTGATTTTGCTGGTGCCGGCGGATCTGGATCAGGTGCTTGATGTGGCGGCGTTGTCTGCGCGGGCTGAGGGGTTGGCGTCGCGGTTGGGGTATTCGTTGCAGTCGCTGATCAAGGCGATTCGGCCGGCTACGTAGGGTTTTGATTGTGTACATATCCGTTGCTGCGGTAACGGCCGCTTATGGTTCCGCTCTTACAGCGGGTCACTTTTGGCAAACGCCCCAAAAGTAACCAAAAGGTCTTTGCCCCACCACTCGGTGCCTCGCTTAGGCTCGGCATGCCCGCACTCCGGCC
>NZ_JACAPH010000012.1:24356-35774 GCF_013385805.1 Pseudomonas sp. C6002 | reverse complement strand
GCCAAGGATGGCCCATGACGGCGGCCCACGGTCCAAAGCCGGAGTGAGGGCACACCGAGCCTAAGCGAGGTGCCGAGTGGTGGGGCAAGAGCGTTTTGCTTACTTTTGCGCTCTTCAAAAGTGAGCCGCTGTAAGAGCGGAACCAATAGTCGCCGTTACGAAAATAACGGATATACACCCAGCCCAACTCCCCCCCAACACAAATGTCGCATCTGAAATCAGGTCAGACTCTCGTCAATCACCAACACCAGCTTCCCGGAAATCCGATTAGTCGCCAGCTCCGCAAACGCAGCCTCGGCATCCTTGATCGGAAACGTCCTGGCCAGTTGCGGACTCAAGCGCCCCTCGGCAAACAACGGCCAAACATGCTGGCTCAAGTCACTGAACAAGTCAGCCTTGAACTGATCATCCCGACTGCGCAACGTCGACCCCAACACCTGCACACGCTTGGCCAACACCTGCGCCAGATCGATCTGCGCCTCACGCCCGCCCATCAACCCAATCAACACCCAGCGCCCATCACGCGCCACCAGCTTGAGATTCAGCGCCGCGTAATTCCCCCCCACCGGGTCAAGAATCACATCGAACGGTCCAAAATCCCTCAAGCCCTCGATGCCGTCAGTACGTACCACACCCCCCTGAGCCCCCAGCGCTTCACAGTACGCAAGGCGATCCGCCGACCCCACGCTGACCCAGCACGGGCTGCTAAACGCCTTGCACAACTGAATCGCCGCCGAGCCCACCCCACTGGCGCCGGCATGCAACAACACCTTCTCACCGGGCTTGAGGCCCGCCAACTGGAACAGATTCAGCCACGCGGTGCTGTACACCTCGGGCAACCCGGCCGCTTCCACCAGGGACACACCCTCCGGCACCGGCAGCACATGCCGCGCATCCACCACCACTTCTTCAGCCATCCCGCCGCCAGCCAGCAAGGCGCAAACCCGATCCCCCACTTGCCACGACGAACCGGCGCCGACTTCGCTGATCACCCCGGAACACTCCAGGCCCAGCACCTGGCTGGCACCGGGAGGTGGCGGATAAAGCCCCGAACGCTGTAATAAATCGGCGCGATTCAGGCCCGCAGCCGCCACGCGAATGCGTACTTGGCCTACATCGCATGTAGGACTTGGCTCTTCTTGCCACTCCACATGACCTTCAACGCCTTGCAATGCTTTCACAGTGCCTCCATAGTGAGTCTGGACTGAGCCCGTTGCTGTAGCGTCGGGCTTTTTGCATTATGCGACCGGCCCATATGGAACCGGCGACTTCAAAGACGGCCTAATATGCGTTATCAATTGCCCCCGCGTCGAATCAGCATGAAGCATTTGTTCCCCAGCACCGCCCTCGCTCTTTTTATCGGTATCGGCCTTTTGCCGCTGTCGAGCAATACGTTCGCAGCCAACAGCTGGGACAACCTTCAGCCTGATCGCGATGAGGTGATTGCCAGCCTTAACGTCGTCGAGTTGCTCAAGCGCCACCATTACAGCAAGCCGCCGTTGGACGACGCTCGTTCGGTGATCATTTACGACAGCTACCTCAAGCTGTTGGATCCCTCGCGCAGCTATTTCCTGGCCAGCGACATCACCGAGTTCGACAAGTGGAAGACGCAGTTCGACGACTTCCTCAAGAGCGGTGACCTGCAGCCCGGCTTCACCATCTACAAGCGCTACCTGGACCGCGTCAAAGCGCGTCTGGACTTCGCCATTGGTGAGCTGGACAAAGGTGTCGACAAGTTCGACTTCACCAAGAAAGAGACCTTGCTGGTTGACCGCAAGGACGCTCCTTGGCTGACCACCGAAGCCGAGCTGGACGACCTGTGGCGCAAGCGCGTCAAGGATGAAGTCCTGCGCTTGAAGATCGCCGGCAAAGAGCCGAAGGCCATCCAGGAACTGTTGACCAAGCGCTACAAGAATCAGCTGGCACGTCTGGATCAGACCCGTGCCGAAGATATCTTCCAGGCCTACATCAACACCTTCGCAATGTCCTACGACCCGCACACCAATTATCTGTCGCCAGATAACGCGGAAAATTTCGATATCAACATGAGTCTGTCGCTGGAAGGCATCGGTGCCGTCCTGCAAAGCGATAACGACCAGGTGAAGATCGTGCGTCTGGTGCCGGCAGGTCCGGCCGACAAGACCAAGCAGGTTGCCCCGGCCGACAAGATCATCGGTGTGGCCCAGGCCGACAAAGAGATGGTCGACGTGGTCGGCTGGCGCCTGGATGAAGTGGTCAAGCTGATCCGCGGGCCGAAAGGCAGCGTGGTGCGCCTGGAAGTGATTCCGCACACCAACGCACCGAACGACCAGACCAGCAAGATCGTGTCCATCACCCGTGAAGCGGTGAAACTCGAAGACCAGGCCGTCCAGAAGCAAGTCCTCAACCTCAAGCAGGATGGCAAGGACTACAAGCTCGGCGTGGTGGTGATCCCGGCGTTCTACCTGGACTTCAAAGCGTTCCGCGCCGGTGATCCGGACTACAAGAGCACCACCCGCGACGTTAAGAAAATCCTCACAGAATTGCAGAAGGAAAAAGTCGACGGCGTGGTCATCGACCTGCGCAACAACGGCGGCGGTTCCCTGCAGGAAGCCACCGAGCTGACCAGCCTGTTTATCGACAAGGGTCCGACCGTGCTGGTGCGTAACGCTGACGGCCGTGTCGACGTGCTGGAAGACGAGAACCCGGGTGCCTTCTACAAAGGGCCGATGGCGTTGCTGGTCAACCGCCTCTCGGCATCCGCCTCGGAGATTTTTGCCGGCGCGATGCAGGACTACCACCGTGCGCTGATCATCGGCGGCCAGACCTTCGGCAAAGGCACCGTGCAGACCATCCAGCCGCTGAACCATGGCGAGCTGAAACTGACCCTGGCCAAGTTCTACCGGGTTTCCGGGCAGAGCACCCAGCATCAGGGCGTACTGCCGGACGTCGATTTCCCGTCGATCATCGACACCAAGGAAATCGGCGAGAGCGCCCTGCCCGAGGCGATGCCGTGGGACACCATCCGTCCTGCGATCAAGCCTGCGGTAGACCCGTTCAAACCGTACATCGCAGAGTTGAAAGCTGATCACGAAGCCCGCTCCGCCAAGGATGCCGAGTTCATCTTCATCCGCGACAAACTGGCCCTGGCCAAGAAGTTGATGGAAGAGAAAACCGTCAGCCTGAACGAAGCCGACCGTCGTGCGCAGCACACCGACATCGAGAATCAGCAACTGGTGCTGGAGAACGCCCGCCGCAAGGCCAAAGGCGAAGCTCCACTCAAGGAGCTGAAGAAAGAAGACGAAGACGCGATCGCCGCCGAGCCTGATAAAACCAAGCCGGAAGATGATGCCTACCTGAGCGAGACCGGGCGCATCCTGCTGGACTACTTGAAAATCAGCAAGACGGTGGCCAAGCAGTAAATGATGGCGATTTAATGTGAACGCTCCTCGGAGTGTCATCAAATAGACATCATTCTGTCGTGAAATGAAGGACCTGCCAAAGCAGGTCCTTTTTTTTCGACCCGAGAAAATCATGACCATGACCGAACAGCTGAATGCATTGGGCTCAATCCTGGCTCAAGGCAGTTTGCACAGCCTGTTCCAACCCATCATTTCCCTGTCTGAACGACGCGTCATCGGTTATGAAGCCCTCAGTCGCGGCCCGTCCAACAGCCCGTTGCACTCCCCTGTCGCACTGTTCTCCGTGGCCCGTCACGCCGGGCGTCTCAGTGAGCTGGAGATGGTCTGCCGGGAAAGTGCCTGCCGGCGGTTCAGCGAGCAGAAACTGCCGGGCAAGCTGTTTCTCAACGTCTCACCCGAATCCCTGCTGGAGACCGCCCACCAGCCCGGCCGTACCCTGCAACTGCTCAGCGACTTCGGCATCCCGCCCAGCCAGGTGGTGATCGAACTGACCGAGCAAACCCCGACCGACGATTTTCAACTGCTGCAAACCGCGCTGCACCACTACCGCGCCATGGGCTTTTCGATTGCCCTGGATGACCTGGGTGCCGGCTATTCCAGCCTGCGGCTGTGGTCGGAGCTGCGCCCGGACTACGTGAAGATCGATCGACACTTTATCGACGGCATCCACCAGGACGCCCTCAAGCGCGAGTTTGTCGGCTCCATCCTGCAAATCGCCAAGGCCTCCCGGGCCCAGGTCATCGCCGAAGGCATCGAGTTGCCGGAAGAGTTGGCGGTGCTCACGGAAATGGGCGTTGACCTGGTGCAGGGCTACCTGCTCTGCCGCCCCCAGGAACACCCGCCGCAGGAAGCGCGGTTGATGCTGCCCAAGCCCGACAACGCCACCGTCGCGCTGAACGACGAAGGCAGCGACCTCAGCGCCCTGCTCAACGAACAACCGGCCGTGGGCCAGCACACTGCCACGGCGCAGGTCCTGGAAGCCTTTCGGCGCCAGGCCAACCTCAATTCCCTGGCGGTGCTGGATGAGCGTGGCCACCCGATTGGCATCGTGCACCGGCACTCGCTGTCAGATGCGCTACTCAAGCCGTTCGCCACCGATCTGTTCGCCCGCAAGCCCATCAGCCGCTTGATGAGTGATGACTTTCTCGCGGTGGAACTGAGCCAGTCCTTGCAGCAGGTCAGCCGCCTGCTTACCAGTCGCGCACGCCAGCGGATCGAGGAAGATTTCATCATCACCCTCAACGGCGATTATCTGGGGCTGGGCCGGGTGATCGATGTGCTCAAGCTGATTACCGAGCTGAAAATCCAGCAGGCACGCTATGCCAACCCGCTGACCTTGCTGCCGGGCAACGTCCCCATCCAGCAGTGCCTGACGCGGCTGTTGCAGCAACAACGCGAGTCTGTGATCTGCTACGTCGATATCGACAGTTTCAAGCCATTCAACGATATCTACGGCTATGGCCGGGGCGATGAAGTGCTGCTGTGCCTGGCGCAATGCCTGAACGACCGGGTAGACCCCAGCCGCGACTTCGTCGGGCATATCGGCGGTGATGACTTTTTGCTGGTGCTGGGGCCGCAGGATTGGCGCAAGCGGCTGAACCAGTTGCTGGACGACTTCCACACCCAGTGCCGGCGCTTCTATCGCAGCGAGCATCTGGACGCGGGCTGTTTCGTTGCACTGAACCGCCAGGGCGTGCGCCAGGAGTTTGCGCTGCTGTCGCTGTCCATCGGCGTGGTGCACTTGTATCCACAGGCCTGTGGACAACTCGATGCCAGCCAGTTGGCGGAACTGGCCTCGCAAGCCAAGCACCACGCGAAGAACGTGGCGGGCTACAGCATTCATGTGATTGACAGCCTGGAGTTGGGCCAGGCAGAACCGCAGCCGCTCTAGATCAGAGTTGCTCCAGGCGCATCTGCGCCAACGGGTGCCCGGCTCGGGCGGCGATTTTCCACCAGCGTGCCGCTTCCAGCGGATCAGGCGCCTTGCCAAGGCTGCCCGCAAGGCTCAACACCCCAATCTGGTAGGCCGCCTTGCCGTCGCCGGCCAGGGCCGCCAGCCGCAACAGTCGCACGCCTTCTTCACGGGCGCCGAGGCCCTTGCCACGAAACGTCAGGATATGTCCGTAGAAACTCTGTGCTCCTACGTCGCCCAGATTGGCCATGCGCGCGAACTGGCCTTCAAGCCACTGCCAGCCACGCGGCTGTCGCACGAACCAGGACCAATGAAACAACTTGCGCGCCAGCCAGTAACTGGCATACGCCTTGAGCTTCCAGAACACTACGCCTCCGCTGACTCTGGATAATCGTACTCAAATACTCGCACCACTTCGGATGCGTGCCACGACGCCGCGGCCACGCCATCGGACGGCCCGCAGAAGCGCCCGAGACGCTCCACACATTCAAAGAAACCGGTACGTGGCAGGCGACTGGCGCCCTGGCTGATCACCAGGGAACTGCGCAGTGGTTGGTCGGCCTTGGCATCCAGCGCCGCCAGGTGCTCCAGCGCAGCCGTCAGGGTCTGCATGGCCGGCGTGGGAAATTGCAGGCGCTCCAGCAAGGCGCGGTAGGTCAAGAGGTGGCGCTGTCGGCGCGCCTGGTCCAGCTCGTTGAGTAACCCATCCCAATGTTGACGGCTGATGCGTACGCTCACGTTTCGTCCCTCCAACCTGCAACGCCAAGTTCCCAGGCCAGGCTGCGGCGGATGGCAGCGTCCGGCTGGCGTTCACCGCTTTCGATCAGGCCCAGGTAAGACGGGCTGATGCCCACTGTGCGCGCCAGAACCTCGATGGCCAGGCCCTTGGCCTCGCGCAGGCTTCGCAGCTGCTCCAGGGGGCGCAGATCCGGTTCGGCAGTGGCTTGGCTAATGGTCGAAGCGGGAGGCGTTGGCTGTTGCTGACCGGCGGCTTTTAACAGCGCCTGATACTGAGCCCATGGCAGAACCGCATATTCGGGCTCGCCATCCTTTGTAATTATCTGAATATCCATGACTGCCCCGTAGGATCACAACACTTACTTCGTAAGTACTTTCCTTAGGAGTGTAATCCTAACAGCCACAAAGAGCGCAGGGGGATATTCCCAAGGTTCAGTTTTTTTTCAGGTGTTCTTGCGTAAGCAGCTGAGGCGTCGCAGGAAGGCGCTCAACCACCGCAAGTTTCTCGGGGAGCTGACGCTCGCGCCAGGCGCGAAAGGCGCTCAGTTCGCCGTCGAGGGTCTTCATGACCCACGCCAGCACAGCAATGTCGTCGAGCATGCCGAACACCGGGATAAAGTCCGGGATCGCGTCAATCGGGCTCAGGAAGTACATCAACCCTGCCACTACCGAAATCAGCGCCTTGGGGCTGATGGCCCGGTACTCGCCGCGCCAGTAGGCCAGGCACAAGGCCTGGAGCAGCTTGAGGTCGTCCTTGAGCTTGCCCAGCCGGTTGCCCTGGCTCGAGCCTTTGGCGGCGACCGCGAACAGCAACGTCGGCAAGCGCCCACGGCCAAGCAGGCGAGCAGCCATGGGCAGGAAGCGGGTGAAATTAAACGGGGCTTTCATCGTCACTCCAGTTCCAGGCGACAGAAAAGGTTATCCACACAAATTGTGGATAACCTTGTGAACAGAGCCTATTTTCCAGGCTGAAAGCCACGTAATACAAGGCCTACAGTCAGATCGGGCGTTTTTTGCGCACATAAAAAAAACCCAAGAATTCATTGACTTGGAGATAATCTGCGTCTACCCGTACTCGGGTCTTTTATCAGACTGCTCTAGCCCGCATGGGTTCGGTTGAATTTGCCGTGGATTCAGCTGATCGTTCCCACGCTCTGCGTGGGGATGCCGCCTGTGGCGCTCCGCGCTTGCTGTTAGCGCTAGGCTTGAGCTATGCGCAATGGTGACGCAGAGCGTCACGGGATGCATTCCCACGCAGAGCGTGGGAACGATCGCATACGATCGCACAGGCCAGAAACAACAACGCCCCGTCGAGACGGGGCGTTGTGTGTTCAGGCGCTGATTACTTCTTGGCAGCAGGAGCCGCCGGTGCGTCAGGAGCGTCTGCCTTGGACGGGTCCTTGATGGCCAGCAGTTCCAGGTCGAATACCAGCACGGAGTTGGCTGGAATCGCCGGGCTCGGGCTCTGGGCACCGTAGGCCAGGTCGGACGGGATGTACAACTCGACCTTCTCGCCAACGTGCATCAGTTGCAGGCCTTCGACCCAACCTGGAATCACACCGCTGACCGGCAGGTCAATCGGGCTGCCGCGATCCACGGAGCTGTCAAAGGTGGTGCCGTTGGTGAGCTTGCCGGTGTAGTGAACAGTCACTACGTCGGTAGGCTTTGGCTGGGCACCGTCGGCTTTCTTCACGATCTTGTATTGCAGACCGGAAGCGGTGGTGACAACGCCGTCTTTCTTGGCGTTTTCTTCGAGGAATTTCTTGCCGGCGGCTGCCGACTCTTCACTCATCTTGGTCATACGTTCTTCAGCACGCTTCTGCAGTGCGGCGAACGCCTCGACCAACTCGTCGTCTTTCAGCTTCTGTTCTTTCTTGCCGACGGCATCTTCGATGCCTTGGGCTACCGCTTTGGAGTCCAGGTCATCCATGCCTTCCTGGGCAAGGCTTTTGCCCATGTTCAGGCCGATACCGTAGGAAGCTTTTTGCGCCGGGGTTTTCAGCTCTACGCTGGTTTGCGAATCACAACCCGCAAGTACCAGGCTAACCAGGGCCACCGCCGCCGCCAACCGATGCTGTTTCATGCTATTTCCTTGTTCGTGTGCCAAAAGGGCATTCGAGTAAAGTCGCGAGCTTATCAGGCGGCCACGACCAATGGCTACCGGCATGTGAGCAGGAAACTTCTGATAAGTTCACGTGTTTAAAAGCATTTTCATTCAATCCAGGGCCCTGCAACGGACGGCAGCAGCGCTGGAACGAGACTCATGGCCACTTGCCGCACTGCTGGCCTGATGGCATAAGAACGCTACAACTCGACAAGGATAGTTATCTTGCGCATTTTTTCCCGTGTTTTGCTGATGATTTTCATACTGCTGGGCCTGGTCCTGGCGGTGGTGCTCTATTACGTGGTCAACCCGAAGCTGCCGGTCTACGTGCCAGTGGAACAGGTGCACTACCAGGATCAATGGAGCGCCGCAGATCGCCAGACCTACTATTTCACGCCCCAGGGCACCCAGGTCAAGGGCCTGCGTTATGCCTGGTTTACCGCCTTGGAACTTCCGTTCTCCGAGCAGCGTTTCGCCACGCCCGAGTACCTGGCGCGCTTTGGTTTTCTGGTAGACCCCAAGCAGGTGCCCACCGCGCAGAACCCCGGCAACCTGCCGGTGGGTTTCGCCCGGCATAAAAATGCCGGCAGCAATGATGAGTTCCTCGACATCACCTGCGCCGCCTGCCACACCGGCCAGTTGAACTTCAAAGGCCAGGGCCTGCGGATCGACGGTGGCCCGGCGCAACATGTGCTGCCGTCCAGCGTGCCGACCCTGCGCGGCGGCAGCTTCGGCCAGGCACTGGTCGCCAGCCTGGCCTCGACCTACTACAACCCGTGGAAATTCGAGCGCTTTGCCCGCACCGTGCTGGGCCATGACTACAACGACCAGACCGCAGCGCAACTGCGCCAGGACTTCAAGAAGTCCCTGAACAACTTCCTCAAAGTCGCCTGGAACGACACCCACCGCGGCCTCTACCCCACCGAAGAAGGCCCGGGCCGCACCGACGCCTTTGGCCGTATCGCCAACGCCAGCTTCGGCGACGCCATTTCCCCCGACAACTACCGCATCGCCAACGCCCCGGTGGACTACCCGCAACTGTGGGACATCTGGACCTTCGACTGGGTGCAATGGAATGGCTCGGCCCAACAACCCATGGCCCGCAATATCGGCGAAGCCCTGGGCGTCGGCGCCACCCTGGACTTCTTCGACAGCGCCGGCCAGCCGCTCCAGGGCGATGCGCGCTACGCCTCCAGCGTGCGGGTGCGCGACCTGAATACCATCGAAGAAACCCTGCAACGGCTCAAGCCACCCACCTGGCCCGAAGACCTGTTCGGCGCCATCGACAAACCGCTGGCCGCCCAGGGTCGCGCACTGTTCGCGGAAAACTGCGCCGGCTGCCACGTGCCAGTGGTGTCCCAGGTCGATGGCCGCCCGGTGCGACAATTGAAAATGCTCCCGGTGGAAGTCATCGGCACCGACCCCGCTACTGCCAACAATATCGCTGACCACCGCTTCGACCTCAGCGCCCTGCAATGGGACCCGGCGGAGTTGGCGAAAATGAACGTCGAACTGCACCCCACGCCCACCGAGCCGCTGGACCTGCGCAGCCTCTCTTCAGCCAAAGGCCTGGCCTACATCACCGCCTTTGTCGAAGACCACGCCTACCGTGCCGCCGGTGTGACACCTGCCGAACGCCCGCGCCTGGACGGCTTCGGCCTGCCGATCGGCGTACGCGAATTGCGTGCCTACAAGGCACGGCCCCTGGCCGGGGTGTGGGCGACACCGCCGTTCCTGCACAACGGCTCGGTGCCGACGATCTACCAATTGCTCTCGCCTCAGGACGAGCGCAGCCCGACCTTCTATAAAGGCACCTTCGAATACGACCCGCGCCACCTGGGCTATCAAACCGCCGCGTTCCCCAACGCGTTCCTGTTCGATACGCGCATCACCGGCAACCACAACAGCGGCCACGAATTCCGTGCCGGGCAGCGTGGCAACGGGGTGATTGGCCGAGGCTTGCTGCCCCAGGAACGCTGGGCGCTGCTGGAATATTTGAAAGTGCTGGGCGGCCCGCTGGAACAGCAACTGCCCTGACCCAACCGACTTCGCAGAAAAGGATTTTTAAATGCTCGCTCGACTTTGGCTGCGCCTCGGCGCGTTTCTCGGCAAGACCCTGTTGTGGCTGGTGGGCCTGGGCCTGCTGGGCTGGTTGCTGTCCACCCTGTGGTTTGCCTGGCAGCACAGCGGCCCGGTATCGCCGGATGAACAGATCCCGCCGGGTGAAGCGGCCATGACCCAGGGCATCATCCAGACCGCCGTGCGCATCGTCGACCAGCACCGCGAAGGCACGCGTTACCTGCGGGATGCGCATGCCAAGGCCCATGGCTGCGTGAAGGCCGAGGTCAGCGTACTGGCGGACCTCGACCCGGCCCTGCGCCAGGGCGTGTTCGCCGAGCCGGGCAAGACCTGGCAGGCGATGATGCGACTGTCCAACGGCAATGCGTATCCGCAGTTCGACAGCATCCGGGATGCCCGGGGGATGGCGATCAAGTTGCTGGACGTGCCAGGCAAACAGCTGCTGGCGGATCAGCAGGCGCGGGGTGAGCAGGACTTTGTGATGTTCAGCCATCCGAATTTTTTCGTCAGTGATGTGGCGGAGTATGCGCAGAACGTTTCGGCTCAGGCCGATGGCAAGAAAGTCATGGCGTTTTTCCCCGGGGTGGATCCGCGCAGTTGGCAGGTGCGGCATTTGTTTATCGCGCTGGCGACGTTGGCGCCGCCGCCGGTGAGTCCTACGCAGACGACGTATTTCTCGGTGTCGCCGTATAAGTTTGGGGCGGCGAATGCGAAGTTTCGGGTGGCGCCGGATCCCCAGGGGTGTCCTGCGTATGTGCTGCCTGAACAGAATCAGGACCTGCCGAACTTTTTGCGCAGTGCGTTGAATCAGCAATTGTCGACGGACCGGGTGGCGGCGTGTTTTGTGTTGCAGATTCAGCGGCAGAATCCGCAGAAGTTCATGCCGATCGAGGACACCAGCATTGAATGGAAAGAGAGTGATGCGCCGTTTGAGACGGTGGCCAAGGTGGTGATTCCGGCGCAGGATTTTGATACGCCGGCGTTGAATCTGGCTTGTGATAATCAGTCGTTTAATCCGTGGTTTGGGGTGGAGGCGCATCGGCCGATTGGGGGGATTAACCGGTTGCGTAAGGCGGTGTATGAGGCGGTCAGTGATTATCGGCATAGCCGGAATTTGTAGCTCCGCGGTATTGGGTGCATATCCGTTGCTGCGGTTATGGCCGCTATTGGTTCCGCTCTTACAG
>NZ_JACAPH010000012.1:0-24337 GCF_013385805.1 Pseudomonas sp. C6002 | reverse complement strand
CCCTCACTCCGGCTTTGGACCGTGGGCCGCCGTCATGGGCCATCCTTGGCCCAGGACGGCTAACCTGGCGTCCTGCCAGGTTACCCACGCTCCAAAGCCGGAGTGAGGGAACGCCGAGCACTAGCGAGGTGCCGACAGGCGGGGCAGAGCCCTTTGCTTACTTTGGGGCTTTTCCAAAGTGAGTCGCTGTAAGAGCGAAACCATAAGTAGCCGTTACCTAAAAAACGGATATACACACAACAGCCACGTAAAGATTCCGTATAGATTCAACCCCAGCCGTAACGTTTAAGTCGTCTCTATTGAGCAACTAATCCCCCCTCCACTACTGTGACCTCCACCCCAATAACCCCCGCAGGAAGTCATCGTGGAAAGTTCAACGTTAGGCATGATCGTCCTCTCAATGATCGCCCTGTTCGGCGCCGCCGCGTTTTGCTTCGAACAACTCGCCACCCGCGAATCAAAGAAAAAGAAAGCCAAATAAGCTGATCATCAAAAGCAGCAAAACCCCAGTGCTTCAAGGGATACCCCGCCCCCGGGTTATCCCATTTTTCCGTTCGCCCACCCCACCGTCCTCTATACACCGTCTTAATACCCAAACCCGCAATCAGTGCCCGAACTTGATACCCAACCTCTTAACCTCCCCGCGTCCGCAATCGCGGCTTATTAATCAGGGGAGTTCCACCGTGCTCACACTCAAGTTCATCTATATCGCCAGCGGCCTATGCGCCGTCGGGCTGTTCGCTTATCTGGGCTACGCCCTCATTCGCGCCGAAAAGTTCTAGGGAGCCCCACCATGTACGACATGATTTTTGTAGGCCTCTCCCTGGTGTTTTTCGCCGCGACAACCATGGCCATTGTCGCCATGGGCAAGATTTGAACGGAGCCTCGACATGCTAAGCACTTTGCTGGAATTTGCGCTGGTCCTGGGGTTGATGACAGGGCTCGCCGTGCTGATGGGCAAGTGGCTGACCCGGGTGTTTACCGGAACCCGCCACGCCCTGCCGGAACGTTATACCTATCGCCTGCTGGGCATCGACCCGCTGGAAACCATGAGCTGGGCCCGCTACGGTTCGGCCCTGTTGCTGTCGAACGCCGCGATGATGCTGCTCGGCTATCTCATCCTGCGGTTACAGGCCGTCATGCCGATCAACCCACTCGGGCTGGCCGCACAAACCCCGGACCTGGCGTTCAATACCGCCGCTTCCTTTATCACCAACACCAACTGGCAGGCGTACTCGGGCGAAACCAGCCTGTCGAACTTCAGCCAGATGGCAGTAATCACCTTCCTGATGTTCGTCGGCGCCACCTCGGGCGTGGTCGCCGCAGCCGGTTTTATCCGTGGCCTGAGTCGCTCAAGCTCGGCGGATATCGGCAACTTCTGGGTCGACTTCACTCGCACCCTGTACCGCGTGATGCTGCCGCTGTGCGTGGGCATGGCCCTGGTGTATGTGTGGCAAGGCATGCCGCAGACCTTTTCCTCCCAAGCCCTGGCCACCACCCTGGAAGGCGCACAGCAACAACTGATTGTCGGCGCCGTGGCGAGCTTTGAATCGATCAAGCATATCGGCACCAACGGCGGTGGCTTCTTCAGCATGAACGCCGCACACCCGTTCGAAAACCCGACCCCGCTGACCAACGCCCTGCACATCCTCAGCATGTTGCTGATCCCGTCGGCGCTGACCTACACCTTCGGCAGCATGCTGCTGCAACGCCGTCAGGGCTGGGTGTTTTTCGGCACCTTCCTGGTGATGTTCTTAGGCTTTCTCGCGCTGGTGTACGGCGCCGAGCAAAACGGCAACCCGCTGCTGACCCAGGCCGGTGCCAACCAGACGCTGTCCATCGAACAAAGCGGCGGCAATATGGAAGGCAAGGAACTGCGTTTCGGCATTGCCGACAGCAGCCTGTTTATCGCCACCACCACCGCGGCCACCACCGGTTCGGTCAACGCGATGCATGACTCATTGACCCCCATGGGCGGCTTCGTGCCCCTTGCGCAGATGATGCTCAACTGCGTGTTCGGCGGCGACGGCGTGGGCTTTATCAACCTGATCCAGTACGCGCTGCTGACGGTGTTCCTGGTGGGCATGATGATCGGCCGCAGCCCGGAATTCCTCGGCAAGAAGATCGAGGCTCGGGAGATAAAACTGGTGATGCTCTCGGTGCTCGCGCACCCCATCAGCATCCTCGGTTTCACCGCCCTCGCCGCCCTGTGGCCCGACACCATGGCCAGCCTGAATAACCTCGGCCCCCACGGTTTCAGCGAGGTGCTCTACGCCTACACCTCGGGCACCGCCAACAACGGTTCGGCGTTCGCCGGGCTGAACGCCAATACGCCGTTCTTCAACACCACCATTGGCCTGGCGATGCTGGTCGGGCGCTTCTTCACCATGCTGCCGATGCTCGCCGTGGCCGGTTCCCTGGCGATGAAAAAGACCGTGCCTGCCGGCGCCGGCACCATCCCCACCGCAACCCCTTTGTTCATGGTGCTGGTGGTGTTTGTGGTGCTGGTGGTGGGCGGCCTGACTTTCCTGCCGGCGCTCGCGCTCGGTCCGCTGGTGGAGCAACTGCAGTTGCTGTCCGGCCAGACGTACAACTAAGGACACGTTGATGACGACTCAATCGATATTCAAAGGGCTGTTGCGCCCGGTGCTGGTTTCGGCAGTGTTTTTCATGGCGCTGACCGGCCTCGCCTACCCGGTCTTCACCACCTTTGCCGCGCAGTTGCTGTTCCCGTTCCAGGCCCTGGGCTCGCTGATTGAACGCGACGGATTGGTGATCGGCTCGGCGTTGATCGGCCAGGACTTTACCAGGCCCGGCTACTTCCACGGCCGCCCGAGCATGACCCTCGGTACCGACCCGCAAGACCCGAGCAAAAGTGTCTCCCAGCCGTACAACGCCGGTTCCAGCGGCGCCAGCAACCTGGGCCCTACCAGCCAGAAACTGGTGGACCAGGTCGCGGCCCGGGTTAAAGCCTACCGCCAGGACAACGGCCTCGCCGCCGACGCCCAGGTGCCGGTGGATGCGGTCACCGCTTCCGCCTCCGGCCTGGACCCGCATATCTCCGTGGCCAACGCACGCATCCAGCTGGCCCGGGTCGCCCGCCTGCGACAGATCCCCGAAGCCGAACTGCTGCAACTGGTGAACGAAAACACCGCGGAACGCACCCTGGGTTTGCTCGGCGAACCACGGGTCAATGTGCTGCAACTCAACCTCGCGCTGGACGCCCGTCTGCCTCTGCGCCAGCCCCCCATTGCGGCCAGTGAGTAAGAGATTCCCCCATGATCAAGAATGCTCGTTTACCTCTGTTTGATCGCGCCATCGTGCTCACCGCCTGCGGGGATGCGTTCAAGAAACTGCTGCCCCAGGCGCAGTGGAAAAACCCGGTGATGTTCGTCGTGTACCTGGGCAGCCTCCTCACCACGCTGCTGTGGTTCCAGTCCCTGGGTGGCCAGGGTGAAGCGCCCAGCGGCTTTATCCTCAGCATCTGTTTGTGGCTGTGGTTTACCGTGCTGTTCGCCAACTTTGCCGAGGCCCTGGCCGAAGGCCGCAGCCGTGCCCAGGCCGCCAGCCTGCGCGGGATGAAGCGCCAGACCCTGGCCAAGTTGCTGCAACAACCCAAACACGGCGCCGCGTGGCTGCCGACCGAAGCCACGCTGTTGCGCAAAGACCAGGTGGTGTTGATCGAAGCCGGCGACCTGGTGCCGCTGGACGGCGTGGTGATCGAAGGGGTGGCCTCGGTGGACGAAAGCGCAATCACCGGCGAATCGGCACCGGTGATTCGCGAGGCCGGCGGCGACTTTTCCTCGGTCACCGGCGGCACGCGGGTGCTGTCGGACTGGCTGGTGGTGCGCATCAGCGTCAACCCGGGCGAGTCGTTCCTCGACCGCATGATCTCGATGGTCGAATCCGCCAAGCGCCAGAAGACCCCCAACGAAGTCGCCCTGACGATTTTGCTGGTGGGCCTGACCCTGTTGTTCCTGCTGGTGATCGCCACGCTGAGCCCGTACTCGATCTTCGCCGTGGCCATGAGTGGCAGTGGCAACGTGATCAGCGCCACGGTGCTGGTGGCGTTGCTGGTGTGCCTGATTCCCACCACCATCGGCGGCCTGCTCTCGGCCATCGGCGTGGCGGGCATGAGCCGCATGATGTCGGCCAATGTGATCGCCACTTCCGGCCGCGCCGTTGAGGCGGCGGGTGACATCGACGTGTTGCTGTTGGACAAGACCGGCACCATCACGTTGGGCAATCGCCAGGCCAGCAGTTTCCTGCCGGCACCGGGAGTCAAGGAAGCTGAACTGGCCGACGCGGCGCAACTGGCGTCCCTGGCCGACGAAACCCCGGAAGGCCGCAGCATCGTGGTGCTGGCCAAGCAGAAGTTCGACATCCGCGCGCGGGACATCAACGCCCTCGGCGCAAGCTTTGTGCACTTCACCGCGCAGACTCGCATGAGCGGCGTCGACCTGCCCGAAGGCCGCGGTATTCGCAAGGGTGCAGCGGATGCGATCCGCAGTCATATCGAAGCGCTCGGCGGGAGCTTTCCGGCTGCATTGCAGGCCAAGGTCGACGAAGTATCCCGACGCGGCAGCACTCCGCTGGTGGTCTCGGACGGGGCCAAGGCACTCGGCGTGGTGGAGCTCAAGGACGTGGTCAAGGGCGGCATCAAGGAGCGCTTCGCCGAACTGCGGCGCATGGGCATCAAGACCGTGATGATCACCGGCGACAACCGCCTGACCGCCGCCGCGATTGCGGTGGAAGCCGGCGTGGATGACTTCCTCGCCGAGGCGCGCCCGGAAGACAAGCTGCAGCTGATCCGCGACTACCAGGCCCAGGGCAAGCTCGTGGCCATGACCGGCGACGGCACCAACGACGCCCCGGCGCTGGCCCAGGCCGACGTGGCGGTGGCGATGAACAGCGGCACCCAGGCAGCGAAAGAGGCCGGCAACATGGTCGACCTCGACAGCAACCCGACCAAGCTGATCGAAGTGGTCGAGGTGGGCAAGCAGATGCTGATGACCCGTGGTGCGCTCACCACCTTCAGCGTGGCGAATGACGTGGCGAAATATTTCGCGATCATCCCGGCGGCGTTTGTCGCGACCTATCCGCAGCTCGGCGCGCTGAACGTGATGCACCTGACCAGCCCCAACTCGGCGATCCTCAGTGCGGTGATTTTCAACGCGTTGATCATCGTGGCGCTGATTCCCTTGGCCCTGCGCGGCGTGACGTACCGGGCGATTGGCGCGGCGGCATTGCTCAATCGCAACCTGCTGATCTATGGCCTGGGCGGGGTGCTGGTACCGTTTGCCGGGATCAAGCTGATTGACCTGGTGCTGACCGGGCTGGGTCTCGTGTAGCACCGCAAACCCAATGTGGGAGCGGGCTTGCTCGCGAATACGGAGTGTCAGCCAACTCGACTGTCACTGACACACCGCTTTCGCGAGCAAGCCCGCTCCCACCATTGAACCGCATTGACCAGGAATGACATGCCCGCATTAAACGAAGAACGCCCCGACCCCGACGCCCTTCTCGCCCGGGTCCAGCAGGAAGAACAGGCCGCCTTGCGCGGCAAACTGCGTATCTACTTCGGCTCCAACGCCGGGGTGGGCAAGACCTGCGCCATGCTTGACGCGGCGCAACGGGAAGTCAGCCTGGGGCGCGACGTACTCGCCGGCGTGGTGGAAACCCACGGCCGCCAGGAAACCGCCGACCTGCTCAACGGCCTCGAACAACTGCCCCGCGCCCACCGCCTGCATCACGATTTCACCCTCACCGAATTCGACCTCGACGCGGCCCTGCAACGCCATCCCGCCGTGCTGCTGGTGGATGAACTGGCCCACAGCAACGTGCCCGGCTCGCGCCACCCGAAACGCTGGCAAGACGTGGAAGAACTGCTCAGCGCCGGCATCGATGTGTGGACCACCCTCAACGTCCAGCACCTGGAAAGCCTTAACGATCTGGTGAGCGGGATCATCGGTATTCGCGTGCGGGAAACCGTACCGGACCACGTGTTCGACAATGCCCACGAAGTGGTCGTCGTGGACCTGCCGCCGGATGATCTGCTGCAACGCTTGAAGGACGGCAAGGTGTACCTGGGGCCCCAGGCCGAGCGCGCCTCGCGGCACTTTTTCCGCAAGGGCAACCTGCTCGCCCTGCGGGAACTGGCCCTGCGCCGCACGGCCGACCGGGTCGACACGCAGATGCGCGTGTACCGTCGCGAACAGTCGATCAAGACCCTGTGGCCCGCCCGCGAGCGGTTGCTGGTAGGCGTGGCCGGTGACGCCGGTGATGAGCGCCTGGTGCGAGAAGCCGCGCGCCTGGCGCAAAAGCTCGAGGCGGACTGGATCGTGGTGCACGTCGCGGCAGCTCAGGGCCGCGGCGCCAAGCGTTATCTCACAGCAATGAAAACCCTGGCCCTGGCCAGCGAATTCGGCGCCGACACCGCTACGCTACCGGGCATGGACGTCGCCGAAGCACTGGCCGCCTGTGCCCGGGAACACAACGCCAATCGCCTGGTGCTCGGCCATCATCCGCGCCGGGCATGGCGGTTCTGGCATCAGTCGGTGAGCGACCGGATCAGCCGGCACCATCCGCAGATCGACCAGATCGTGATCGCCCATGGCGTACTGCCGGGCACTGTTCCTGCCATTGAAAAACCTACGCCAGCGCCCGGCAGAACCCTGGCCTACCTCTGGTCCACACTCGCCTGTTTCACCGCCAGCGCCATCGCCGCGCTGCTGCTGCAGGTGTTCGACCTGGCCAACGTGGTGATGCTGTTCCTGCTCACGGTGGTGCTGGTGGCCCTGCGGTTTGGACGCGGCCCCGGCGTATGGGCAGCGATGCTCGCGGTGCTGTGTTTCGACTTCTTTTTCGTCCAGCCGCGCTACTCGTTTACCGTCAACGACACCCAGTATTTCTTCACCTTCGCGCTGATGCTCGGCATCGCCCTGATCACCGGGCAACTCACCGCCCGCCTGCGCCACGAAGCGCGCACCGCCGCCGCTCGAGAACGCCGCGCAACCTCACTGGCGCGCCTGGCCCGGGACCTGTCGGCCGCGTTGACCGTGGAGCAGATCAGCGAAGTGGCGCTGCGCACTTTCAGCGGCGTGTTCGAGGCGCGGGTCGGCCTGGCCTTGCCGGACGCCGCCGACGGCGTGCACAGCGTGGGCGCGGGCGGGCTGCCGATCGACGACAGCATCGCCCAATGGACCTACGACCACGGCCAGTCCGCCGGCCAGGGCACCGACACCTTGTCCGCCGCCAAGGGCTGCTACCTGCCGCTCAAGGCGCCGATGCGCGTGCGCGGTGTGCTGGTGCTGGAACTGGCGCAAAGCGAACGCCTCAACGAGCCCGAAGAGCGCCGCCTGCTGGAAGCCTGCATGAGCCAATTGGCGATTGCCCTGGAGCGCGTGCACTTCGTCGAAGTGGCGCAAAGCACGATGGTGCAGATGGAAGGCGAGAAAATGCGCAACACCTTGCTCGCGGCGATTTCCCACGACCTGCGCACCCCCTTGACCACCCTGATCGGCGCCGCCGACACCGCCCTGCCCCATGCGCCGCCGGGGCCGCTGACCGCGTTGCTGCACGGTATTCATGAGCAGGCGACTTCGATGCAACGCTTGATCGAAAACCTGCTGGACATGGCCCGCATGCAGGAGCGCGGTGTGCGACTCAACCGGCAATGGCATTTGCTGGAAGAGATCGTCGGCAGCGCCCTGCGCCAGTTGCGTGAACCACTGGCCCGGCATGTGGTGAACACGACGCTGGACCCGCAATTACCGCTGGTGGAAGTCGACGCGCTGCTGATCGAACGGGTGCTGGTCAACCTGCTGGACAACGCCGCCAAATACACCCCGCCTGGCACGGTCATCACCGTTACCGCCCGTTCCGTTTCCGACAGCATCCTGCTGGAAGTCAGCGACACCGGCCCGGGCAGCGCGCCGGCCAATCTGTTCGAACCGTTTGCCCGTGGCCAGCAGGAATCCTCGGTCGCCGGAATCGGCCTGGGCCTGGCCCTGGCCAAGCGCATCGTCGAAGCCCACGGCGGGCGCATCGAAGCCAGACCCGGCAGCGAGCGCGGCATGCATTTCGTCATCACTTTACCGGCGGGTACTCCGCCCCCAATGGACGCCCTATGAGCACTGCACGCATTCTGATTGTTGAAGACGAGGCCAATATCCGCCGTTTTGTCGGCATCGCCCTGCAGGATGAGGGCTTCCAGGTGTTCGAGGCCGACAGCGTCAAACGCGCGTTGATCCACGCTTCCAGCCGTCAGCCGGACCTGGTGATCGTCGACCTCGGCCTGCCGGACGGCGACGGCAAACAGCTGATCAGCGAGCTGCGGGGATGGCTGGCGGTGCCGATCCTGGTGTTGTCGGCACGGGATCGCGAAGAGGAAAAAGTCGCCGCCCTGGACGCCGGCGCCGATGACTACCTGACCAAACCCTTCGGCGTACCCGAGTTGCTCGCGCGCATCCGTGCGCAACTACGCCGTCATGGGCAGACCGGCACCGTGGCGGCCACCAGCAAGGTGGCGTTTGGCGATATCGAGGTGGACCTGGCGACCCATGAAGTGTGGCGCCAAGGCCTGCCGGTGCACCTGACGCCCATCGAATACCGCCTGCTGTGCGCGATGATTCGCGGGCAGAGCCGGGTGCTGACCCATCGGCAGTTATTGCTCGAGGTGTGGGGCCTGGATTACGTGGACCGCGCCCACTACCTGCGGGTGCACATGGCGCACCTGCGGCAGAAGCTGGAGGCGGACCCGGCCCAGCCGCAGTACTTCATCACCGAGTTGCAGGTGGGCTACCGACTGGTGGGCTTGTGAACAGGTGCGCGGCGGCGAAGTCGACAAACACGCGAATTTTCGGCGAGAGGTGCCGGCTGGACGGCCACAGGGCCCAGAACTGGCCCTGGTCATCGGAATGGCCGTCGAGCACGGTTTCCAGCTGGCCTTGGGCGAGTGCTTCGCGGGCCAGGAAGTCTGGCACGTAGGCGATCCCATGGCCGTCCATCGCGGCCCGGAGCATGGCCTCCATGTTGTTCAGGGTCAGCGCGGTGGGCAGGCGCAATTGGGTGATGGCCGGGTTGGCGGACAAGGTCCAGTCCATGATTTTGCCGGTGGTGGCGAAGCGGTAACGCAAGCACGGGTGATGCTCCAGTTCGCTCAGGGACTCTGGCCGACCGTTGGCCCGCAGGTACTCGGGTGATGCGCACAGCACAAACCTGAACGGTCCCAGTTTGCGGGCCATCAGGGTCGAGTCCGCCAGGCCACCGCTGCGGATGACCACGTCGAAGCCCTCCTCGATCACGTCCACCAGATGGTCGTTGAAATCCAGCTCCAGCTCGATCTCGGGGTAGGCTTTGCGGAACGCCCTCATGTGCGGAAAGAGAAAGCGATAACCGATGGTGGGCAGGCTGACCCGCAGTTTGCCCCGGGGTGCCTGCATCGCATGGGAAAGCATGGCGCGGGCGTCTTGCAGGTCGTCGAGAATTTTCCGACTGCGCTCGTAGAACAATTGGCCTTCGGCGGTGAGGCTGACCTTGCGCGTACTGCGGTGCAACAGCCGCACATTCAGTGACGCCTCAAGCTTGGCGACATTCTTGCCCACCGCCGAAGCGGAAATCCCCATCGCCCGGGCCGCGCCGGTGAAGCTCAGGGCCTCTGCCGTTTTCACGAAGGCGATCACGCCGCTCAAGTTATCGGTCACGTCATTGCATCCATCCAGTCCGTTATGAACGGAATGTAAGCCCATTTATCCGTGATTGCATCCTGATTAGAGTCTTTTAATCTTCAAACTCGCGGGAATGCCCCTATGAACACGACAACCGAATCTGCGCCCGCCCATGGCCGATATTCCATCCTGGCGGCCATTTGCCTGGCCGCCCTGGTATTGCCCATGAGCTTTACCGGCGGCGCCGTCGCCACGCCCTTTATCGGCCAGGCATTTGCCGCCCAGCCCAGCCAGCTGGCGTGGATCACCAACGCATTCATGCTGAGTTTCGGCAGCCTGTTAATGGCCGCCGGCACCCTCGCCGACCTCTATGGGAGAAAGCGTCTTTTCTTGTGGGGCATGGCGCTGTTTACCGTGGTCTCCTTGCTGCTGGCAGTGGCACCGGGGATTTTCTGGCTGGATGTGTTGCGTGGCGTGCAGGGCGTCGCGGCGGCTACGGCATTGGCCAGTGGCTGTGCGGCGCTGGCCCAGGAGTTTGACGGCCATGCCCGCACCCGCGCCTTCAGCTTGCTGGGCACCACATTCGGTGCAGGCCTGGCGTTTGGGCCATTGCTGTCGGGGGTGCTGATCGAGCACTGGGGCTGGCGCTCGATTTTTCTCGGCACTGCATTATTGGCCGGTATTTCGCTGCTGTTTGCCGCGCCCAAAATGCGTGAAAGCCGCGACCCGCAAGCGATGCGGCTGGACACCGCTGGTGTACTGACGTTTTCCGCAATGCTGGTAGCCCTGACCACGGCGGTGATCCTCGCGCCGGAGCACGGCTGGACGTCGCCGCTGGTTGATGCCCTGCTGATCGCGGCGGCGGTGTTTTTGCTGGTGTTTATCCTCGTCGAAAACCGCTCCAGCCAACCGATGCTAGAGCTGCGGCTGTTTCGCTTCCCGCGTTTTATTGGCGTGCAGCTCCTGCCGATCGGTACCTGTTACTGCTACATCGTGCTGATCGTGTTGCTGCCCCTGCGGTTTATCGGTGTGGAAGGCGCCAGCGCGCTGGACGCGGGTTTGATGATGCTCGCGTTATCGGCACCGATGCTGGTGGTGCCGATGATCGCCGCATCGCTGACCCGCTGGCTCTCAGCAGGACTGTTGTGTGCCATTGGCTTGCTGATCGCGGCGGTGGGCCTGTGGGGATTAAGCCTGGCCAACCAGCCTGCGCAGACCATAGCCGCAATGCTGGTCATCGGGATCGGCACCGGGCTGCCGTGGGGTTTGATGGATGGTTTGGCGATCAGCGTGGTGCCCAAGGAGCGCGCGGGAATGGCGGCGGGGATTTTCAACACCACCCGCGTGGCCAGTGAAGGCGTGGCGCTGGCGATCACGATGGCAGTATTGGGCGCATTGGTGGCACATCACCTGAAGGGTCTCGCAGGGGCCGACGTGTCAGTGATTGCCCAAGGCCTGGTCATGGGCAACGTGCAACTGGCCTCGGCCGCCCTTCCGCCGGAAGCACTGCGCAGCGCCTACATCGCGGGGTTCAACACGTTGCTGCAACTGCTCGCGGGATTCACCGTGCTGACGGCGTTGGTGGTCCTGGCCTTCATGGGGCGAAACAGCATTGCACCCGTGCAAACCGAACCGGGCATTCAGTCGTTGAGCTGAATCCCAGGCACAAAAAAGCCCGCTCAATGAGCGGGCTTCCTGTGGTACCTGGCGTTCAGCGTTCCAGGTGACCTGAATATGGCGCAGCGGACGGGACTCGAACCCGCGACCCCCGGCGTGACAGGCCGGTATTCTAACCGACTGAACTACCGCTGCGCGTAACACATAAAGCGAATGGTGGGTGATGACGGGATCGAACCGCCGACATTCTGCTTGTAAGGCAGACGCTCTCCCAGCTGAGCTAATCACCCTTCACTTTCGGTGTGGGGCGCATTCTATAGCATTTTTCCGTAATGTCATGATTTAAATGCAATTTATTTAAAATATTTTGTCTTCGACCCCGCGCACCCCGCAAAACCGGCGCTTTGGGTGCAAACGCGAGTCTATTGCGTTTGCCCAAGCCTTGGCCCCACAATTAACAATTATTCTCAATAACACCTGGGCCGGGCCTTATGTCTGTGGGTGAACCGCCGTTCCAACGGGAGATTACCGAGCTGTACAGCCAGCATCACGGCTGGCTGTTCACTTGGTTGCGCCGAAAACTGGGCTGTACCCATAACGCCGCCGACGTGGCGCAGGACACCTTCGCGCGGATTCTGCACGCCCGCGAGTCGGTGACCGCCATCCGCGAACCCCGCGCCTATTTAAGTACCACCGCCAGGCGGCTGATCATCGACCAGGCACGGCGCAAGCAGATTGAGCACGCCTACCTTCAGGAATTGATGCTGACGGTGGAAACCCTGGAAGGTTTCCAGTCGCCCGAACAGATCCACACCACCCTGGAAGCCCTCGAGCACATTGCCTTCATGCTGGAAGGCATGCACGACAACATGCGCCAGGCGTTTGTGCTGTATTACCTCGAAGACCTGACCCAGCAGCAAATCGCCCGACAACTGAAGCTGTCGGAACGTACGGTACGCAAATACCTGATCCAGGCCCTGCTGCATTGCAGCCACAGCGTGGACATCTGAGCCGCGCATGCCCGACTCTCGCCAACAGATCGATGAACAAGCCGCCGAATGGATGATTCGCCTCCACGAAGGTGAATTGACCGAGGCCCAGCGCCAGGCGTTCGAGCGCTGGAAGCAGCAAGGCCCGCAACACGTCGCATCAGCAGCGCGCATGGAAGATGTGATTGCGCGGATGCAGGCCCTGCGCGGGCAAAAGGCACCGGCCCGGGCGGCCTTGAGTGCGGCCTTTCCCCGGCATGGGAAGGCGCGCAAAAACTACGTCCGCGCGTTGGTACTGGCCTGCAGCCTGGGCCTTCCCGCCATGGCGCTGCTCTACAGTCCTTATCCACAACAATGGATGGCCGATGTGCACAACGGCCCCGGCGAATGGAAAACCCTGCGGCTGGCGGACGGCTCGACGCTGACCCTGAACGGCATCAGTGCGGCGAATCTGCATTTCGACAGCCGGCAGCGCCGCATCGAATTGCTGCAAGGCGAGATCCTGGTGGAAGTGGCCCACGATGGCGAACGGCCATTTGTGGTGCAGACCGCCCAAGGCACCCTGCGCGCCCTGGGTACGCGATTTGTGGTCAGGCGCGAGGATGACGTTACGGTGCTGAGCATGCTCGAATCCCGCGTGGCGGCAAAAAGCGCGAACGGGCAGCAGACACTGGAAGTTGATGCGGGCTCGCAGGCGCGACTCAGCAAAGATGCCGTGCGGCTCTCGGGCAGCATCGATACGGCGAGCATCAATGGGGCCTGGCGCCGCCATCAACTGGTGGTGGATAACCGACCGTTGCCGGAAGTGCTGGATGAGATCGCCCGTCACCGTTCGGGCCGCTTGCAGTTTGATCGCGCCGCACTGGCCAGTCTCAAGGTCTCGGCCGTACTTCCCCTGGATGACACCGACCGCACCTTGCAGATGCTGGCTCAAACCCTGCCGATCACGCTGAAAACCTTTACGCCGTGGCTGATAATCGTCAGCCCGGATACCGAGAGCAAAAAATAATTATTCGCATTGCTTCCGCTTTTTTTCGGGTTGCCCGTCAAGGAAGGTATACCGATGACTAAAGGACTGCCCTCACCATGCCCTTCCCTTCCAAGCCTCGCAGACGCCTGCTGAGCAGCGCGCCGCTGACCCTCACACTGCTCGCGACGACGCTGCTCAATACCCACTTGGCCCAGGCCGAAACGGTAGCCGTTGCGGCCCAAGCCTACGACATACCTGCCGGGCCGCTGGGCGCCACACTCAACCAGTTCGCCCAGCAAGCGGGCGTGGCTATCGTGTTCCAGTCCCAGAACCTGCAGGGGCTCGCGGGCCCGGGACTCATAGGCACTTATAGCGTGGAGGCCGGGTTTGAAAAGCTGCTGCGTGGCAGTGGTTATCGGGCAGTCAAAGGTGATCAGGTCTACGCACTGGAAGCCAACCCTACCCCCACCGGCGCCGTGGAGCTGGGGGCGACGCAGATCAGCGCCAACCAACTCGGCACCATTACCGAAGGCTCCGGCTCTTACACCCCCGGCACCATCGCCACCGCTACCCGCCTGGTGCTGACGCCACGGGAAACTCCGCAATCGATCTCGGTGGTCACCCGCCAGGCCATGGATGACTTTGGCCTCAACTCCATCGACGACGTGATGCGCCATACCCCGGGCATCACCGTGGCAACGTATGACAGCGACCGTACCAGCTATTACTCCCGCGGCTTCGCGATTCGCAACTTCCAGTACGACGGTATTCCTATCCTGCAAGACCCGCAGTATTCGTCCGGCCATACCCTCACCGACATGGTGATCTATGACCGGGTAGAAATCCTCAAGGGCGCCACCGGCCTGCTCACTGGCGCCGGTGGCCCTGGTGGCACCATCAACATGATCCGCAAGAAACCTACCCAGGAATTCAAGGGCCATATCGACCTTGGCGCCGGTTCCTGGGACAACTACCGATCGGAAGTTGACGTCAGCGGTCCCTTGACCGAAACCGGGAACATCCGCGGCCGAGCCGTGGCGGCCCATCAAGACAAACACTCCTTCATGGACCATTACCAACGCAAAACCAGCGTCTACTACGGCATCCTGGAGGCGGACCTGTCGCCGGATACCCTGCTGACCGTGGGCGCGGACTATCAGGATAATGACCCCAAAGGCTCAAGCTGGACCGGCAGTGCCTCGCTGTATGACGAATCCGGCAATCGCATTGGCTCCAAGCGCTCATTCAACAACGGGCCACGGTGGAGCAGTTGGCAGCAGTACACGCGCACCGCCTTTGCCACCCTTGAACACAGCTTCGAAAATGGCTGGGTCGCCAAAGGTCAGTACAACCATCAAATCAACGGTTACAACGCCCCCCTGGGTTTCGTGAGCCCAGGTTTGCCCTCAGTGCTGGCGCGCAAATACACAGGTGAAACCGTCAGCGACAGCGCCGACCTTTACACCTCTGGCCCCTTCGACCTGTTTGGCCGAGAACACCAGTTGGTGGTCGGCACCTCGGTTTCCCGCTCCCACTGGAAAGGCAAGGACTACACCAACGCCAGCCTGCCCAACAATAACTTCGACTATTACAACTGGAACGGCGACATCCCGAAGCCGGACTGGGGCGAAGTCACCAACAAAAACGATGAAATCACCCGCCAGACCGGCAGCTACATGACCGCTCGCTTCAGCCTCACGGACGATCTTTCGCTGCTGCTGGGCACGCGCGTTGCAGACTTCCAGGTCACCGGCACCAGTGATACGAAAAAAAGCGGCAAGGTCTTGCCCTATGCAGGCCTGGTATACGACCTGAACGACAACGTGTCGGCCTACGCCAGTTACACGGAAATTTTCCTGCCGCAGTCGTTCAACCGTGATCGCAACAACAAATTGCTGGAGCCGGATGAAGGCAAGAACTATGAAGTGGGGCTCAAAGGTGAATTCTTCGAAGGGCGCCTGAATTCCAGCATCGCCTACTTCGAGGTTCACGAAAAAAACCGCCCCGAGGAAGATACGGAGTACAACGCCAATCCAACCAACCCCGCTCGCGACTACGCCTATAAGCCGATCACTTCGAAAACCAAGGGTTATGAGGCGGAAATCTCTGGCGAGCTGACACCCGGCTGGCAGTTGCAGGCAGGCTACACCCACAAGATTGCCCGTGATGAAAGCGGCAAGAAGGTATCGACCTGGGAGCCGGAAGATCAGGTCAATGTCTATACCAGCTACAAGCTGACTGGCAGCCTCGACAAACTCACCCTCGGCGGCGGCGCGCGTTGGCAGGGTCAAGGCTGGCAGGTACTGAGCAACTGGGCCAAGGGCGGCGCTCAAGAAAAGTTTGCCCAGGATCCCTACTGGCTGGTGGACCTGATGGCCCGCTATCAGATCACCGACAGCGTGTCGGCGACCGTCAACGTCAACAACGTGTTCGACAAGTCGTATTACACCAACATCGGCTTCTACAACTCGTCGTACTATGGCGACCCTCGCAACGTAATGGTCAGTACCCGCTGGGATTTCTAAACCCAATCAAAAACGCCCCCGATCACTGCACATGATCGGGGGCGTTTTTTAGACCGGCGGTTTTAGCAAACCCCAGACAGCAAAAAGCCCGCTCAATGAGCGGGCTTCCTGTGGTACCTGGCGTTCAGCGTTCCAGGTGACCGAATATGGCGCAGCGGACGGGACTCGAACCCGCGACCCCCGGCGTGACAGGCCGGTATTCTAACCGACTGAACTACCGCTGCGCGTAACACATAAAGCGAATGGTGGGTGATGACGGGATCGAACCGCCGACATTCTGCTTGTAAGGCAGACGCTCTCCCAGCTGAGCTAATCACCCTTCACTTTCGGTGTGGCGCGCATTCTACGGAGCGACCCATGGTCTGGCAAGCACTTTCTTAATTAATTTTTTTCAGGCCTTCCAATGGCTTAGCGAGGGTTGGCCTATGACGCCATGAGGAGAATAATGCCCCCCTTTGTATATAAGGAGAGACTCACCCCATGTGGTTCAAAAACCTGCTTATCTATCGCCTGACCCAAGATCTGCCTGTTGATGCCGAGGCGTTGGAAACTGCACTGGCCACCAAACTGGCGCGCCCTTGTGCAAGCCAGGAGTTGACCACTTACGGTTTCGTCGCCCCTTTCGGTAAAGGCGAAGACGCGCCCCTGGTGCACGTCAGCGGTGATTTCCTGCTGATCGCTGCGCGCAAGGAAGAACGTATCCTGCCGGGTAGCGTGGTGCGTGATGCGGTGAAGGAAAAGGTCGAAGAGATCGAAGCCGAGCAAATGCGCAAGGTCTACAAAAAGGAACGCGACCAGATCAAGGATGAAATCATCCAGGCCTTCCTGCCGCGCGCGTTTATCCGTCGCTCGTCGACCTTCGCCGCCATCGCGCCGAAACAGGGCCTGATCCTGGTGAACTCGGCCAGCCCGAAACGTGCCGAAGACCTGCTGTCCACCCTGCGTGAAGTGATCGGCACCCTGCCAGTACGTCCGCTGACCGTGAAAACCGCGCCAACCGCCATCATGACCGACTGGGTCACCACCCAGAAGCCGGCCGATGACTTCTTCGTCCTCGACGAATGCGAACTGCGCGACACCCACGAAGACGGCGGCATCGTGCGCTGCAAACGCCAGGACCTGACCGGCGAAGAGATCCAACTGCACCTGACCACCGGCAAAGTCGTGACCCAATTGTCCCTGGCCTGGCAGGACAAGCTGTCCTTCATGCTGGACGACAAAATGACCGTCAAGCGCCTGAAGTTCGAAGACCTGCTGCAGGATCAGGCTGAACAGGACGGCGGCGACGAAGCACTGGGCCAGCAGGACGCCAGCTTTACCCTGATGATGCTGACGTTTGGCGACTTCCTGCCGGCGTTGGTTGAGGCACTGGGTGGCGAAGAAACCCCACAAGGTATCTAAAGCCTTGTGAAGATCAAAATGTGGGAGCGGGCTTGCTCGCGAATGCGTCCTTTCAGTTGATATCTTCCTGGCTGACACACCGCATTCGCGAGCAAGCCCGCTCCCACATTTGATCGCATGCGCACTTCCAAAATCGAATAACAAGGACCAACCCCATGCGTGCACTCGCCGCCTTGAGCCGTTTCGTCGGCAATACCTTCGCCTACTGGGTGCTGATTTTTGCCGTGGTTGCGTTCCTGCAACCCGCCTGGTTTCTCGGCCTCAAAGGCGCCATCGTGCCGCTGTTGGGCCTGGTGATGTTCGGCATGGGGCTGACCCTCAAACTTGAAGATTTCGCTGAAGTCGCGCGCCATCCGTGGCGCGTGGCATTGGGTGTGGTCGCGCATTTCGTGATCATGCCCGGCGTGGCCTGGCTGCTGTGTCAGGTCTTTCACCTGCCACCGGAAATTGCCGTCGGTGTGATCCTCGTCGGCTGCTGCCCGAGCGGCACGTCGTCCAACGTCATGACCTGGCTGGCCCGAGGCGACCTGGCCCTGTCGGTGGCTATTGCCGCCGTCACCACCCTCCTCGCTCCGCTGCTGACGCCCGCGCTGATCTGGCTGCTGGCCTCGGCCTGGTTGCCGGTGTCGTTCATGGAGTTGTTCTGGTCGATCCTGCAAGTGGTACTGCTGCCGATCGTGTTGGGCGTGGTGGCGCAGCGCTTGCTGGGCGCCCGGGTACGGCATGCGGTCGAGGTGTTGCCGCTGGTGTCGGTGGTCAGCATCGTGGCGATTGTCGCCGCCGTGGTGGCGGCCAGCCAGGCGAAGATTGCCGAGTCGGGCCTGTTGATCATGGCGGTGGTGATCCTGCATAACACCTTTGGCTTCCTGCTGGGCTATTTCACCGGCCGTGTGTTCGGGCTGCCGCTGGCGCAACGCAAATCCCTGTCGCTGGAAGTGGGCATGCAGAACTCCGGCTTGGGCGCCGCACTGGCAAGTGCGCATTTCTCGCCGCTGGCGGCGGTGCCGAGTGCGCTGTTCAGCGTCTGGCACAATATTTCCGGGGCACTCCTGGCTACGTACTTCCGGCGAATGAGCGAAAAGGAAGACCGCGAATTGTTGGCGGGCAAGTCCGAAACTTGATCACCTGATCAATATTCGGCACTCTACCGGGCTTCGCGGGGACGACCCTGCGACGCAATCAAGCGCTTAATCCGGGGACGACCCCACCTAAGAAGGGAGGTCATCATGTCCTGGATCATTCTGTTTTTTGCCGGACTGTTTGAAGTCGGCTGGGCCGTCGGACTGAAGTACACCGACGGTTTCAGCAAGCCACTGCCCACGGCCCTGACGATTGCCGCCATGGCCGTCAGCCTCGGGTTGCTGGGGTTGGCCATGAAGGAACTGCCGCTGGGTACCGCCTATGCCATCTGGACCGGTGTCGGTGCAGTGGGCACGGTGATTGCCGGGATTATCCTGTTCGGGGAGTCCATGGCGCTGTTTCGACTGGCCAGTGTGGCGTTGATTATCTGCGGGCTTATTGGGCTCAAGATCAGCGCTTAGGCCACTACCGCCTTCGCGAGCAAGCCCGCTCCCACATTTGGAATGCATTCCAAGTGTGGGAGCGGGCTTGCTCGCGAAGAGGCCCTCAAATACACCAAAAAACTACCTGACACTCCCGCGCAATTCCCCCACCACCCCATGCAACGCCTCGGGCGTCGCCGCCTCCACCGTTACCGGCGCGCCGGCCACCAGGGTCACTCGCGACCAGATCCGGTGGAAGAAGCCCTTGTTCGGATCGCGACTGAAAAAACTCCCCCACAACCCCTGCAACGCCATCGGAATCACCGGCACCGGCGTCTCTGCAAGAATCCGCGTCACGCCGCTTCGGAACTCGTTCATCTCGCCATCGGAGGTCAATTTGCCTTCCGGGAAGATGCACACCAGCTCGCCGTCCTTAAGGTAGTGGGCAATCCGCTGGAAGGCCTTTTCGTATATCTGGATGTCCTCATGCCGCCCGGCAATCGGAATCGCCCCGGCAGTGCGGAAGATAAAGTTCAAAACCGGCAGGTTGTAGATCTTGTAGTACATGACAAAACGAATCGGCCGACGCACCGAACCGGCAATCAACAGCGCATCGACAAACGACACGTGATTGCACACCAGCAACGCCGCGCCCTCGTCCGGGATCAGCTCGAGGTTCTTGTGCTCGACGCGGTACATGGAATGGCTGAGCAGCCAGATCATGAAACGCATGGTGAACTCGGGCACGATCTTGAAGATGTAGGTGTTGACCGCGATGTTCAGCAGCGACACCACCAGGAACAACTCGGGAATCGACAGCTTGGCCACGCTCAGCAGCAGGATCGAGACGATCGCCGAGACCACCATGAACAGCGCGTTGAGGATGTTGTTGGCCGCGATCACCCGCGCCCGCTCGTTCTCGGCGGTACGCGACTGGATCAACGCGTACAGCGGCACGATATAGAAGCCGCCGAATACGCCGAGGCCAAGGATATCGAACAACACCCACCACGCCTGGCCGTAACTCAGCACGGCGATCCAGTCGTTGGCCTGGACGTTCTGCGGGAAGCCGCCGGAATGCCACCACAACAGCAGGCCGAACACGGTCAAACCGAACGAGCCGAACGGCACCAGGCCGATCTCGACTTTGCGCCCGGAGAGCTTTTCGCACAGCATCGAACCCAGTGCGATGCCCACCGAGAATACCGTGAGGATCAGCGTTACCACAGTCTCGTCGCCGTACATCCATTCCTTGGCGTAGGCCGGGATTTGCGTCAGGTAGATCGCGCCGACAAACCAGAACCACGAGTTGCCGACAATCGAGCGCGACACCGCCGGTGTCTGCCCCAGGCCGAGCTTCAAGGTGGCCCAGGACTGACTGAAGATATTCCAGTTCAGGCGCATCTCGGGGCTGGACGCCGCCGCGCGCGGAATGCTGCGGCTGGCCAGGTAGCCCAGCACCGCAATGCCGACGATGGCCGTCGAGACCACCGGCGCGTAATGGGTGGACGACATCATGATCCCGGCGCCAATGGTGCCCGCGAGGATCGCGAGGAACGTGCCCATTTCCACCAGGCCATTGCCGCCCACCAGCTCATCTTCGTGCAGGGCCTGGGGCATGATCGAGTATTTCACCGGCCCGAACAGCGCCGAGTGCGTGCCCATGGCAAACAGCGCCAGCAGCATCAGCTCCAGGTGGTTGAACATGAAACCCACCGCGCCCACGGACATGATCACGATTTCGCCGATCTTGATCACCCGGATCAGCGCGTCCTTGTTGAACTTCTCGCCAAATTGCCCGGCCAGGGCCGAGAACAGGAAGAACGGCAGGATAAACAGCAACGCGCAGAGATTGACCCAGATCGAGCGGTCGCCCTCGATGGTCAGCTTGTAGAGAATCGCCAGGATCAACGACTGCTTGAATATATTGTCGTTGAACGCACCAAGGGACTGGGTAATGAAGAACGGCAGGAAACGCCGTTTGCGCAGCAAAGTGAATTGCGAGGGGTGGCTCATCGTCCGTGTTCCTGCGTGGCCTGAAGGCTGTTATTGGTTTTTCCAGGCCACGACTTTACCTAATCCCGCTTACTTATTCGCTAGTCCTGCAATGCACGGCGATACAAAAAGCTCGCCTTTATAGGCGCCCTGCACCGTGCGCTTGGCGACGATCAGCCACATCAGCGCCAGCGCCGCCACCAACACGCAACCAACGATGCTGAAAAAACCCAGGTGCAAGGTGCTCGCCAGTTTCAGCGTGGCCAGCGAGTACACGCCCAACGGGAAGGTGAAGCCCCACCAGCCAAGGTTGAACGGGATACCGGCCCGCAGGTAACGCAGGGTGATCAGCACCGCGATCAGCATCCACCACAAGCCGAAGCCCCACAGGGTGATGCCTGCGACCAGGCCGATGCCGTTGGCCATCTCACCGACGCCGGGCAGACCGTTGGCGGCAAAGATGGCAGGTGCATCACCGCCCAGTACCAGCATGCCCAGGGCACCGGTGCCGATGGGACCTAGAGCCAGCCAGCTCGACGCGGCCATATTGGCGTGTGGCAGTTTATGCAGGGCCATGCGCAGCATCAGGATGGTCAGGATGCTGAACGCCACCGGCAGGGAGAACGCCCACAGCACGTAGCTGGTCACCAGCATCACCAGTTGCGAATGGGCGTCGGCCAGGTGCGGCGCCAGCAGGCCACCGCTGGCGGCGGCGACTTCCGCGGCCACCACCGGCAACAGCCACACGGCAGTCATCTGGTCGATGCTGTGTTCCTGGCGGGTGAACATCATGAACGGGATCAGCACCCCGCAGGCCAGGGCCATCGCGACGTCGAGCCACCACAGCACCTCGGCCAGTTGCACCACGCCATCCCCCCAGCGCGGCACGCCAAACAGCAGGAAGCCGTTGATAATGGTCGCCAGGCCCATGGGGATGGTGCCGAAGAACATCGACACCGTGGAGTGCCCGAAAATGCGCCGGGCCTCGTGGAAAAACATCACCCAGCGCGCCGCATACAGCACGCTGAACAGCACAAACAGGCCGATGGTAAACAGCCACAGCCCTTCGGCCACGGCGTGCAGCCCCGCCAGGTTGACCGGCAATTGCGCCAGCGCCAACGCCAGCACCCCGGTGCCCATGGTGGCGGCAAACCAGTTGGGGGTGAACTGGCGAATCACTTCCCGGGGACGGGTCAGGTGACTGAAGGGTTTCAAGCTGCTGTGAAGCGTATTCGGGCAAGTCATGGTGTAGTCCTCTTCCTCGCATGAGGTTGAGACCATGGTAGAACCGAATCGAATATCTATATAACGGGTAATATCTCTAACTGTTATCTGTTTCGTAGATATGTGATTAAACGCTGCCTTCGGTTTCAATCACCAGAATCCGTGCGGGGCCCTGTGGATGGGCCACATGCTCGGTGCCGACACTGGCGTAGAAAATGTCGCCTACCTGAAGCAAGGCCATCTGTTCGCTGCCGTTTTCGCGATAGTGCATCTGCACCTGGCCATCAAGCACCACGAACACCTCTTCGCCGTCATTCACGTGCCAGCGATACGGCTGGTCGGTCCAATGCAAACGGGTGGTGATGCCGTTCATATTGGCGATGTCCAGCGCCTCCCAGGCGCGGCTGCCGGTGAATTCTTTGCTGCGGATGATCTTCATGGGTGAATCCCAAGGCGTAAGGGTGACGAATTATTACCGAATCAATTACCCGCCGTCGCCCTGCTCTTCGCCAAATCCTGCATTAGCAACGCCACCAACGCGCCGAGTGCCAATACGATCAACACCACGCCATAACCGTCGGTGGTGGCGATCAAACCGAAGGTGCGCGTCAAGTTGCCCGCCAACAGCGACGGCACACAGAACGCCAGGTAACTCAGCACATAGAACGCCGACATCAAGCCCGCCCGCTCATGGGGCAAGGCCAACGGCAAAACACTGCGCAGCGCACCGAGGAATCCCGAGCCAAAACCACCGCCGGCGATCAGCGTGGCAATGAAGAACAGCGGCAGGCTGGCGCTGTGGACGGCCGTGAGGATCAGCGCAACACCCACCGCCAGCAGCACGGCGCCCAACCGCAGGACTTTGTCCGCCGGGCGGTTGCGCAGGCTGAAAATCATCACCGCACCGCTCAGCGTCAACACCGCCACCAGCCCGCCGCCGATCAGGTTCGAGGTGGACCCGGTCGCCGCCCGCACCAGCGAGGGCGCCAGGGACAGATAAAAACCGCCCATGGCCCATACGGCTACGTCTACCGGCAACGAGATCCACAAGGCGCGTCGGGCCTGGGGCGGTACATGCAAGGTGGGCCATAGCGAGGCCAGGGCCCCCGGAATCCGGCTGACTGTCTCCGGCAGGCGCCAGACGTACAATGCCTGCAGGATCATCAACCCGAGCAGGGTCCAGTAAATCAACGTGGTCGGCATCGGCGCGAACTCCACCAGCAGGCTGCAGCCCATGGCCCCGCAGGCCATGCCCAGCAAAGGCGCTACGCTGTTGATCAGCGGGCCTTGCTGGCGGTCGGTGTCGAGCAATGCGGCGCCCAGTACGGCGGTGGCCATGCCGGTGGCAAAGCCTTGTACCGTGCGGGCGGCAATCAGCCAGCCGACGCTGTCGGCATTGATAAACAGCAGCATCGCCAGCATATCGAGGAGCAGCGCGGCAAAAATTACCGGCTTGCGCCCCAGGTGGTCCGACAGAGAACCCACGGTCAGCAATGCAGCCAGCAGGCTCAAGGCGTAAATGCCAAATACCAGGGTCAACATCGCCGCCGAAAAGTGCAGGCCCTCTTGATAGAGGTGGTACAACGGGGTCGGCGCGCTGGAGGCGGCGAGAAACGTCAGCAAGGTGATCGCCAGAAACACCAGGCTGGAACGATGAGAAGTAACGCTGGACATGGGCACGCTCCGCTAAAGCTAATATTTTGCTTTTGCGGAGTGTGCTACCGGATGGCGCTTAAAGCAAATTCTTTGTGTTAAGGTTTTACGCATGGCGATAAAAGAAGGCCTCCGCCCGGGGGGCCGTAGTGCCCGGGTCCAGGAATCAGTGCATTTGGCGGTGCGTGAATTGCTCGAAGAGCAGGACCGTTCCAGCGTGACCGTGCCGCAGATAGCCACGCGCGCCGGAGTGACGCCGTCGACCATCTACCGGCGCTGGGGTGACTTGGCGGCGCTGCTGGCCGATGTTGCGATGGCCCGTCTGCGCCCGGACAGTGAGCCGGCTGATACCGGCAGCCTGCGCGGAGACCTGCGGGCCTGGGGTGAGCAATACCGCGATGAGATGAGCTCGGACCTTGGCCGCGAGATGATGCGTGATGTGCAATGCAGTCAGGCGCCGGGGTATTGCGTGGGGATTCTCACCGGGCAGTTGGAGACGATCCTGGATCGGTACACCGACGACGCCGGGACACTTCCCAGCGTGGATCGGCTGATCAATTTGATTGTTGCGCCCACCGTGTTTCGTAATCTGTTTTCTACCGCGCCGCTTGAGGTTGAAGAACTGCATGAGCTGATTGAGTTGGCTTTGCTGCCGTAAGGTGGTTTGTGGGTTTGGGTTTGGATTTGGGTGTATATCCGTTATTTGGGTTGTTGCTGATATGGGTTCCGCTCTTACAGCGGCTCACTTTTGAACAGCGCAAAAGTAAGCAAAACGCTCTTGCCCCACCACTCG
>NZ_JACAPH010000011.1:155807-155934 GCF_013385805.1 Pseudomonas sp. C6002 | reverse complement strand
GCGATGGCATCAACTGGGTGTGCCTGATGCACCGAGGTGTCTGCATCGCCGGCAAGCCAGCTCCTACAGAAAAGCAGCTCTGCTTTCGCTCTGGTTTTTGATTTGGCTTTTAACACTCAGGTCGGCT